>CALYTB010000007.1 GCA_945486035.1 uncultured Clostridia bacterium
ATTCATCCATGAGAATCTGCTCTTTTCCGACTGGTGGCATACCGACCAGCTCATCTCCTACGTGGCGGATCTGGATTTTGATTCTGCGCTGGGGTATGCACAGGATTACATCCACGCGGACGACCCCTTCATCCGCCGCTGGGGGTATGTGCTGTTTATCTCCCGGTTGGGCAGGGGACATGCAGCGCGGCTCCTGCCGCTGATGCATGATGATGAAGCCTACTATGTCCAGATGGCCGAGGGCTGGCTCATTGCGGAGCTGGCGATCTTTGAGCCGGAAGCGGTGTATGAATGGTTCCGGGAAAACAATTTGAAGTATAACATCAACGGCAAAGCCATCCAGAAAATCTGCGATTCCTTCCGAATTACGGAGGATTGGAAACAAAAATATAAAGAGCTTCGCCCGGAGCTGAAGATACGGAAATGACGGTTGAGGTATGGGAAACGAAGCGGATGCGGCTTTTTTCGATTCTGTCTCATTTTTACAAAAATGAGGAACATTGCTTGAAAAAATAAATGCAAATGTTACAATGAATGCAGCCTACAACAAAGGAGCGCTGAGTAACATGGATAAAATCACCCAAACCCGTGAAGTCCCCGTCATCGGCAGCTACGATGTGGTCGTCTGCGGCGGCGGCCCTGCCGGCTGGATTGCGGCTGTGGCATCGGCCCGAAACGGTGCAAGAACCGCCATGATTGAGCAGTTCGGCTTTCCCGGCGGTATGGCAACAGCCGGATTGGTGCTGCCCATCAGTGTCTTTACCTATAACAATAAACTGGTCTGCGGCGGGATCCCCTGGGAATTTGTGAACAGAATGGAGGCAATGGGCGGCGCGCAGGTGGAAAAGCCCCTGGGCAATGTGGCCCATGACCCGGAAGTCTACAAGCTGACTGCCCAGCGGATGCTGCTGGAAGCAGGTGTCCAGCTGCACTACCACGCCACCGTCACCGGCTGCAGCTATGAAAACGGTCACCTGACTCATGTGATCATGGACACCCGCAGCGGGCCAAAGGCGCTTGAGACAAGGTATGTCATTGATGCCACCGGCGACGGCGCCATCTGCGCCATGATGCATGTGCCCATGCAGGAGGCCGGAGACCAGCCTCTGCAGCCCGCATCCCTGATCTTCTGCCTCGGCGGTGTGGATACGGACAATCTGCCGGTGGCGCACCACAATTTGCAGGGTGTCAATATGCACCATGTTCCCCTCCAGAGAGCGCTGAGAGAGCTGGCAAAGACCGAGGAGGTTCCTCAATTCGGCGGCCCCTGGTTCTGCCACATTATGCATGACGGCTTTGTATTGGTCAACGCGACCCGTACCTTCGCGGATATGACCAACCACCTGGATGCCACTGCCGCGGAGTGCAGGCTTCGGGAGGATGCCTATGTGCTGACGGAGTATTTCCGCCGCCTGGACCCCGTATTTCAGAATTGCTACCTGGCTTACACCGCACCCGTTTGCGGCACCCGCGAGACAAGGCATATCCGGGGCGCCCATATCCTGACCGGCGAGGAATACCTCAACCGGGTTCATTTTGAGGATTCCATCGCCCGCAGCGCCCACCCCATCGACATCCACAGCGCCAATGACTCTCAGCAGCGCTGCACGTTTTTGGAGGATGCGGCGTACATTCCTTACCGCTGCCTGGTGGTTCCCGGTTTTGACAACCTGATCGTTCCAAGCCGCTGCCTGTCTGCCGACCAGATTGCTTCCGCATCCATCCGCGTTCAGGCACCTATCATGTGCCTGGGTCAGGCCGCTGGGCTGGCCGCCGCAATGTGCGCCCGAGACGGGATCAGTGTTCACGATGTGGACATTTCCGCAATGCGTGAGAAACTGATAAGCTGGGGCGTTGATATCTGAGTGCCGCAAAATACAACCCGCAAAGCCAACGGAGGATCCCGGTTTCGGGATCCTCCGTTTTTCGGTTGGAGTTTATTAAGGCAACACCGCATAATGGGGCAAGGAGATTCGGCGAGAGATTTTGACCCAGGCGAAAGTATGGAAAATGCGGAAATACTGGATGTATTTCCCATTTTTCATACTGCACGATTGGGGCAAAAGATCCGCCGAAGCCCGCAGCACCCATTGTGCGGTGCTGCCTTAAGTTATCCCATGACCTTACGCAGATAGGCAACGGAAGCGGCGGCATCCTGATCCAGCCGTTCTTCGGTGGCACCGTGGGACAGATCGCGCCAGATGGAAATGTCCTTGCCCACCTGACCGCCCATGGTGACAAAGGGCTCCATTACCACATAGCCGCCGTAATTGATCTGCTTCAGGGCTTGACCGATTTCGGCCCAGTCGAAACGGCCGCCGGGCCGCGGACAGCGGCGGTTTGCTTCCCCCACATGGAAATGTCCCAGCAGCGGCCCCGCCTGACGGATGGCATCCGTGAGAGAGTCCTCCTCGATATTCATGTGGAAGGTGTCCAGCATGACCTTGACATTGGGGCGGTCAACCGCCTTGACGTAATCGATGGCTTCGTAGGCTTCGTTGATCATGTAGCCTTCAAAGCGGTTCAGAGATTCCATGCAAAGCATGATGCCGTGGTCGGCAGCCATGTCGGCCAGACGCTGCATCCGGGCGATGGAGCGGGCGGTGTCGCCCGGTTTGTCCATGGGGGCGCTGAAATCCACGGGCCAGTAGGAGTACAGGGCGCCGCCGATGCGGTCGATGCCGGCAATCTCCATCTTGCGGAAAATATCGGCATAGAAATCAAAGGTCTTTTCCACAGCGGCTTCATCACGGCTCGCCAGATTGTGCTCGGGACGGGGACCGTATCCGCCGGTCAGAATCATGCCGTTGGCATCGGCAGCAGCGCGCAGCTCGCGGAAGAAACGGTCATCCTCCAGATGGAACGCGCCGCAGGCAACCTCCAGCACATCAAAGCCCAGTCGTTTGCATTTTTCAACGTAGGGAACGAATTGACCGCCCCATTCCTTTTCCCAATAGGCGTAGTAGATACCGTATTTCATTGCTTTCCTCCCGTTACACGTTCAGAATCACTTTCTGGACACTGTCACGGTTCTGCTCGATGTATTTATAGGCTTCGCTGACCTGCTCCAGCGGGAATTCTTTGGAGATCAGGGCCTGCAGATTGACCTTTTCTTCGGCCACCAGCCGGATGGCGGTCATGTAATCCTCGTGCCGATACATCAGTGTACCGTAGATTTCATATTCCCGGTCCTGAACCAGCCCCATCTCGATCTCGGGCTTGTGACCGTAGACGGCGACAATCACGAACTGCATCCCTTTGCGGCCGCAGCGCAGAATCTGATTCAGTGCGCCGCCGTTGGCGCTGCACTCAAAGCATACATCGATGCCGTCCTCTCCGAATTCACGGACCAGGACATCCTCCAACTTTTCGTTTTTCACATTGACGGTCACATCGGCACCGCATTCCTTGGCCATGGACAGCTTGTAGTCGGAAACGTCGGAGATGATTACCTTGTTGGCGCCAAGGGCCTTGGCACTCTGCATGACCACATTGCCGATGGTACCGGCACCGATCACCAGCACATTCTTGCCCTCCACACCGCCGGGGCGGCGGACGGCACCAACACCCACAGCCAGAGGCTCAATCACGGTGCCAACATCATAGCCTACATTGTCCGGCAGCTTGTAGAGCAGATCCTCATCCGCCGCGTAGTAGTCGCAGCTGGCTCCGGGGGCCTGGCAGCCGTAGACATCCAGTGTTTTGCAGATGTTGTAGCGGCCCTCACGGCACATACGGCACTTGCCGCATACCTTCTGGGGACGCAGAAGTACACGGTCGCCGATCTTCAGATTCCGGACCTCCGCGCCGACGGCGACCACTTCGCCGGTAGCCTCGTGGCCCTGAACCACAGGGAAGGAGATAAAGGGATGCTTGCCATAGTACGCGTGAATGTCCGAACCGCAGATGCCGACGGATTTGACCTTCAGCAGTGCCTGCTTCGGGCCGTATTCCGCCATGGGGACTTCGCTGATTTCAAAGGTTTCGGCGGAGACCAAAGTTACCTGTTTCATAACAATATCATCCTTTCGAGATTGTTTTCATTGTGGAACGCTTTCCGGGTATTCTACGGGTAATGTACAAGGGTTTTCTTTGTTTGTCAATGACTGATTTGTATGGCGTTACCAAAATCAATCGAATAAATGGACATGAATATAGCAAAATAAACAAAAATATACCCATCGGACAGGTGAAACTGCCCGATGGGGTATGGGGGGTCAGGGAGTATTCGGCGGAGCTTCGGAGATGCCCGCCGGAATGGAGATGGCGATGCAGGTACCAAAGCCTTCCCGGGAAAAGATTTCAAACGCTCCGGCGCCTTTGCTGAAGATGGCAAGACGTTTGCGCACATTGCTGAGGCCATAGCCGATTGTTCCGTCCTTCAGAGCCCGGAGGGTATCCTCGTTCATACCGCTGCCGTTGTCCTCAATCTCGATGTGGACACTGCCGTCAGCGACCCATGCGCGCACAGACAGCTCTTTGTCCGGCTTTTCGCAATAGACCAGACCGTGAAGCAGCGCGTTTTCCAGCAGCGGTTGCAGCGACAGCTTGGGGATCGGGTATTCCAGCACGGTATCCTCAATCTCATAATGGACGGTAAAGCGGTTTTTGAATCGGGTTTGCATAATGGAAACATAATTCCTGGACAGCTCCAGCTCGTCCTTCAGGGGGATGATGCCGGGGCCTTTGTTGATACTCTGGCGCAGATATTTGGACAGGGTATTGACCATCTGGGCGGCTTCGTCGTTTTTCTGATCCAGAATCATCCATTTGATGATGTCCAGGGTGTTGTAAAGAAAATGCGGCTTGATCTGAGCCTGCAGGGACTTCATCTGGGATTCCGCGATGGTGATCTGATCCCGGTATTTGCTTTCCATCAGGTCCTTTACGGTCAGGACGATTTGGTCGGCGTTCCGCTCCAGCTGGTGCAGCGGGTTCGGTAACTGCGGTATCTCCTCCGGGATGCCGTTATCGCCGGTGTTCAGCACATCCAGCGTTGAATTGATGCGGGACACAGTGGCACTGATTGTATAGTTATAAGCCAGAATGAATACCAGTGTCAGGGAAATAATCAGCATAACGGTGATCAGAACATACATGGCGTTTCCCTGTGTGCTGTTGGAAACGGAGAGGATATCTGCCGGGTAGTTCATAACCACAAACCAGTCATTGTAGTCCAGTTTCCGGAAAACATATATCCGTCCGGCATCGGACAGACTGCCGGATGTATCCTCCCGCATCCGCTCCATCAGTTCCGGTTCGATTACGGTTTGCCGGATCAGACTGTGATCCGGGGAGGCAAGGCAGATGCCCCCCGCATTGACCAGATACCCTGTACAGTCCATGGCATCGTCCGCCGCGATGATTTCGTCAAATTTGGTGGCTTCTATGTCCAGCATCAGCACACAGGCCAGAGCATCGTAGTCACTGCGGTGGCGTATGGTGTGGGTGATGGTCAGAACCTCGGCATATTCCGGGTTGCCGCGGGGACTCTTGCTCAGAGCGGCCAAATGGGTTTCCAGCCATTGAATACCAATCTGCCGGAAGTAGGCAGGGTTCTTCACACCCGGCACATCCTTGAGCGCGCTCAGCGGATAATAGGTGTCGGCCTGGTGGCTGTAGATCTTAACGTCAGGCAGATACAGCCGCACATTGGCGATATCCTCATGGGCGGTGTATGTGGACAAAATCGCGTTCAGCTCCGTGTATTCCGTAAACTGTTCGGAAAGACCGGCATCCGAATGGGTGTAGGGATAGATCATGCTGATCAGGTTTTCGTCCAGCTGCTGCATACTGCGCAGACGGAAGTCGATATTGATTTGCCGCTGCTCCACACCGTGCTGCAGACTGCGGTTGATATCCTCTTCCAAATACTTGGTGGACAGTCTCAGGAGCACGAGAATACAAACCAGCGATAGGGTCACCAGCATCACCATGATGGATAAGTTTCGGGTCCAAACGCCTTTGACACCTGTCCGTTTCAGTATTTTATCCCGGATGGAAGGCGTGAGTGACCATTTGAAGGGCATAGGCGTCATCCTTTCGTGGGCAGGGGTTGTCCGTGGCCGGTCAGCTAGTCGGAGCTTCCTTTGTAGTTTTCATTCTGAACCAGGAAGCGGTACTCTCCGGGGGGCATACCGGTCTGCTTCTTGAACAGCTTGGAGAAATAGCTGGGGGAGAGGTAGCCTACCTGATAGCAGATATCGTACAGGCGGACGGAGGGATCCCGCAGCAGCTGCTTGGCGTGCCGGATTCGCTCGTTGGTCAGATATTCGTTGATGGTTTTTCCGGTAGCCTGCTTGAACAGAACGCAAAGATAGGTGGGGGTCAGATGCACCTGCGCCGCAAGGCTGGATACGGAAATCTGCTCCATATACTGCTCATCGATGATGGATTTGATCTGACGGATGATGGTGCTGGTGCCCGGTTCCCCGGTATCCAGCAGGATTTCCGTGGATTCGGTCATGATCTGAAGGAGGAATTGCTCCTGCTCCACATGGGAAGGGCAGTTCAGCCAATGCTCCACCAGCTTGCGCTGGTTCCGGTAGGGGCTGCCGGGCTGTGCCTTCAGCCCGGACACGGCACGGGCAGGAAGCAGCAGCAAAAACAGCATGAAATTGTCCTGGTCCTCCTCCGAAAGGGAGCGAATGTAGGAAAACGCACGGTTCAGTACATCACGGACCTGAGAAACCTGGCCGCTGAGAATCGCCTCCGGCAGCTGCTTTTCCGCCAGGTCCCGGGCTGCTTTCTGATCCTGCACCTCCGCATATTTGGTAACGGCGATGGAAGAATCCTCCGCCAGATAGTAGCGCTGCTCCAGGGCCTCGCAGGCTTCGGCGAAGGCGCTGGGAAAAGCGGATGGCAGCGCGGGCTCGCTGATGCCGATGGCTGTCTCTACATCCAGCTGGTCCAGCAACCCCTTTTGAATCCGTCCCGAAACCTCCAGCACATCCTGCTCATAATCCGGGGCTTCGCACCGCAGAATGATGACATACTCCGAGGTTCGGTTTTTGAACAGGAAGCTTCCGGGAACGGCCTCAAGAGCCTCCCCGGCGATCCGCTCAATTTCCATACCCAGAGCCAAGCGCTCCGGGCCGGTCATGTTCTTTACGACAACCCATTTTCGCACCAGGCGAAGGACCATGCACACATAGCGGGCGGACAAATCCAGATTCAGTCCCAGATAGGACATGCTGACCAGATCCGCGTCATCGGTCAGAAGGGTCTGCAATACCTGCTCCCGGTATATGGGCATCAGCTCGTGCAGCCGGGTTTCCATGGAGCTGACCCGTTTGCTTTCCGCGTTTCGGGCATCCAGCAGCTTTACCACCCGGGAGATGGTGGCGGACAGCTCGTTTAAGTCAACGGATTTGAGAATGTAGTCGATGGCATCGGTTTTGAGCGCTTCGCGCAGCAGCTGCACATCGGCGTGGCCGCTGATAAATACGATTTGGATGGCGGGGAACTCCGCACGCAGCTTTTTGGCCAGGGTGATGCCATCCATGTAGGGTGTGATGACATCTGTGACCACCAGATCTACGGAGTTGACCTGAATGAAATCGTATGCCTTCGCGCAGTCCGGAAACTCCGCGATGATCTGAACGCCGTGCATGATCCAGTCGAAATGCTCCAGCAGACCGGAACGCACGGTTTCCTCGTCATCGATAATGATTGCTTTGTACATGGTATCCCTCCCATACTTGCAACGCCCGCGTAAGGAGCAGGAAATTGTCCTGATTTAATATAATCATTGGCTCCCACAATTGTCAATACCGCGCCCTTCAAATAATACATTTGAGCATCAAATCGAAAATTAGGAATATTGACGAAAAGAATTCTAAGAGCTAACATGAATATGTAAAATGTCTACAAATACCTATCGGATAAATCATCGAATATAAATTGACAGAAAACAGGAGGTTGCATATGAAACTGGAAACCCTTCGGTATGATGTAGTCGTGATTGGCGGAGGTCCCGGCGGTATTCCCGCCGCAATCGCCGCAGCCCGTCATGGCGCAAAGGTGCTGCTGGTTGAAAAGAACGGCTATCTCGGCGGAAACCTGACCATCGGTCTGCCGCTGCTGGGCTATCTGGACAGGTACGGAAATCAGGTGATCCGCGGCATCGCCCAGGAGCTGGTGGACGCGCTGGTGGAAAGGGATGCCTGCAGCCCCCACCATTGGTGCCCCATGCATGACTCCGTAACGATCTATAATGACGAAGTGTTCAAGGTCGTGGCTTTTGAAAAGTGCATGGAAGCCGGTGTGGAAATCCTGCTTTACACGCAGGTGATTGATACCAATGTGGAAAACGGCCGCCTCCTGTCCGTGACCCTGTTCGGCAAGGGCCGCAAAATGGAAGTGGAGGCAAAGGTCTTTATTGATGCCACCGGTGACGGCGATGTGGGCTATATGGCCGGAGCGACCTTCGAAATGGGACAGAAGGGCAGTGGTAAGCTGCAGCCGCCCACGCTGATGTGCACCATCGAGGGCGTGGACGAGGCCAGGGTCATCCAGTGTCTGGAGGAGGACCCGGAACAGACTGTTCTCGCATCTACCATTGAGGTGGGACCCGGTTATGACGCGGCCTACTACCGCTCCAATCCCGACCACCATGTCATTGTGGCCTTCCGCAAGCTGTTTACCGAGCTGAAGGAAAAGGGCATCCTGCCCGTAGACCGGGATACGCTGATTTCCATTCAGACCCTGACGCCCGGGCGCATCAATCTCAACTGCACCCGGCATATGGGCATCAACGGCAGCGATGTCCGGGATCTGACCAAGGCCACCATCGACGGGCACATCCAGAATCTGAAGCTGATTGAAGTGCTGCGCCAGTATCTGCCAGGCTTTGAAAATGCCCGGCTGGTTCGCTTCTATCCCTTCCTGGGTGTTCGGGAATCCCGCCGGTTCCACGGCATCGATACACTGACGGAAGAGGATCTGCTGAACGGTGTCATTGACGAGACCACCATCGGCATCGGTTCCTATATCATCGACATCCACGACGGCGACGGTGCCAGCACCATCGTCAAGAAGGTGATGCCCTACGGCATTCCCTACGGCTCCACCGTCTCCAGCGATATTGCGAATCTTATGTTCGCCGGCCGCTGCGGCTCCATGGATGCGGTGGCAATGTCCTCTCTGCGGGTGATGCCGCCGCTGATGGCCATGGGGCAGGCTGCCGGTGTCGGTGCGGCGCTGGCTGTGGAGAAGGGTGTTGACCCCGGACAGGTTAACGTTGCGGAGGTTCGCAGTATTCTGCGTTCCGACGGTGTTATGCTGGAAACCAGCCCCGATGCTGCCGATAAGTACCCCAACGAATAATGCAAACCATTCTGACACGGAAGAAAGGAACGGAGTATGGAACGATTCATTCATGAAATCCCCGCACCGTCTCAGAACCCCGGCATTCGGCAGCACTTTGATGTGGTTATCATCGGCGGCGGTATGAGCGGCCTGTGCGCGGCAATTGCTTCCGCCCGTCAGGGTGTCAGGACCGTGCTGGTGCAGGACCGGCCTGTTTTCGGCGGCAATGCCAGCTCAGAAATGAGAATGCATATCTCCGGCGCATCCTGCCACTGGGGCAAGAAAAATGCCTCGGAGACCGGCATTCTGATGGAGCTGCTGCTGGAAAACAAATATCTGAACGACAGCTATAACTACTCCGTGTGGGATGCTGTGCTATGGGGCGCTGCCAAAAAAGAAAAAAATCTGACCGTATATCTGAATACCACCATGGAAACCGTCCATTCCGACGGCAAGAAGATCCAGTGGGTGGACTGCTATCAGATGACCACCGAAAAGCGCTTTCAGCTTGAGGGTGAGATCTATATGGACTGCACCGGCAACGGCACGCTGGGCTATTTCGCCGGAGCGGAATACGCCATCGGCCGTGAGAGCAGGAAGGTTTACAATGAGAAGGCCGCGCCGGAGGAATGCGACGGGGAGACCATGGGCAACACGCTGTACTACGTTGCCGAGGACAAGGGTCATCCCGTGAAGTTTATCAAGCCGGACTGGGCCATGACCCTGGATGAGAGTGATTTTGTGGGCCGCACCCACTTCAACGCGGTTACATACCACGATGACGAGAAGGTGATCTACCTGCCCTACGATGTGGATTACCACGACTATCCCGACAAGCTGCTGGAAAAATACGATGTCAAGTCCGGCTTCTGGTGGATTGAGCTGGGCGGAAACTGGAATGATGTCATTGCCCAGGCAGAGGACATCCGTTGGGAGCTGTACCGCCTGATCTACGGCGTGTGGGACCATATCAAGAATCAGCCTCACCGCTACATCAACGAAAAGGGCGAGGAAGCGGAAATGTCCCACGGCGCCGAAAACTACGACCTTGTATGGGTGGGCAATATGCCCGGTACCCGGGAAAGCCGCCGCCTGATGGGCAACTACATCCTGACCGCGGAGGATATTCTGGCAAACAGCCGCCATGCCGATGCGGTTGCCTATGGCGGATGGCCTATGGATGAGCATGTTGCGGGCGGTTTTGATGCCAAGGGGATCAATCCCTCCATTGTCCGCAATGTGGACGGTCTGTACACCATTCCCTACGGCTGCTACTGCTCCAGCACCATTTCCAACCTGATGATGGCGGGCCGCAATATCTCCGCCTCCAAGCTGGCCATGGGCTCCACCCGTGTCATGGCCACCTGCGCCGTCGGCGGAGAAGCCGCCGGCACCGCGGCAGCCATGGCGGTCAAGCTGGGGCTGTCGCCCAAGGCCTTCGGCGAGCGCCATATCCGGGAGCTTCAGCAGGAGCTGCTGAAGAACGACTGCTATATCCCGGGCCAGCGAAACACCGACCCTGCCGACCATGCGCGCAGGGCCGCGGTTACCGCAACCTCCGAAAGGAAAGGGTATGAGGCGGTGAAAGTCATCAGCGGCATTGCCCGAACAGAAGAGGACGGCGATACCAACCTGTGGGTTTCGGAGGGCATCGGTCAGGGCCAGACCCTGACCCTGCGCTGGGACGAGCCCATTGAGCTCAGGCAGGTACGGCTGACACTGGACCCCGACCTGTCCGACGAGCGCTGCATCTCCGTTTCCTCCGCCTTCATTGAAAAGGAGGCTGTCGGTGTGGCGGCACGGCTTCTGAAGGATTACACGGTTACCGCCTGCTGCGGTGAGGATCTCGTTTGGAGCCGCAAGGTCGAAGGAAACCACCAGCGCCTGAATGTTCTGGACCTGCCCCGCACCGTCAGAGCGGATCGGGTAAACATCACGGTTCACGCCACCAACGGCGATCCGGATGCCCGTATTTTTGAGGTGCGTGTGTACTGATCTGCGTTTGTCAGCTTAAATGGTATTATGGCAAATTGTTGTTTGCAGATCAGTTTTGGAAATGTCGGAATAACACTGTAGGGGAGCCATTCATGGCTCCCGGCGGTGAAATGATCCGATATCCTCCGCATTTCGGCGAAAACGTACTGCATCACGGGAGCCATGAATGGCTCCCCTACAGTAAGGACGAAGTGCGTTTGAAATCTTCAAACAACAATTTACCGGGCGGTGTGGAAAGGCGCTATATCCGGTAGTGTTCATTTGTTCCGCAGTATGCAATCTGGTGCCATATTACCGTTCCGGACGGGTGGGGGAATGGGCACTTGAATGAAAATTATGGATAAAAACTGTGCAAAATAAACAAAAATAGAAATATCAATTCATGATAAGCAATTCAAAACATACAAAAATTTTGAAAGTTTGGACATCAAATCGAAAGTTTGAAATATTTACTATATGTTCACAAGGCGTTAAAATGTAATCATGAAAGATTTCTGAAATCTGAAGCAAGCAAAGGAGTGAAAGAAATGTCCACACCTCCTCAGAACTCTCTGGTAAACCGAGTGGACCCTACCCAGGGCTCTGCGTTTTCCAGAAAGATGCGCAGCTTGGGCAGTTACCTGCGGCAGCACTGGGTGCTCTATCTGATGCTGGTTCCTGGTCTGTTTTTCCTGTTTATCTACAAGCTGCTCCCGTTGTGGGGCCTGCAGATCGCCTTTAAGAACTACAAAATCTTTGCGGCGGAGACACCCTGGAAGGCAATTACCGCCAGCCAATGGGTGGGACTGAGGCACTTCAAAAAGCTGTTCGCAAGCTCCCAGTTTGCAAAGGTTCTGCGCAATACGCTTGCAATCAACTTCCTGAAGATTCTGTGGCTGTTTCCGATCCCCATCTTATGCGCCATTTTGCTCAACGAGATTCGCAACGCCTTCTATCGGAAGCTGTGCCAGACCATGATCTATGTGCCCTACTTCTTCTCCTGGGTTTTGATCTTCGGTATTTTCTACTCCCTGCTTGGCTCCTACGGCATCATTAACTTGCTGATTACTTCTCTGGGCGGTGAACGGATTAATTTCTTCGGAGATCAAGGTATTTTCCGAAGTGTCCTCATCTTTACGGAGGGTTGGAAGGAAGTTGGCTACAACACCGTGATCTACCTGGCTGCCATAACCGGCATTGATGTTACGCTGTACGAAGCGGCCAAGGTGGACGGCGCCAACAAGTTCCATCAGATCTGGAGCATCACCCTGCCCGGCCTTCTTCCCACTATCGTGCTGATGCTGATTCTGAAAGTCGGTTACATTCTCACCACCGGCTTCGAGCAGGTTCTGGTTTTCTACAGCCCCCCGGTTTACGATGTTGCAGATATCATTGAGACTTACGTCTACCGCATCGGCCTGGGTCAGGCAGACTTCTCCCTGGCAACTGCGCTGGGCTTGTTCAACGCAGTTGTGGCCTTCATCCTGATTGTGGGTGCCAACACCGTCAGCAAGAAGACCCTCGGCCGCAGTATTTGGTAAGGAGGGTGACAAATTATGGCTAAGAAGGTTAAAAGCAAGGGCATCGCAATGGATGCCTCCGAGAAGTTTGTCACCGGCTTCGCTTATGTCCTGATGACCATCTTCGCGCTGATCGCAATTCTGCCCTGTCTGCATGTGGCCAGCAAATCCATCAGCGGCGGTACCTACGTGGCTTCCGGCTCCGTCTGGTTCTGGCCCCGGGGTTTCCAGCTGGAGACCATGGAGTACATCCTGTTTGAAACACAGTTCTTCCAGGCGCTGAAGAATTCTTTGATTGTCACCTCGGTGGGTACGCTGATTTCCGTAATCGTCAGTATCACCACCGCGTATCCGCTTTCCAAGCCGAGCTTCAAGGGCCGCAAGGTCGTTACACTGCTGTACGTTTTCTCCATGGTGTTCTTCGGCGGCATCGTTCCGGCGTACATGGTCGTTCAGATGCTGGGCATTCTGGATACCTACGCCGCGATGATCCTGCCCTTTGCCATTGTGCAGTTCAACATGTTCATCATCAAGAACTATTTTGAGGGCCTGCCGGAGACTGTCGAGGAATCCGCGCGCATTGACGGTGCGGGTGACTTCACGGTTCTGACCAGAATTGTCATTCCCATGTCCACCCCGGTTATCGCAACCGTCACGTTGCTGTACGCCATCAATTACTGGAACAACTATTTCCACGCCATGATGTACGTTCAGTCCACCAGCATGAAGACCCTGCAGGTTTATCTGTATGACCTGATTAACAGCGGCTCCTCCTTCCTGGAGAATCTGGCCAGCGGCGGCTATACCGGTGAGGGTGTACACACCGGCCTGTCCGTCAACATCACAGCCGAAGGCATTACCGCCTCTGCGGTTACGCTTTCCATCATTCCCATTGTCCTGCTGTACCCCCTCGTACAGCGCTTCCTGATCAAGGGCATTACCATTGGCTCTGTGAAGGGATAACCCGTATTTTACTGCACGGTGCAGTATAAATAATAACCGGACGAAAGTCCAAATCCATCAGTAAAGGAGATCTCGAAATGAAAAAGGCACTCGCATTGTTCCTCTGTCTGGTCATGATTCTGAGCATGGCAGCATGCGGCAGTAAGACCACCACGGAAACCAAACCCGAAAGTAAGCCCGAAGCGACTCAGGCTCCTGCTTCCGGCGACAAGGCAGACGAGAAGCCTGCCGCGAATGTTCCCGAGCTGAAGGGCCCCGGCAATGTGACCCTGAAGCGTCTGGGCTACAACACCGCATTCGACCCCAACGACAACATCGGCGCTGACATCATTGAGCAGTCCACCGGATATAAGGTTGAGTACTATATGCTGCCTTCCGAGAACGCCAATGAGAAGCTGATCATGGACATTTCCGGCGGCGCTGACTACGATGCCATCAACATCAGCATGAACCAGTTCCGTCAGCTGGTTTCCCAGGGTGCGCTGACTCCGCTGGACGATCTGCTGGATGTTTACGGCCAGGACATTCTGAACTCCGGTCATTCCCCTGAGGTGTGGGACGCTCTGCGCGGCGATGACGGCCACATCTACGCTGTTCCCTATATGTACCCCGCTTCCCACGAAATCGCCAACTTCTTCACGGTCCGTACCGACCTGACCAAGGCCGCCGGCATTGAGAAGATGCCCACCACCATCGACGAGTTCTACGATATGCTGGTCACCCTGAAGAACTACTACGGCGATCAGTACATCATCTGCGCCGGCCCCTTCTATCAGGCTTCCGAGGCCAACGAGGCCTGGGCCGTGCCCAAGACCATCACCTCCGCGTTTGGTATTTACGCCGACTGGATGGTCGTGGACGGCAAGGTTATTCACATGAGCGAGCATGAGAACTTCCCCGCTCTGCTGGACTTCATGGCGAAGCTGCAGTCCGAAGGCCTCATCGACCCCGACTGGGCTGTCAACAATGAGACGACCCTGAAGGAAAAGTTCTCCGCCGGTAAGGTGATCGTCTGCGCCGCCAACCGTGCTCTGGGCGACTACGCGGTTCCCGCTCTGATGGAGAACCACGGTGTCACCTGGGACGACCTGGACTACATCACCGCTCTTCAGGGCTCCGACGGTACCTGTAAGTACATGGAGACCACCGCGTTCAACTTTGTTACCGCAATTCCCAAATCCTCCCAGAACGCTGCTGACGTTGTGAACTGGTGGAATCAGAGAATCCGTGACGAGCTGTTCATCACCATCGGTGAAGAGGGTGTCCACTTCAACTATGATGACCAGGGCGGCATTGATCCCATCAACCCCATCTTTGCGGATGAGCGCGGCAGCTCCTACTGGTATCTGGATGTGACATCCGCTGCTTACGGCTCCGATCTGTGGCCCTCCCGTGTTCGTAAATCTGCCGGTCAGTGGCATGCGTTCTCTGCCGTTACCATGAACCCCGCTCCTTACATCGAGTTCACCACCAATGAGTTCAAGTTCAAGCCCGCTACCGAGAACTTCTCCACCTACAACACCACTCTGTTCAACGATACGATGGACTTCCTGAAGCAGGTTATGGCCGGTACCCGTACCTCTGCTGACATCGAGCGGCTGCACAGCGATCTGGTTGTTGCCGGTCTTGACGATGTTCGTGCCGAGCTGCAGGCTTACTACGACGCGAAATAATCCTGTTCCGGCAGGAAAAACTTTACAGGCGGGAATCCTCGGATTCCCGCCTTCTCAAAGATTCTGGAGGTACCCATATGTCGCTTTCTTATCAGAAGGAGCTGCCGGTTTTCCGAAAGGTGGATGTGGTGGTGGCAGGCGCCGGGCCTGCGGGTATCGGAGCCGCCGTCGCAGCAGCGCGCAACGGCGCAAAACCCTTGTTTTTGAGGCCCATGGATGCATCGGCGGCATGGGCACTTCCGGTATGGTCAGCCCTTTCATGACCAGCTATGACACCGGCTGCGAGAGAATGATTATCCGCGGCGTGTTTGAAGAGCTTGTAGACCGTATGGTTAAGATCGGCGGCGCCGTCGATCCCCGGGATGTTCGCAACGAGCAGCCCTATGCCAGTTATTTCCACATTGGACACAACAATGTAACCCCCTTTGATCCCTACGCGTTCAAGCTGATTGGAATGCGAATGCTCCGGGAATCCGGTGCGGAGCTTCTGCTGCAGACCCAGTTTATCGACGTTATCAAAAACGGCGATCGGATCACCGGTGTGGTGATCGCCAATAAGGACGGTTTATCCGTTATTGAAGCGAAAATAGTCATCGACTGCACCGGAGATGCCGATGTCGCGGCCCGGGCAGGTGTTGAATATATTATGGGCAATGAGGAGGACGGAAACCTCCAGCCCGCATCCATGTTCATGCGCATCGGCGGTGCCGATATGGATGTGGTCAATGCCCACATGCGGGAGCATTCCCATGAAATACGTCCCTTCTTTGGCCCATACAGCTGGCTGATCAAGGAATACGCGGAGGATTGGGGAGATTTCCCCCGGGGAGAGATTTGCGTTTTCGCGGATGTTACCCCCGGAGAGTTTTCCATTAACTGCAGCCGCATTCTGAATATCGATGCGACCAAGGCTGAGGATCTGACCCGTGCCACAATGATCGGGCAGGAACAGTGTCAGCATATCTTCAACTTCCTGAAGAAGCATGCGCCCGGTTTTGAGAACGCAAGGCTGATTTCCACAGCGGATGCAATCGGTATCCGTGAGACCCGCCATATTGCAGGGGAGTATAAGCTGACCGGCGAGGAAGTCGCTGCCTGTAAAGTGCACGCGGATGCCATTGCCTGTATGGCGACCAACATGGATACCCACAACAAGAAAGACCCCGGCGGCTCCTTTTTCATTCCCAAAAACGGTCCCTATTTTACCGTGCCCTACCGCTGCCTTGTGCCGAAGGGAATCAGCAATCTGCTTGTTGCCGGTCGGGCCATCTCGGCCGATGCCATTGCCGGCTCTGCCATTCGCATGATGCCGTCCTGTATGGCCTTTGGGCAGGCTGCGGGCACCGCGGCAGCCATGGCGGCGGCACAGAGCATTGCACCCAAGGAGCTGGATGTGCAGCTCCTGCGCCACACGCTGGTTCAGCAGGGACAGTTTGTGGGGGAAGAAGCGGATTAACAGACGATCAGAGTAACGGCTTACCTAAGCTGATCGTGAAATTGGTGTTTGTACGTCTTTGCTCGAAGTTTCCTGTCATTGCCAGACCAGTGCGCACACTGGTCGTGGCAATCCCCCTGTTGAATGGAATCTGATAACGACTACCGCCAAAAACGCGATTTTTCTGCTCTGTAGGGCAATTATCGATACATTTCCCTTCTAACCGGGGGATTGCCACTGAAGCCGGCGCGCTGGTTCGCAATGACAGCGTTTTTCATGGCAATGACAGGTAATCGGGGCACAGCCCGACAAGCAACAATTTGCCTGACAGATGCGTAGAGCCGACAGAAGAAACAGAAAATTTTCCCGTCATCCCGGTCCTGGCGGCGGGCTTAGGAGGAACATTTGCCATGGGTGAGCTTCCCAGATTTTTGGATTTTACAAGACCCGGAAACGATGATATAGATGACAACTGCTACCCTCCGTTTCTCCGCTTTTGGCGGCGATATGGGCGCCATTTCATGCAGCTGATGGGAGTCAATGCGCTGTACGCGTTGATTACATTGCCGGTATTTGTATGGCTGATTTCCCTGATCAACGTTGCGGCTATGGACATGGGCATCGGGACAATCTCGGTGATGGGTACGGTTCTGCTGTCCATTGTAATCAAGTGGCCGCCCGTGCTTCTGACAGCGTTTTTGTTGGCATCCATCATCCTGACGGGTCCCGCGACAGCCGCGCTGACCTATGCGGCGCTGGGCTGTGCGTGGGATCGACCCGGAATGTTCTGGGCGGGCTTCTGGAGCGCCTGGAAGGAGAACTGGAAGCAAGCCCTTCCCTTCGGGATTGTGGATGCGTTGGCTTGCTTTGTAACGCTCTATTATCTGGTGGACGCAACCGCCGTATTTGGTGGGCTGGGTTCCGTCCTGAAGGTGATCTGGTGCGTGCTGATGCTGATCTATGGCCTGATTCGGGTGTATCTGTACCCGATTATGGTGACTGTGGAGCTGCCCTTGGGCGCGTTGATTCGCAATAGCCTGATTCTGTCCATCCTGAAGCTCTGGCGGCCGCTGGCGGTGATTGCGATTGGCGCGGTGCTGTGTTTTATGTGTGTGGTTGCGGATCTTGTGATTGTGCCGTGCTTTCTTTACAGCTTTGTAGCGTTTTCCGCGGCATTCCTTACCCAGCCTGTAATCGAACAATACCTGATTCATCCGAATAAGGAATAAAAAAATACTTGACTGATTGGCAATGGAGGTTGTTGACAATGATTGGTGCGTATTTCCTGGGCAACAAAACAATTGAAACCCGTCCGCTGAACCTGCCGGAACCGGGGGAGGGACAGGTTCTGCTGCGGGTCTGCGCCTGCGGTGTCTGCGGTACGGATGTCCATATTTATGAAGGCGGCAAGGGAAGCGCGGATGTGACCCCGCCCGTCATTCTGGGCCACGAATTTTCGGGCTACGTTGAGAAAATCGGACCCGGGGTGGAAGGCTTGCAGGTTGGACAGTTGGTTACCGTGGACCCCAATATCTATTGCGGGAAGTGCCGTCCGTGCCGTCAGGGTCAGAAGCAGATGTGCCATCACATGGAAGCTGTGGGTGTCACCATGGACGGCGGCTTTGCCGATTACTGCCTTGCACCTTACGCCCAGTGTGTGGCGGTCCCTGAAAACACCGACCCCGAGCTTGCCGCCATGGCGGAGCCCATTGCCTGCTGCCTCCATGGGATTGACCGGGTCGGCATCCGTCCCGGTGAGAATGTGCTGGTGGTGGGCGGCGGCACCATCGGTCAGATCATGCTTCAGCTGGCTCGCAATGCGGGCGCGGCAAAGGTCGTTCTCAGCGAGCCTGTGGAAAAACGCCGGCAGCTGGCAGTAGCGCTTGGGGCGGATGCGGCGATTGACCCGATCAACGAAAACATAAATGAACGGCTACAAGACATTTTGGGCTGTGAAGGTGCCGATGTGGTCATCGAGTGTGTCGGTAACCCCAGGACCTCCGCGCAGGCCATCGATGCTGCTGCCAGATGCGGCCGTATCATGCTCTTCGGAGTTCCCCATCCCGAAGCCGTTCTTCAGACGAAAATGCACCCCATTTTCCAGAAGGAACTGACCATCATGGGCTCCTTTGTTAACCCGGACACCCAAAGCCGTGCCGTGGCACTGATTGCATCCGGCCGCCTGAAGCTGAAGCCGCTGATTACCCATCGATTCCCTGTGTCCCAGCTTGAGGAAGCGATCAGGATGCAGATGGGTCCCGATTCCATCAAAGTACTTGTTGTGACGGAGGGGTGAGAAAATGTCTATCAATTCTATTGAAAGAACTTACGATGTCGTTGTGGTCGGAGGCGGCCTGAGCGGCATGTGCGCGGCAATCGCGGCAGCCCGCCACGGAGTGAAAACTGCCATCATCCAGAACCGTTCCGTTTTTGGCGGCAATGCCAGTTCCGAGGTGCGTATGCACATCGTGGGTGCCAGTTCCCACGCGGCCAAACGGGATTTGGCAGAAACCGGCATTCTGATGGAGATGCTGCTGGAAAATAAACGGCGCAATCCTTACGCTTCGTTCCCCGTGTTCGATTCCATTCTGTGGGAAACCGTGACCTTCCAGGAGAATCTGGATTCCTACCTGAACACCAATATGGATGACGCGGTGGTGGAAAACGGCAGAATCCTTGCGGTCATCTGTCACCAGAACACCACCGAAACCGAACTGAAGATATTCGGAAAGATCTTCATTGATGCTACCGGCCACGGTACGCTGGGAACCATGGCAGGCTGCGACAGCCGCATGGGCAGCGAGGGCAAGGATGCTTTTGGAGAGCCCAATGCTCCGGATATGGCAAATACCGACACCCAGGGCAATACCCTTATGTTCAGCGCCATCGACCGCGGTGAGAAGGTCACCTTCCTCAAGCCAAAGTGGGCATATACCTTTACAGAGGAGGATCTTAAGTATCGGGAGCATGCCAATTCCGTAGGCTCTCACGCGGACGGCGGTGCGTTGGTGGAATTTGAAGAGGGCTCCGGCCGTCTGCCCCATTTTTCCAACGTGGACAACGGCTACTGGTGGATTGAGCTGGGCGGCAACTGGGACGACATCATCCGGCAGGGGGAAGAAATCCGCGACGAGCTTGTCAAGTGCGTTTACGGCGTGTGGGATCACCTGAAAAATCAGGGCGACCATGGCGTTGATAACTACGACCTGGATTGGGTCGGTATGGTTCCGGGCTACCGTGAGAGCCGGCGCCTGATGGGGGACTATCTGCTGAACGAAATGGATGTCCGGGCAAACCGCGTCTTTGAGGATGCCGTTGCCTACGGCGGCTGGCAGATGGATCAGCATACACCCGGCGGTATTTTCGATTTTGACAAGCATCCCAGCCGTATTCTGAACTACGACGGCTGCTATACGATTCCGTACCGCTGCTTCTACTCCAGACAGGTGTCCAACCTGATGATGGCAGGCCGCGATATTTCCACCACCAAGATGGCCTTCGGCTCCACCCGTGTCATGGGAACCTGCGCCGTGGGCGGTCAGGCTGCGGGCACGGCTGCGGCCATTGCCATTTCCAAAGGCTGCACTCCGGCGCAGGTGGGCGGTTATATCGACGAGCTTCAGCAGACACTGCTGAAGGATGACTGCTACATCCCCGGCTTTGCCAACCATGACCCGGCGGATCTGTGCCGTGGGGCGAAGGTCACTGCCTCCTCTTTCCGGGAAGGCTGCGAGCCTGAGAACGTCATCAACGGTGTAGCCCGCCGCGTGGGCAGCAGCGAGAACGCATGGGAATCCAGGGATTTGGAAAGCGCGGTCCTGACATTGACCTTGGCGCAGGCAGCTAAGGTCGGGCAGATCCGCATTACCTTCGATCCCAACTTGACCCGGGAGATTATGCCCTCTATGACCCGTAATGTTCGGGAGCGTCAGGTGAAGGGGATGCCTCACGAGCTGGTCAGGGACTACACAGTTGAAGCGCTGCTGGATGGCGGTGTGGTCTGGAGCAAAGAAGTAGCTGATAACTATCAGCGTCTGAATATCCACGAGCTTCCGCAGGCGCTTACGTGTGACAGCATCCGGATTACCGTGCACGCCACCCATGGCCTGAACACCGCCCGTATCTACGAGGTCCGCGCATACGAGAAATGAACCGGCCGGGCCGCGGGAATTCCGGCGGCCCGGTAGTTTTATGGGGATAGAACATGAGAATCTATGTGATCCGCCATGGTCAGTCGGAAGCGAACCTGCTGGAAGCCCATGCGGGATGGGCGCAGGTTTCCTTAACGCCGGAGGGCATGGCACAGGCCGCCGCCGTAGGGCAGCGGCTGAAAGAAGTACGGTTTGATAAGGTGATTGTCAGCGACCTGCTGCGGGCGCAGCAGACAGCGGCGTTGGCACTGCCTGGTTATGAATACCAGACCGATTGGCGCATCCGGGAGATTTCTGTCGGTTCTCTGATGGGCCGGCGTGTTGCGGACTGCGCGGCACAGCTGGGGGAGCCCTATCTGCGGCACCGTTCCGCCCGGGATTTTACGGCCTACGGCGGGGAAAACCCGGAACAGATGCAGCGCAGGGTTTCGGAGTTTCTGGAGGACCTGACAAAAGAACCGCCGGAAGCCAGAATTGCGGTTGTATGTCATGAAGGCGCCATGTACAGTATGCTGTGCCATGTTCTGAAGTGCAAGCTGCCCTATCTGGCTGCCTATGCGGATAACGGCGGCATCTGCGTTTTTTCTTACCGGTCCGGTCGCTGGGTACTGAACAAATGGAACGAGACCGGACGGTTGGAGCCCGAAGCCTGACAGTCTGAAAGAAGCTGCCGCTGCCTTCCCAAGGAACGAAGAATATGTCAAGGAGGGATATCGTTGAATACAATTGCCTATACCAGAGAGATCCCTGTTCGAAAGAGCTACGATGTGATTGTCTGCGGTGCCGGGCCTGCGGGGATCTGCGCCGCGGTCGCGGCTGCGCGGCAGGGAGCAAAGACAGCCCTGCTGGAGCGTTACGGTATTCCCGGCGGCAATCTGACATCCGGCCATGTCGGCCCCATTTTGGGCAGCGTGAGCAAAGGCACGATGCGTGACGAGGTGTGCACACTGCTGGGGGTCCGGGACAATGATATGGACGGGAAAACCGGGGTTGCCCACGATATGGAGAAAGCCCGCATCGCACTGGTAGAATGGATTGATCACGAGAATATCGATGTGTATTTGCAGACCATGGTTTCGGATGCCGTGATGGAGGGAAATACCGTCAAGGGAGTCATCCTTTCCACCAAGGAGGGTCTTCAGGCGCTGACAGCTTCTGTTGTGATCGATGCCACCGGCGACGGCGATGTGGCCTGCTTTGCCGGCTGCGAGTTTGAGAAGGGGCGCGATGACGGACTGATGCAGCCTGTGACACTGGAGTTTACGCTGGATAACGTGGATGAGGAGCGGGCAATTCTCTGCATCGGGGATATTGACGATGTGCAGTTTCATGGTCAGCGATTTCTGGATTGGTGCAAGCAGCAGGCGGAGGCTGGCGCGCTTCCGAAAAACGCCGCCGCAGTGCGCCTGCATCCAACGGTCTACAAAGGCTCCCGCCAGGTCAATACCACACAGGTCAACGGCTGCGACAGCACCAAGCTGGAGACGGTCTACGAAGCGGAGCTGGAGCTTCGCCGTCAGATCAGATTACTGCAGAACTTCTTCCGGGAAAACCTGCCCGGATATGAAAACTGCAAGCTTGTCGGCTCCGCCAGTACCACGGGCATCCGGGAATCCCGGCGCATTTTGGGCGAGTACGTGATTACAGCGGAGGAGCTGGCGGTAGGAAAGCGCTTTGAGGATGTGATCGTCCACAAGGCCGATTTCCTGGTGGACATCCACAATCCCACCGGCTCCGGACAGGCCGAAAAAAAGATACAGTACTGTATCCCTTACGATTTGCCGTACCGCTGCTTTGTGCCCAGAAGGATTGACGGCCTGTACACCGCCGGGCGCTGTATTTCCGGCACACACCGGGCGCACGCATCGTACCGTGTGATGTCCATCTGCATGGCCATGGGGGAGGCGGTTGGTGTAGCTGCTGCCATGTGCGCCGAAAACGGCTGCACGCCCAGGAGTCTGAATGTCAAGGCACTTCAGGAAAAACTGACCGGGATGGGGATTGACCTGTTCAGCGAGTAACCGAAACGGAAAAGGATCACCGGCAACAAAGCGTTGCCGGTGATCCTTTGTGCAGTCCGAAACCACCCGTTACCGGGGGTACGGTCAGAAGCAGGTAAACGCGCCATCGATGACGAAATCGGAGCCGGTGGTAAAGGAGCTTGCATCCCCGGCAAGATAGACGGCGATGGCCTGCAGCTCCTCCGGCTTGCCCAGACGGTGCAGGGGCGCCAGCTCATTCCACTTCTCAATCAGCGGGATCAGAGTGGGGCTGTTCAGAGTCAGATCGGTACCGATGTAGCCGGGGCTGATGCTGTTGACCCGGACACCCCGGGTGGCCCACTCGATGGCCAGCGATTTTGTCAGCTGAATGACACCGGCCTTGGAAGCGTTGTAGTGGCACTGGGGCTGGGGCACATTGACAATGTGGGCGGACATGGAGGCGGTGTTGATGATGGAACCATAACCCTGCTTCAGCATCTGCCTGCCCGCAGCCTGATTGGTCAGGAACATGCCGTTGAGATTGACATCGATAACCTTCTTCCAGCACGCGTAGCTCATTTCCTCGGCGGGAACGTTGGTGCAGATTCCGGCATTGCAGAATGCGGCATCCAGCTTGCCGAAGGCGGCGAGAAATGTATCCATCATGGCATGGACGGATTCTTCGTCGGTAACGTCACACCGGATGGCAAGGAACCGCCTGCCGGTTTCGGCAGCCAGAGTCGCGGCGGTCCGCTCCGCGGTCTCCAGATCCATGTCCACGATGGCAACATCCGCTCCGGCTTCCGCTACGGCCTTGGCATAGTTCATGCCGATGCCCCGGGCTCCGCCGGTGACAAAAATGGACTTTCCGTCCAGACGCATTTTTTCCAGAATACCCATTGGTTTTTCCCCCTAAAACGATGTCCCGGCTGCTCAGAAGGTGAACGCGACCTTAAAATCGCCGTATTTGCCCGTTGCGCAGTCAAAGGCCTCTTGCCAGTCTTCCAGCCGGAAGGTCTTGGAAACCACGCCGTTGGTTTTCAGATTGCCCTTGAGGATGTTCTCAATGACAAAGGGATAGGCGTAGGGACTCAGGTGGGCACCCAACACATCCAGTTCCTTGCGGTCGCCGATAATGGACCAGTCCACGGTGGTCTCTTTGCCGAATACGGAGAATTCCACAAAGGTGCCCAGCTTGCGGATGATGCTCAGGCCCTGAACCACGCTGGCGGGATTGCCGGTGGCTTCGATGTAAATATCACAGCCATAGTTCTCGGTCAAAGCCATAATCTGGGCGTTCAGGTCGCACTTTCCGGGGTTGAATGCCAGATCGGCGCCGAATTCCTTTGCCTTTTCCAGACGGTTGTCCTGCATATCCAGAGCAATCAGCAGCTTGGGATTCTTCATTCTGGCGTAGGTGACCATGCCCAGTCCCAGCGTGCCGCAGCCGGAGATGACGACCACATCCTCATTGGTGATTCCGGCCCGGTCAACGCAGTGCTTGGAGCAGCCGTAGGGCTCAATGAGCAGCGCGTCCGCAATGGACATCTCCTCGGGCACCCGGGACAGAACCGCGTTCTTTGGGTAGCGGACATACTCAGCCATGCCGCCGTTATTGGTGTGCTGGAAGCCAAAGATGTTGTGGGGCTGGCACATCCAGTAGCGGCCGGTCTTGCAGAAACGGCACTCGCCGCAGGGAACGATCTGGTCGGCGGTCAGCCGGTCACCCAGCTTATACTCGGTGACATTTTCGCCAACCTCCACAACACGGCCAAAGAATTCGTGGCCCGGAATGAAGGGGGGCTTGACCCAGGAGGGCTGCACATCGTCACCCCAGAACATGGCGGCACCGTGGCTGCACTTCAGATCACCGGCGCAGATGCCGCAGGCTTCGGTTTTGATGATGATGTCATCAGGCCCGCATACGGGGGTGGGGTAGTTAAGCTCCAGTTTGTATTCGTCTTTGCCGTAGGCAACCAGCGCCTTCATTGTTTTGGGAATGCTCATTGTCTTTTCCTCCATTCTAACTGCGTTTATCAATGTTCCTTTATGACTGCGCCCTGCTCCACAAGGGTTTTGCGGAGCAGATCCACAGAAATCTCCTCGGGCTTCACATTTTGCTTTACGGCAATGGCTGCGGCAGTACCGGCGGCCTGTCCGGTGGCCATGCAGGCGGGCATGACCCGGTAGCTGGCGGCGGCCTCAGAGCTGCCGCAGATGCAGCGGCCGGCAACCAGCAGATTACTGCAGTTTTCCGGCAGCAGGCTCCGGTAGGGGATGGTATAATACCGATCCACCAGGGTCCATGTGACACCGCCACCCTGAGAATCGTGCCTGTCCAGGGCGTAGCCAAAGGTGCAGATGGCATCTTCGAAGATTTTGCGATGCAGAACATCGTCGGTGGTCAGTTCATATTTGCCCACAATATGACGGCTCTCCCGGACACCCAGAGAGGGTGCCACCTGAATCAGCTGAACGTTTTCACAACCGGGGATGTACTTGCGCATAAAACAGAGCACTTCCTGCACCTGCCGGCGGCCCTCCATCATGGCACGGCTGACCTGCTCGGTGTTGGTGGCATCTACATAGGACATCCGGGTGGTGTTGACCTTCCAGCGGCCGGGAATGTTCTGCTCATACATTCCCAGTTCGTTCTTATCCAGATCCCAGTCCCCGTTGGCCTTCGCCTCCCGAACCTTCCAGGAGTAGCAGTTGCCCATGTGGTTGTCCAGCTGATCCTTCCGCTGCTCCAGTTCCGCGCAATAGGCCTCCCGGTCCACGTTCCCAACCTCGAAGAACAGGGAAGCGGGCTGGCTCACGCCGGTCTTTCGGTCGCCGGTCCAGGTGGGGACACCGGAGCGCACTGCCAGATCGGCATCTCCTGTGCAGTCGATAAAGCATTTGGCACGGATGGCTGCCAGCCCCTCCTTCATCAGCACGATGGCGTGGGTGATGCGCTCTCCATCCATCCGAACATCCGCCAACCGGGTGCCGAACAGTACCTGAACCCCGGCCTCGGTGACCATTTCGTCCATTACTGTGGCAAGGATTTCCGACTGATAGGGGGTCACGCCCTCGTGACTGCCCAGAAAATAGGAGTTGTAACCGCACATACCCCGGATCTTGGAGGGATGAATGGCACCGCCCCGGGCTTCGGTGCGCAGGCACAGCTCGTCAAAGATCCCTTTGACCACCTGCTCCGTCACGTCGTTGTCGTAGCAGGTCATAAACGGCCCTACCAGACCGGAGGTAGCCATGCCGCCAAGGACACTGTTCTGTTCGATCAGCAGGGTCTTTGCCCCGTTTCGCGCGGCGGCTACCGCGGCGCTGAAGCCTGCCGGACCGCCGCCCACCACCAGTACATCCACCTGATAGCGTTCAGAAATTTCACAAGTATACCGCATACAAGCCCTCCATTCGGATACGGAAC
Organism: uncultured Clostridia bacterium; assembly: GCA_945486035.1. Classification (GTDB taxonomy): domain Bacteria; phylum Bacillota; class Clostridia; order Oscillospirales; family Oscillospiraceae; genus Faecousia. The sequence goes on from CALYTB010000007.1 coordinate 26,438, forward strand.
CGGAAGTTTCGGAGTATCCGTAATCGTGTTTCGCAGAACCGCATATCCTGTACCCAGATCGTCCGCAACGTAAGAATCCGTTGCCAGTTCGAAGGGGAGCGACTGTGTTCACCGCAGAGCGCTGAGAAGGTGCGGATATGTTATTCATCGTATTTTTGGATACAGATTTTATCGGTGCTGTATGCGTTCATTTTACAACTTTGTGAATCCACAGTAAACATTTCATATTTTCGATTTGTTGTCCAAACTTTCAAAAATTTGTAAAATATGAATTGTACATCACAGTAATCAGTTGAGGAATTTATATATTTCGCACAAATCAGCTGAGATTGCACCTGATATCCCAGCCTCTCTGCCATCCGAAAAATTCAGCGGCAGATAGCCTGCCGCTGAATCAATCATTCTATGCGCATACCGGCTTAGGCCAGCAGATTGACAAATTGGTGTTTGTCGGGCTGTCTCCAGGTTTCCTGTTATTGCGAGAGAGTAGCGCACACTGGCTCGCAATGACAGCGAATATTTGACAAACAACAATTTGCCGGGCAGCTGGGTAAAACCGATAAACACTTATTTTTATGTGATACATTTTGAACCGGCAGTCTCAATGGCCTCCATGATAATCAGAGCGGAAGTTTTCTGGCAAACTGTCTTAGTCCTTTATGACAGCGCCTTGCGAGGTCAACGTCCGGCGCAGCAATTCTACATCCACATCCGCAGCTTCAACACCGCACTTGAGCGCAAGAGCAGCCGCTGTACCGGCTGCCTGACCCAGGGCAATGCAGCAGGGCATTACACGATAACTGGCGGCGGCTTCCGAGGACCCGCTGATGCTTCGACCCGCAACCAACAGGTTTTCACAATCCACCGGTACCATACAGCGGAAGGGGATGGTGTAGTAATGGTTGACCTCCTGGAACACGCCTCCATTGCCCTGAGGGTCATGAATGTCTACCGCGTAGCCAAATGTGCAGATTGCATCGTCAAAATGCTTTTGTGCCATGATATCTTCAACGGTCAATGTGTACTTACCGACAATGTGTCGGGTTTCCCGGACACCCAGCGCCGAAGCAACCTGAATCAGCTCCGCGTTCTGACAGCCGGGAACATATTTGCGCAGAAAGGCCATGACCTGCTGAACCTGGTTTCTGCCTTCGATCAAGCCTCTGGTGATATCCTCAGTTTTGGTGGCATCAATTCCGGCAATCCGGGTAGTGTTCATCTTCCAGCGGTTCGCCACAGGCTGCTCGTAATTGCCGATTTCGTCCCGCTCCAGTGCCCAGTCGCCGTTATCACGGGCCTGCGCAATAGACCAGCTCCAGCAGTTGTGACTTGGAATCCCCAACTGACCGGCTTCCTTTCTCGCTTCCAGTTCCCCAACAAACTGTCCGCGCTCTACATTGCCGATTTCAAAAAACAGGGAAGCAGGCTGCATCTGCCCGCTGCGCTCGTCACCCATCCAGGTGGGGACACCGGCAAAGTAGGCTACATCAGCATCACCGGTGCAGTCGATAAAGGTTTTGGCGCGGAACAGTGCCAGACCTTCCTTCATCACCGCCACTACGCCGGTGATCCGTTCCTCTTCTTTCACAACGTCACAAACCTGCACGTTGAAAAGCAGCCGAACACCGGCTTCCAGCGCCATCTCATCCATCACAACCGCAAGCGTTTCGGACTGGAAGGGTGTCACATGGCGGTGGGAACGGATATAGTAGGAGCTGTAGGTGGTCATGCCCTCCACCTTGGAGGGGTGAATGGCTCCGCCACGGGCTTCGGTACGCAGGCACAGTTCGTCAAAGATTCCCTTAACGATCTGCTCCTGACCATCGTCATCATAGCAGGTCATAAATGGACCCACGAGACCGGCAGTGGCCATACCGCCAAGCATTGCGTTTCGCTCGATGAGCATTGTTGACGCGCCGTTTCTGGCCGCAGCCACTGCCGCGCCGAACCCCGCGGGGCCGCCGCCGATGACGAGAACATCCGCGGTGAATTCCCGCGCTACTGTTTTGGAATAGGTAAACATTGTCATCTCTCCTTTTTCGGCCTTAAGATGTTGCTTCCGGTTGCGATTCCCGTTTTGACAATGCAACGGAATGAACTGTCTGACGGGAACAGATTACGTCTTCCAGCAGAACATGCATGGTTCCGCCGCAGACCATTCCTTCGCTTTCGGCTACCTCATTGGTCATATCGATCTGGACAACGCAGGAGGTACCTGTTCCCATGATTTTTCTGGCCCTGACCATAATTGCGGCTTCGCTGCAGCCGCCGATGGTGCCGTAGCCATTCCCAAGGGCGTCAATTCCCATCATTGCGCCGGACTTGACCGGCGTAGATCCGGTGGAGGAAAGCACCAATGCGCAGGCCTTTGGTTGGGCGCCTTGTGCCAGAAACCGGAGCATGGAATAGTCGGTATTGGTCTGATCCAGGCAGATGCGGGAATCCTTTCGGACATATTGCCGCCTGTGGGCGCCCCCAGCGGAATAAGCCTGTTTTTCGGTAGAAAGACTCTGGTATAGGTCTGACCATCCACGGTTTTCGTGAATTCCGCCGTCAAACCCTGTTCCAGCTTGCCCAGTATTTCCTGTAATTCCAAGTTTATCATAGCAGGTCCCTCAAGTCAACACGGTGATGATATCGCCGGCGCGGATGGTTCCCTCTTCCAGTATGATGGCGAAGATTCCCTCCCGGGGCATGACGCAGTCGCCTACCTGCTGGCGGATGGCGCAGTGGGCATGGCATTCCTTTCCGATCTGGGTCACCTCCAGCAGGACTTCTCCAACCCGGAGCCGGGTGCCCACCGGGAGGGTGTAAAGGATCAGCCTTCCGTTAAACTCCCACGGAATATCCGCGAAAACCGCTTTCATTTTCTCTACGCTCTCCTGTGCCAGTAGGCTGACCTGACGATGCCAGCTGCCCGCGTGGGCGTCGCCCACAATGCCATGGTCGATCCTTAAGGCAACACCGCACAATGGAGACTGCGGCTTTCGCCGAATCTTTTGCCCCAATTGTGCAGTGTGAAAAAAGGGAAATACATCCAGTATTCCCGCTTTTTCCACACTTTCCCTTGGGACAAAATCTTTCGGCGAAAGCACTTGCTCCATTATGCGGTATTGCCTTAACTGAATTTCCGGGACTTCATGTTTTTGTGCCCCTTTTCGCTCGCTGATACAAACCGCAACAACGCTAGCCATGGAATTCCTCCTATTCTTTCAGAAAAACTTAAGTGGGGCTGCCGCACGACGCGGCAGCCCCTGAAATCCGGTTTAGTCCGCAAACAGCGGGGTGGAGAGGTAGCGGTCGCCGGTGTCCGGCAGCAGGGCCACAATGGTCTTGCCCTTGTTCTCCGGGCGCTTCGCCAGCTCAATGGCCGCATAGACTGCCGCGCCGGAGGAGATGCCCACCAGCACGCCCTCGGACTTGCCAATCTTCTTGCCGGTAGCAAAGGCAGCCTCGTTTTCCACCGTGATGATTTCGTCATACACACCTGTGTTCAGCACATCGGGGACAAAGCCCGCACCGATGCCCTGAATCTTATGGGCGCCGGGGGTGCCCTTGCTCAGCACCGGGGAGGTAGCAGGCTCCACGGCAACCACCTTCACATCGGGGTTCTGGCTCTTGAGGTATTCGCCGGTGCCGGTAATGGTGCCGCCGGTGCCTACGCCTGCCACAAAGATATCCACCTTCCCGTCGGTGTCCTCCCAGATTTCGGGGCCGGTGGTGGCCCGGTGGACGGCGGGGTTGGCGGGATTCACAAACTGGCCGGGGATGAAGCTATTGGGGATTTCCTTCGCCAGCTCGTCAGCCTTGGCAATGGCACCCTTCATGCCCTTGGCCCCCTCGGTGAGTACCAGCTCCGCGCCGTAGGCCTTCATCAGCTGACGGCGCTCCACGCTCATGGTCTCGGGCATGACGATGATGATTCGGTAGCCCCGGGCGGCAGCCACGGAGGCCAGACCGATGCCGGTGTTGCCGGAGGTGGGCTCAATGATGACACTGCCGGGCTTCAGAAGGCCCTTCTGCTCCGCGTCGTCGATCATGGCCTTGGCAATGCGATCCTTCACGGAACCGGCGGGGTTGAAGTATTCCAGCTTGGCAAGGATCTTCGCGCCCAGGCCCAGCTCCTTCTCAATATGTACCAGCTCCAGCAGCGGGGTCTTTCCAATCAGCTGATCGGCGGATGTATAAATCTTAGACATAATCAATTCCTCCTGATAATGGTTGTGTGGTTGGTATTAAGTGCGGTGCGCTGACACAGGCAACATCGGAAGAATACTTTGCTGTTCCTCACTTAAAACCCTACTTTCATACTAGGAATAACTGAATTATACAACAGACGGATGAATTTGTCAATAGAAAAACTCACTTGAATTCCTATAAACATTGCTGTATAATAGGAAATAGATAGGGAGGGAACAATATGTTGATTTCTACAAAAGGCCGCTATGCACTGCGGATCATGATTGATCTGGCAGAACATCAGACGGATGAATTCATTTCCCTGCGGGAAATTGCCCAGCGCCAGGAGATTTCCGAAAAATACCTGGAAAGCATCATCCGCATGCTGGTAAAGGCCAGAGTTGTGGACAGCCTCCGGGGCAAAGGCGGCGGCTACCGGCTGAACAAATCACCGGATCAATACACGGTGGGAAGCATCCTGCAATTAACAGAAGAATCCCTTGCCCCCGTGGCTTGCCTTGAGAAGAACGCGGCTCCCTGCCCCCGGTCGGGGTGGTGCCGCACCTTTTCACTATGGCAGGGGCTGGACAAGGTTATTCACGATTACCTGCAGAGTGTTACCATTGCGGATCTGATGGAGCAGGGCGTTGCCGGGGATGATTATGTGATATAATAGGAAGCGGGGCGTCGGTGGACGTCCCGTTTCGCTTTTTACTTAAGCCAGGAAATTGGGAGGAGGAATCCTGACAGCGCTGCATTTGCGAAGGAAACCATCGGAAAGCGGTTGCCGGGGGTTTTCATTCCGGGAAAACTGTGCTATACTTCGGGGTAAACAGCTTCTGGGGCGGCGGTTGCGGCGTTCCGAGAGGAGGAAACCCGATTTGGAGAAGAAATGGGAAAAGCTAACCTACCGTCTGGTACGAAGTGACCGGAAAACCGTTTCCCTGCAGATTATGCCGGAGGGAGAATTGGTGGTTCGGGCGCCGAAGGCCATGAAGCGGGGAGAGATTGACCGGTTTGTGGAGAGCAAGCGGGGCTGGGTTGAGAAGCACCTGCGGAATGTCGAGCCGGAGGTTCCCAGGATGACTCAGGCGGAATTTGAGGAGCTGGTCCGTCAGGCGCTGGAGGTGATTCCTCGGGTGGCGGCCCGGTTCGCGCCGGTGGTGGGGGTGACCTATGGCCACATCACCATCCGCAATCAGCGGACCCAGTGGGGCAGCTGCAGTTCTCAAGGGAATCTGAACTTCAACTGCCTGCTTCTGCGCGCGCCCCAGGAGGTTCTGGAATATGTGGTGGTGCATGAGCTGTGCCACCGAAAGGAAATGAACCACAGCCCGAAGTTTTGGGCGGAGGTGGAACGGGTGCTGCCGAACTACCGGGAAAGCAAACGATGGCTGAAAGAAAACGGCCCCGGTCTGATCCGGAGCCTGCCGTGAAAGAGAGGTATTGCGTGAAGATCGATTGCGTATGGGAGCACAACGGCGATGATACGCTGCTCTATGCCGGAAATCTGCCCGGGGCGTATGCCCGTGGGGAGGACGTGGAAACCGCTGCACGGGCTATGTATCGGATGGCGGAGCGAACCTTTGGGGAGAAAGCTGTGGAGAATATTTTCAGGTTCTGATCAGGAGAAGTCAGCCAAACGGAAAATTGGTGTTTGTCGAATAATTGCTGTCATTGCGAGAGAGTAGCACACTGGTCGTGGCAATCCCCCGGTTAGAGGTAAAATGTTCGACGATTGCCCTACAGAGTAGGATAATGTGGCGATTTTGGTGGTAATCGTTACCTGGTTCCATGGAGCCGGGGGATTGCCACGGAAGTCCTGCGCACTGGCTCGCAATGACAGCATATCTTTACAAACAATAATTTGTCTGCCGGTAGGTGGCGGCGAGGAAGGAAGCTGCTGTCTGGCGGGATTGTTCGTTTTTGTTCCCCGAAGGGACAGCCTGGGATATATGGGAATGATGAAATTATGATTCTGATGTTGGTTGGTACGGCCCTGTGCCTTGCGGAGGGGCTTTATTGGATGGCCGGGAGATGGCTGGCCCTTTACGGGATCGATGGGAAGAAACTGAGCATCCGGGTTCTGCGGGGGCTGGCGGGGGTGCTTGCGGTGGGGGCGTGCTTCCGATGGAATACCGCGGCGCTGGTGGAGCTGCATCTGCTGGTGCTGTTTGCCATTACGGAGCTGACGGCCCGGCTGCTGCGGCAGGCTGCCCGGAGGTATTCCGGCGGGAAGTGGTATAGAAAGCTCCGCCGGATTTATCACAGCGGATTGGTTCCTGTGGTGCTCCTGTGCATGATGATGGGATACGGATATTGGAACATGGGGAGCATCCGGGCCACAGAGTATACGATTTCTTCGGAAAAGCTTGCTTGCGATTATGAGGTCGTTTTCCTCTCCGACATTCACTATGGCACCATTCAGCGGCCGGAGGCGTTATGCCGGGCGGTGGAGGAGATCAACGCTCGGCACCCGGATCTGGTGATTTTGGGCGGGGATATTGTGGAGGACGGCACCTCGAAAGAAGCCATGGAGGAGGCATTCCGGGTTCTGGGGAAGCTGAAGAGCACCTTCGGCACCTACTACATCTACGGCAACCATGACCGCCAGCGTTACAGAGCCGTATCCTCCCGGGCCTATACCGAGGAGGACTTAGAGCAGGCAATTCAGGGAAACGGAATTGCGATTCTGTGGGACCGGACGGTCATCATTGGCGGTGACTTAGCCCTGACAGGACGGGAGGATGCCGGGGAAACCGGCGGGCGGCTTCCCACCGGGGATTTGCTGCGGGGGGTTGACCGGGACAGGTTCCTCATCGTGGCGGATCACCGGCCTGTGGGTGTGGAGGAAAACGCTTCGGAAGGAGTGGACCTTCAGCTGTCCGGCCATACCCACGCAGGGCAGATTTTCCCGGGAGGGTATCTCATCGACCTGTTCGGGGGAATGCATTACGGTCTGTACCGGGAGGGGGAGTGCCGGGTGATCGTGTCCTCCGGCGTGGCGGGCTGGGGCTTTCCCATTCGCACCCAGGGAAAATGCGAGTATGTGGTGGTTCAGCTGCGCAAGGGAGCATCCTGACAGGGCGCGAGCTGCTTTCCGTACAGAAGCTCCCGGGCCTCCTGCTCCGGGGGCAGAAAGGCGCCGATGAGCCGGTAGCCCAGCTTTTCATAGAAGTATTTTGCCGTTTCGTCCTCCTGGGTGGAGAGCATGACATAGGCATAGCCTGCTTTCGCCATGGCCGCTTCCCAATGGGCTAACATGTCCCGGCCATGTCCCTGCCCGCGGCAGCGTGAGTCCAGGTACAGCAGGTCCAGGAAGGGGATTGTCTGCCAGAAGAGGCTGTAGCGCAGAACGCCGATGATTTTTCCGGCATCTTTGAGGACATAGACCTGGCCGCTGCCGATGCAGTCTGCCAGACGGGGGGACGGGATATGGCTGTCGTAATGCCGAATTGCTTGGAAGTCGCCGGAGACGGCTAACCGGATTTCCATGTTGATCATCTCCATATAGATAGCATAGGCTCCGGAATTGGCGGCAATTCCGGGGCATTTTATGGCTCCGCGATGGGGTTTAAAAGCCGGAACCGGGAGCCGGAGCATTCGATCAGACCGGCTTTCCGAAGCTTTCCCAGCTCGGCGGACATGGCGCTGCGTTCCACACCCAGATAGTCTGCCAGGGCCTGACGGTCGAAGGGGATTACAAATTCCGCGCCTGCGTGCTGCTTTGCCTGATCCATCAGGAAGGTCATCAGCTTCTCCCGGGTGGTTTTGGGGGACATGCATCGGATTTTTCGGGTGAGCATCAGGTTTTTTTGAGCGATGCCCTGCAAAAGATTGCGGATCAGACGGATGTGGAAGCTGCAGGCCTGGGAGCAGCCGGTGAGCACCCGGCGGCAGTCCAGCAGCAGGACGGTACTGGGAACCGGGGCCACGACGCTGACCGGGAGGGTTTCCAGGCCCGCACAGGCAAAGGCTTCTCCAAATATCCCGCCGGGAGGCACTGCCGCCAGCACGCTGCGATTGCCATAGAAATCATCCCGGATAACCTGAACCGTGCCGGATAGCACCACCCCCACATATCGGGCAGGCTCCCCCTCCAGAAAAACCGGGCTGCCTTTTGCTGCCTCCAGGATGTTGCCGTCCAGACAGGCGAGCATCGTTCCCAACTCCTGCCGGGTGATTCCGTCGAACAGGGGACAGTGCAGCAGGATGTCATAGTATTGTTCCATAAATGCTCCTTTGTTGGAATTCCAACATACAGTAGGACGAAAGTATAGTATACTGAGTGCGGAAAGTCAAGCGGAAAGGATCGATGCTCCGCAGCGAAAGACAAATTGGTGTTTGTCGGGCTGTCTCCAGGTTTCCTGTCATTGCCACGACCAGTGCGCACACTGGTCGTGGCAATCCCCCGGTTAGAGGGGAAAAGTATCGATATTTACCCAACAGAGCAGAAAATATGGCATTTTTAATGGTAATCGTTACCTGGTACCATT
>CALYTB010000008.1 GCA_945486035.1 uncultured Clostridia bacterium
GATGGCGTTTACTTCTTCCTCGGTAACCGCGTCACTCTGTTCAAATCCTTCGCCAATGGAACCCCCCTGTGTGTGGTACCATACCTCTTCATAACATGCAACGGATTCCACCATGGTACCGTCCATTGCAAAATAGTAATGACTGTCCGTGTACGCCTGTTCAATCACACCGCCCTGGCAGAGGTAATAATTACTGCCTCGAAGACTGCCTCGAACAATCGTCTTGATCTCGCTATTCTCTATGGTAAACAGACCAAAAAAGCTGTTTTTATCCCCATTGTATCGCTCCAAGTGCTCGCACTGAAGCAGCAGCTCTTCCACACCGTCCCCATCCACATCGACCAGGGCATATTTCAGATCCTTGTATTTCATCTCATCGACCATATAATCGATCCAGCCCGCATAGCTGCTGAGATATTCAGAGCCGATCAGGCCTCCGGTAACATGAAGGTGATCCTCGCCGGCTTCCCGTTCCAACTGGGCCTGATACAATGCGTCCGCCTTCGCGGGATCTACCGGCTGTGTTTGGAATGTGAAATCAAATTCCTCACAGACCTCCTCCAGAAATGCCCGTTCCTGCGGAACATTGCCAAGGAAGCCTCCGTTGGCAAAAACATCGATGCCCACAGTCACAAAGCAGTCCTGCTTGTCAACAATCATCAGGCCCACTTCTTCCCTCGATGCCAGAAGCACCGTTGTTCCGTCTGCCATGGTGTAGTTCCACTGGTCATAGGCATCCACATCGCCAATATTTCGGGACCCCCCATCAAAGGATGTTTTCTGGACGCTTCGTAAACTGTAAGACACCAGCTCGTTCCACTTACCCCTTAGTTCCAGCGTCCCCTCAATGTCAAAAGTGCCGTCGGCGTAGCAGTAGCCAGAAGAACTTTCAAGCCCAGTCCGTGCTTTTTCAGAAAGCACGCTTTCAATGCCCACCGAATTAAATACATCCTCTCCCCGGTCAAAAAACCAGGGCTTTCCCAGGGGCTGCAAATGATACTTTTCGCAGATTTCATCGATCTTGTCTATCATTTCCTGAGAATAACAGCTGTACGAAAAGTACGCATCCGGCGTCTGAAAATCATTATTGGCATACAAAATACTCTTATCCAGATCATAGGTACTCAAGAAATCCTGCCATTCCTGAAACGCCGCGTAGGAGTCCGTCCCCATAAACCCCTGAAGGGATATGATGTTGATTGGTTCGCCGCTAAAGCTCGTTTCGGAAGGTATGCCGGAGGCTTCCTCCTGGATGGTCAGGTGCTGCAGCCGCATGACTATCACCGCACAGCCCACCAGAAGCAGCATCAGCGCGATGATGGCCGCAATCAGCAGATGTCCGCGCAGGCGGACGTGCTTCCCGGAATCATGGCTGCTGTATTTTCCAGGAGACGCCTTTGCGTTGCCGGAAACGGTATCCGTTTCCGCCTCATCAATGTATTTTCGGCTGATATAAGACAGTCCCAAGAACAGTTCCTTTCCATTCATACAAAAACACCCTCCTTTTCCAGATAGGCGGCGAGCTTCCCTTTTGTTCTGCTGAGCTGCATTTTTACCTTGCTCTCTGTCATGCCGTACCGCTGTGCTATTTCTGCTATGGTATCTACATACCAGTACCTCCGCAGAAAAATCAAACGACTTTCCTTGGGGAGGCTTTCCAGGAACGCGTCCAGGATTTTGCCCAGCTCCCTGGCTTCCATCGTCCGGTCGTGGCTGGTGTCCGGAATGCACCGCTCCATCTCCTCCGTCAGCGAGACAACCTCCGCGTTTCGTCTGGCAGCCATTTTCCAGTCCAGCTTGTTCAGGGAAAGGTGGCGGCAAATGGAGGCAAGAAAAGCGAAGAAGTATTTGGGACGATGGGGTGGAATCGTATTCCAGGTCTGCATGTAGGTATCACTCACACTTTCTTCCGCATCCTCCTGGTTCCGAAGAATATTGTTTGCCAGTGTGTTCAGCTTTTTTCCGTAAACCACATCCGTCTGCGCAATTGCATCTTCACTTCTGGCCCAGAACAAGTCGATTATTTTGGCGTCTTCCACTGAGGTTCCCTTCCTTTCTTTTTGTTCCTCACCCTGATAGTAAGTTTTTGGCCGGGAAAAGTCACATTTTTGGGAATAAAATCTTTTTGAGCAGCCGAGCGCATCCTTGTTTTCCTTCGTGCGGGCAAGTTCATTGAAATTCCATGCTGAATATGCTAAAATAGATAAAACGCATCTTACCCCGGTGCATTGCTGAATTCAAAGAAAGGATGGTACCTATGAACCGAAAGCTGAAAAAAGCATTGAAATATTCCGCGGTTGCCGCGTGCGCAGCCTCGGCGGCATCTCTGAGCGCCTATGTCACCACAAAGGGAATGATCAAGATGGCCCTGGACCGGGAAAAGCCCAATATGGGTCCAAAGCATTCAAAGGTATCCGGTGCGAAAGCCAACAACGCCTTTACTCACGCCCGGCAGGAAGCAGCCGAGGCGCTGGAAAAAGCAGAAAACGAAGTGGTGGAAATTGTCAGTCATGACGGTGTCTCGTTGGTAGGTCACTGGATTCCTCAGGAAAATGCCCGTCGGGTAATCATCGCCATGCATGGCTGGCGCTCCTCCTGGGGATATGATTTCGGTCTGATCCGCAGCTTCTGGGAGCAAAACGGCTGCAGTGTCCTTTATGCGGACCAGCGGGGTCAGGGAGAAAGCGGCGGCGACTACATCGGCTTCGGCCCCGTTGAACGCTACGACTGCCTGGATTGGGTCAATTGGGTCACCGGCCGATGCGGAAACGAGATTCCCATCTATCTGTGGGGTGTATCCATGGGTGCATCCACCGTGTTAATGGCATCGGATCTTCCGATGCCAGGGAATGTCCGCGGCATCGTAGGGGACTGCGGCTTCACCTCCCCCCACGCCATCTGGAAGCATGTGGCAACCAACAACCTGCACATGCGCTTTCAACTGCGTGGCACCATGGCAAACACCATGTACCGCCGCAAAACCCGGATGGATGCCGCTGCCTTCTCCACAACGGATGCCCTGAGTAAGACCACCATCCCTGTACTGTTTATCCACGGAACCGACGACCGCTTTGTCCCGGTAGAGATGACCTTTGAGAATTACAAAGCCTGCCATTCTCCCAAGAAACTTCTGGTCGTCCCCGGTGCGGGCCACTGTATGAGCCATTTCCTGGAACCGAACCGATACGAAGCCATCGTAAAGGAATTCTGGTCAGAAAACGATTGATACCCCTATTTCAAAAGGCTGTCCGTTTTTCGCGGACAGCCTTTTGTGTATTCAGGTATAGAACTCAGCCCGATCTTCCAGGCGAAGACATGCCAGCGCCCGAAAGGGAATGCCATGCCCACAGCCACAGTCCAGATCCAGGAACCCGGGCGCATGAAGAATCCTCAGATGATCCCCGCTGCGCATCAAGGCTTCTCCATAAAGCTGCTGCGCCTGTGCATCCCGTCCGAGCAGAAGAACCGGCGTATGCCCGATGATCAGTGTGCGACCCGGGATGGGATTAGGATCCTCCAAGCCAGGTCTTCCCCATACCTCGTCATGGAGATTCTCTCCCGGGAAACCATGTACCAGGTAGAAGCGCTCACCGGGAAGCTCCAGCAGGATATGAGGCTTTCTGGTTTGAAGGTAAGACAGAATCTCCTCGCGTTCTCTGGGTGTCAAGCGCAGAAATGCCGCCAGGGTCGGAGAATTGCCATTGCGGTTCCATCGCCTAATCTCCACTTCGGCAGCTTCCGGGGCAAAATACCGGGTCATCATGTACTCATGGTTCCCCAGAAGCAGCTCCATATTGGATGATGCCATGATTTCCCGCAGCAACGCAATCCCGGCAGGTCCCCGGTCGATCACATCCCCCAGAATATAGAGCTTGTCCTCCCGGGAAAACCGAATCTTCTCCAGCATCCGGTGGAACCGCTCCCCTTCTCCGTGGATATCGGACAAAACATAATGCGCCATGGTGAAAAATCCTTTGGCTTACGCCATCCACCGAATCTCCAGAACATCGGGACCGGGGTAGCCGTCGGCGATTACCTTCTGCTCAAGCTGATGTCCCTGAACGCGAATCTCAATCCGGCGGACACCACCGTCCAGATAATCCATGCTCTCCCCGTCGTCCATCGTATGAACATAGCGGCCATTGCCCGGGAAAACCTCCAGAACCACCCGGGTAATCTCTTCCACACACTGGGGCTTTCCGGCGGAAACCGGGATTACTGCACCGGCTTTGGCAAACAGAGGCATCCTGTCGGCGGGAGCCTCCGCCAAGACGTACTTGCCGCCTGTGTACCGTTTCCCGGTATAGTAATCGAACCACACACCCTTGGGTAGATACACCGCTCTTGCGGACACACCGGGGGTCATCACGGGTGCGGCCAGCAGCCGGTCACCCAGCATACACTGATCCGTCAGCTCCCGGCAGACAGGATCCTCCGGGTATTCCAGCACCAGCGGACGGAGAATCGGCATATCCTCATGGGCCAGATCGTAGATGTACGGCAGCAGGTGGTAGCGGAGATCCAGCGCCTTCCGGCAGCCATCCATGGTAGCCTGATCGAAGGCATAGGCCTCCTGATTCCGGGTGCCCTTGGCATAGTGATCCCGGAAGAAGGGGCTGATGGCCCCCAACTGGAACCAGCGCACCAGAAGCTCCGGAGTGGCATCCGAGCCAAAGCCGCCCACATCGGAGCCCACCATATTCATTCCGGACAGCCCCAGATTCATCATCTGGGTCAGGCTCAGCTGCAAATGCTGCCACATGGAGTGGTTGTCTCCGGTCCAGCCGGAGCAATACCGCTGGGACCCTGCGCAGCAGGCCCGGGTCAGGACGAAGGGGCGGCGGCCATCCGCCTTAAGCAGTCCGTCATAGGTAGCCTTGGCCATCAGATGACCGAATACATTGTGGATTTCCTTGTGGTTTCCTTCTGAGAATTTTACATCATCCGGCAGCGGACCCGTGAAATTGGCAGGCTCGTTCATATCGTTCCAGATTCCGCGAATACCGGCGTCGGTCATGATTTTGACCTTCTCGCCCCACCAGATTCTGGTTTTCTCCTGCGTGTAGTCCGGGAAAACCGCGGGCCCGGGCCATACGGCCCCTTCGTAGATGCTGCCGTCCGGATTTCTGGCAAAGTGTCCCTGCTCTACGCCCTCATCATAGACAAAATAACCGGGGTCCAGTTTCACACCGGGATCAATGATGGTAATTGCCTTCACGTTCTGCTCCGCCAGCTTTGCTGTCATTGCTTTGGGGTCTGAAAAGCGTGCGGAATTGAAAGTAAAGACCCGGAATCCCTCCATATAGTCGATATCCATATGCACCGCGTCAATTGGCAGCTTGTTTTCCCGCATGGTGGAAACCATTCCCAGTACTTCCCCGTCGGTATAGTAACTCCATTTGCTCTGGTGGAATCCATACACCCACTTCTGCTGGAGCATACTTCTTCCGGTCAGGCTCTGATAGCGCCTGAGCACCTCCTTGGGTGTCTTTCCCGGGATCATGTAGTAATCCAGTGCGCCACCCGCGTGGGACCAGAAATAGTAGTCCTCCTGCTCCTTGCCAAAGTCAAACCGGGTACGGTAGGAGTTGTCCGCAAGGATTCCCAGGCATCCGTTTTCGGAGTAAACCATGAAGAAGTTGATGGACTTGTACAGGCTCTTATAATTGTCGCAGTGCGGGGTAGGATCATCGGTATTCCAATTTTCATAGGCATAGTGCCGCTTGTTCAGAAAGCCCGTCTTATCGCCCAGGCCGTACACAACGGCATCCGGTGCCAGGGTTTTGACAACCTCCACTTTCCACTCGCCGGCCTCTGCCAGTGCCTCCGATGGGACATGACCCTCAGAGCTGAGCTGGGCGACCTCCTCCGGGGACAGGGAGGTTCTGAGTCTGCGGGATCCGGGATAATCCACGCACAGAAGCTTTCCGTCATAGAAAAGCGCCATGCCGTTTTCTGGTTCCACCGTAATCTTTCCCCAGGTGAGTGCTTCTCCCGACACCTTGGGCGCGGTTCTGCGGGTAGGGGCGCTCACCATGTAACTGCCCTTGTGCATACCATCCGTCACACGGACAATTCCGGGAACGGGCATGGATACCCGCAGCCCGGATGCAGTGATGAATTCGTTGTGTTTCCGCTCCATGTTTATTCTCCTTCTTACCATCCTTTACAGACATTCACCCAGTCTGTGTAATTGGAATATCGCTCCAGCTCTCCAACGGACAATTCTATGGCGCTGTTGCTGCTCCCGCAGGCGGGAAAAACGGTTTCAAACCGCTTCAGGGACTCATCCAGATAAACCTTCACGCCTGCCTTCACCGCGAAGGGACAAACGCCTCCACCGAGTGGCCAATCATGGCTTCGGTGTTCTCACGGCTCAGCATAGCGGCTTTGACCGCGAACCTGGATTTGAATTTCGTGTTATCCACTTTTACATCTCCGGCAGCCACCACCGGAATCGGAACACCGGAAACGGAAAAGGATAAGGTTTTCGCAATCCTGCACGGTTCACAGCCCAGCGCCTGGGCAGCCAGCTGCACAGTAGCGCTGGAAACCGGGAATTCCAGAATGCGGTCCGCAATCCCATACTCCGCAAAGCAGGCTCTCGCTTTTTCAATGGACACTTTTCATTCCCCTATATGCGCGGTTTCCCTGGTGGGTCCACCGTCTATGATACCATATCACAATTCCCTGTATTTTGCAATGGGGACCATGAATTACTGTTGATCTTCAACGGATGATTCTGAGTATCAAAAACCACGAGCATTATCCGCAAGCCGGAATGTGTCTTCTGGAAAAGTCAAGACTTGTTCTTCTCTTTTTTTCGTGCTATAATGCCGCCCAGCGTATGCACCGCAAAGGAGGATTTTTCATGAACACAATCAATGCTTTGAATCCGGTTCACAACCGGCGGCGCGATCTGATAGAGCGGGAACAAACCGCATTTGACAGCATCCCCGGGATGGCTGTTTTGCGCGGCTGTACCCCGGAGCATATTCCCGAGTTGGAAGCGCAATACCCGGATGCTTCCTTCGCGCTTATGATAACCCAAAACCTTTTTGCGGGGGATCGGGAACAAAATGAGATTCATCAGCGGGCTTATGCCGCAATTCTTAACGGAGAACCTATCAATGGGGTCCGTTTCAAATACGACTATGATCTGGAATCCTATCTGCTGAAACACATGTGGGATTGATTCGCAAGCCATTTCCTGAAAATCACGGCTTGAAATCAACATCAGAATATGTTATTCTGACAGGAAGAACACGAAAAGGGGTGTTTCCCTGTGAATCTTCAGGAATCCGGCGAAATGTATCTGGAAACAATCTATATTCTCTCCAAGCAAAAGCCCTATGTCCGTTCCGTTGATGTGGGGGAATATATGGGATACTCCAAGCCCAGTGTCAGCCGTGCCATGGGGCTTCTCAAGGAGAGCGGCTATGTGGTTGCCGATAAAAACGGTTTTCTCACGCTCACCGAACGCGGGCAGGAAACCGCATCAAAAATCTATGAACGGCATACCGTTCTGCGGGACATGCTTCTGCGCCTGGGAGTGGACGAACAGACCGCCTCCAAAGATGCCTGCCGTATTGAGCATGTAATCAGCGATACATCTTTCCTGGCAATCCAAAAGCACCTGAAAGAAACCATGAAGGAATAAAAACCTACAATACCGCGCTTTCCTTTGAAGTAACTCCTGATTTCCTTTTGACAGCAGCCATCCCAGGTGTACCCGGAAACCTCCGAAAATTCATCCCCCCAGGGGGCTTACAATCAGAAACGTCTGCTGATATAATGAACCCATCTTGAAATATGAGGTGGTTCACAATGCATATGGCAGACGCGCTGCTTTCTCCCGCGGTAGCCGCAACCATGTACGCGGCTACCGCGGTTACAGTTGGCACTTCCGTAAAAACCCTTCGAAACGATGAGAATCTGGCAAAGCTGCCCACCATGGCGGTGACTTCCGCTCTGGTTTTCGCAGGTCAGATGATTAACTACACCATTCCCGGCACCGGCTCCTCCGGCCATCTTTGCGGCGGTATGATGCTCTCCGCCCTGCTGGGCCCTCAGGCAGGCTTTTTGTCCATGGTGGTGATTCTTACCATTCAAAGTCTGTTCTTCGCAGACGGCGGTCTGCTGGCTCTGGGGGCAAACTGTTGGAACATGGCGTTCTACGGTTGCTTTGTGGGGTATTATCTGCTGTGGAAACCAATCATGGGAAGCAAGCTGTTCGCGAAACTTGGCACAAAGGCCACCGGACGGGCCAAAATCATCCTGGCCTGTGTCCTTGGCTGCGTTGTTACCTTGCAGCTTGGCGCGTTTTCTGTGGTCCTTGAAACCACCGTTTCCGGTATCAGCGAGCTGCCCTTCCAGGCCTTTGTCGGCATCATGCAGCCGATTCATCTGGCCATCGGATTGGTAGAAGGCTTGATTACCTCCGCGGTGCTGGTTTTTGTCTATGAAGCCCGCCCCGAGCTGGTGATGGATGCCCCCATTGGCGAAGCTGGTCTACCGAGCAAGTGTTCTCTGAAAACAACTCTGATCATTCTGGCCGTTGTGGTTGCCATCGTCGGCGGCGGCCTGAGCCTGGCAGCCAGCTCCAACCCCGACGGTCTGGAATGGTCTATGTTTGGAAATACCGAAGCAGGCTACAGCGAAAACATGGGTCTGGACGAAGAACACTACGGCCTTTCCAGCGGTGCTGCTGAGATTGCCGGTTCCATCCAGGAAAAGACCGCGTTTCTGCCGGATTACGCTTTCGTAAACAGCGAAAGCGCCGCAGGTACCACGGTTTCCGGTTTGGTCGGATCCGTCCTGGTTGGAGGGGCCGCGGCTCTGATCTGTGTACTTGGCGGCTTCTTCCGCAGAAGAAAAGCAACAGTCTAATCATATCACAATATCAGAGGCACCTGATCAGTGCCTCTGATACCTTTTTCCGAGGTGTGCGCAATGGATAAACTGCCTCAAGCCCAGTCAGAGCTGCGGGAAATGGACACGTTGGCAGCAGCAGATTCCCCCGTTCACCGGCTGCACCCCATCTGCAAGCTGTCCGTAACCCTTCTTTATATTGTTATCGTGGTTTCTTTTCCGAAATATGACCTTTCGGGACTGACTGCCATGGTTTTATACCCCGTAATTGCATACCAGATGGCGGGAATTCCAATCCGGCTTTGCTTCCGAAAGCTTCGTTATGTGCTTCCGCTGGTTTGCGCGGTGGGTCTTGTGAATCCCTTTCTGGATCACACTCCCTTTGTGACCTTGGGCTCTTTCACCGTTACCGGCGGAATCATATCCATGCTCACACTGCTTTTCAAGGGCTGCTTCTCCTTAATGGCATCCTTCCTTCTGATTGCCACCACTTCCATAGATTCCATCTGCGCCGCTTTGCGGAAACTGCACGTCCCGGAGCTTCTTGTCACCCTGCTCCTGCTTACCTATCGGTACATCGGTGTTATGCTGGAGGAAGTGGGCATCATGTCCCAGTCCTACCGTCTGCGCTCTCCCGGGCAGAAAGGCATTCATATATCCGCTTGGGGTTCCTTCCTGGGGCAGCTGCTGCTGCGAAGCATGGACCGTGCTCAGGAACTGTACAGCAGCATGCTGCTTCGGGGCTTTCGCGGAGAATTCTTCTATGCCCAGGGTTCGCCATTTGGATTTGGGGACGCGGTTTTCCTTCTGGGCTGGGGAATTGCGTTTCTGTGTGCCAGGCGCTGGAATCTTCCAGCCGTTGCAGGCAGTATATTTGTGAGGTAGTCCGATGATTCAATTCAAGAATGTGTCCTTTTCTTACGCGCCTGAGCATCCCGTGGTAGAGAATCTGAGCTTTTCCATTCAAGCAGGAGAATCCGTTGGCCTCATCGGTGCCAATGGTGCCGGCAAATCCACCATTATGAAGCTGATGCTGGGGCTTCTGCAGGGAACCGGGGAAATCTCTGTGGGAAATATCCCCGTAAACCGGCAAAACCTTTCCGAAATCCGTAAAAAGGTCGGCTTTGTACTGCAGGATTCCGACAATCAGATGTTCATGCCCACCGTATATCAGGACATGATCTTCGGTCCCAGAAACTATGGGCTGAGCCCCGAAGAAACGGAGCGACGGGTGGATAAGGTTCTGAGCCGTCTTGGGTTGATGGAGCTGAAGTTCCGCCATAACCATAAAATTTCCGGCGGTGAAAAACGCATGGCTGCCATTGCCACCATTCTCGCCATGGAGCCGGAAGTGATTCTCATGGATGAGCCCTCCACTGCTCTGGACCCGGTAAACCGCCGCACAGTCATCAACACCATCCGTACCCTCCCCCAGACCAAACTGATTGCCTCCCATGACCTGGACATGATTCTGGATACCTGTCAACGGGTAATCCTGCTCTCCCACGGTAATATTGCCGCGGACGGGGATACGAAGGACATTCTTCGGAATCAATCGCTCCTGGAAAAACACCGCATGGAGCTCCCTCTGTGCTTTCAGCGCAGGGTATAAAATACATGACGGATGCCGGCAATTGTGCCGCATCCGTCATGTTTTTTCAGTTGCCGGGGAAAATGGATTTTCTTAGAAACTCTGCGGTGATGGTATTGCCCTTCTCCAGCATCTGCCTGGGCGTTCCGGTAAACACGATTTCTCCCCCGGAGGTTCCCCCATCCGGGCCTACATCGATGAGGTAGTCCGCCCGTTTCATCACATCCAGATTGTGCTCGATGACGATCACCGTATTTCCCCGGGCCACCAGTGAATCCAGCAGCTTCATCACCTTCTCCACATCCGATGCGTGGAGTCCGGTGGTTGGCTCATCCAGCACATAGATATTCCCCTTACCATCCAGGTATTTTGCCAGCTTTACCCGCTGCCGTTCCCCGCCTGACAGTGTGGACAGAGGTTGTCCCAGAGACAGATACGCAACCCCCACCTCAATCATGGCATCCAGCGCCTTGCAGATTTTTTGATTCCCCGCGAAGAACTCCCGGGCATCCCCAGCGGACATTTCCAGGATCTCCACAATGGTCTTTCCCCGGTAGCGGAACGACAGCGCTTCGTCGCTGTATCGCTTCCCATCGCAGGCCTCACAGACGGTAGTCACCGGATCCATGAACACAAGCTCGGTTACAATGAACCCCCTTCCTCCGCACACCGGACAGCCGCCCCGGCTGTTGAAGGAAAACAGGGATGCATCCACCCCATTTTCCGATGCCATCACCTTTCGGATTTCATCAAAGAACCCCAGGAAGGTAGCCGGTGTGGAGCGGCCCGTTGCGGTCACCGGGGACTGATCCACCAGGACCACCCGATCGGAATACTGCTTCGCGAATACATCCCGAATCAGGGAACTTTTCCCGGAGCCAGCCACTCCGGTCACCACTGTCAGGACATTCAGCGGGATATCCACCGAAACATTCTTCAGGTTGTGGATGCTTGCGTTTCTGACCGGGAGGTACTCTCGGGGAGTCCTGGGCCGCTCCTTCACGGAAACCAAATGCCGCATAGCCTCCCCGGTACGGGTACCGGAAAGCAAAAGCGATTCATAACTGCCCTGGAACAGAATTTGTCCCCCCTGTTTCCCCGCCAGAGGGCCCACATCAATCACCTCATCGGCAATTGAGATCACGTCCTTGTCGTGCTCCACAACAAGTACGGTATTCCCCTTGTCCCTTAGCTTTTTCAAAAGCTCCGTCATCCGGTAAACATCTCTCGGATGCATCCCGGTGCTCGGCTCATCAAAAATATAGGTCATGCCGGTAAGGCTGCTTCCCATATACCGCACCAGCTTCAGTCTTTGGGCCTCCCCGCCGGACAATGTGGAGGATTCTCTGTCCATGGACAGATAGTGAAGTCCAATGTCAATCATTCTGTTGAGGGAAGCGGTCAGCGCATCCACAATGGTAGCCGCTCTGGGATCCTCAATGGTCCCCAGCACCTTCACCAGCTCGCCAAATTCCATGGCGCACATCTGGTCAATGCTGTAGCCCGCCACCTTGCAGGAAAGCGTCTTGGGATTCAGTCTCCTTCCGCCGCAGTCAGGACACACCTTTTCCTCCATAAACTGATTCAGTCTTTTCAGTGTCATGTCGGTCTGTTCCTCCGGTCCCTTCATCAGGCAGAGGCGCTGAAACTGATTCTTGATGCCCTCCACCCGCTTATTCTCCCGGGGGCCTCCCTTTTCAGCGCTTCCGTAGAGCAGCAGATTCCGCTCCCGGGGGGAATAATCCCTGTATTTCTTGTCCAAGTCAAACAATCCCGCGCCCGTATACTGCTTCCAATAGTAATTTCCAACCCGAAACGCCGGGAGATTCAGCATATTCTCATTCCAGGATTTATCCGGGTCAATGGCCCGTTCGATGTCCAGATCCAGGATTTTTCCGATGCCGGAACAGGCTTTGCACATTCCGTTGGGGTCATTGAAGGAGAAATAGGAAGCCGTCCCCGCATAGGGCATCCCAATCCGGGAATACAGCAGCCGAAGCGCGGCATACAAATCGCTGATGGTTCCCACGGTGGATCGGGCATTGCCTCCCAGTCGGGTCTGGTCCACAATGACGGAGGCAGAAAGATTGTCAATCAGATCCACCTTTGGTTTTTCATACTTGGGCAGCCTTCCCCGCATAAACGCGGTATAGGTTTCGTTCATCTGCCGTTGGCTCTCCGCGGCGATGGTATCGAATACAATGCTGGATTTTCCCGAACCGGATACACCTGTGAACACAACAATCTTTCCTTTTGGAACATCCAGTGATACATTCTTCAGATTGTTCTGCCGAAGCCCGCGGATAATGATTTTATCTTCCTGGTTCATCTTCCCCGCCTCCCTTTTCCACTTATTCTACAAAAACCCGGAAAGGTTTTCTCGACTTTCTTTGCACAATTCCTTTTGCCGCATGCGGTTCCTGATCCTATCTTCCCCCATCTCTGCTTACTCTTTCGAAGCAAACCCGCTGACACATCGCGCAGAATTTTACGCCTCAATGTAAAAGTTTTGTGTGTTTGAGCGCTCCATTCTCTTGTCTGCATTCCAACGGGGCGCAGGATGTAAGTTGTTTGACAGTGTCTTCTGTAGGGTGCGCTATTTCCTTCAGATTTCCAGAAAAAAACAAATCACAAAAGTCTTTTCATTGAACCATTTTTACTGTGCCTTGTGATACCAGTCCACAATCTCTGTAAGATATTCCTCCCGGACACGGCTGCCTCCATGGACCATCAGCTCCAGCATCTCATCCTCCTCAGGGGTACGTACCTTCTTTTCCGCCAGCTTTTTGCCCACGGTCTTGGCCATAACCTTCATCATCAGCTTGTAGACACCTCTCAGCTTTGCCATGTCAAAACCGCCCTGCAGCGTAAATACCGGCAGCTCTGAACCGATGGCGTTGGTCTTGCGGACATCCTCAATCTGGGAGCCTGTGGCGCCCATGCACACCCCACAAACCGCTGCCACATGGTAACGGGCCGATGCCTTGGCGTAGCCCTGCACTTTGCCGGCCATCAGCCATCCCAGATAGACAATGGTGTTTCCCGGTGCCAGCCTTTGTCCGGCCTCCTCCAGAGAATACACCGGAAGGCCCGTTTTCTCCCCCAGAAGCATTGCGTACTGCCTGGTAAACCCGGTATTGGACGTATATACAATAGAATTTGGTTTCATCAGTATTCCCTCACTTGTTCATTGCTTTCTTCACCAATTGGACAACCCGGACTTTTCCGTCCATTTCTTCCCCCGCAAGCGCGAATCCGCAGCACTGGGTGTAGAATCGAATGTTCTCCGTTTTGTCCGCCGGAGTAATCAATTCGATCCGCTTCCAGTTCGGGTACATCCGTTCCAGCTGCTCCATAGCCAGCGTTCCGATTCCTTTTCCCTGGTATTCGGGAATCACGCAAAGGCACCCCAAAGAAACCACATCATCCGCAAGCTCCCGGGCAGAAAGCACACCCACCGGCTTCTCATGATAGAGAAGGATTTGTTTCGGATAGCGCGCAATGGATTTTTCCATTTGCTGCAGCGTCCTTCCATATCCCGGACACTGCCCATAGCGCAGATAATCCGCCCGAAAGGCAGCATTGTAAATCTGAACCAGCAGCGCGGCATCCTCATGTCTGGCAGAGCGGAACGCAACGCTCCCCTTATCTGCTCTCATGAATCATTCCTCCCTGAAAGCTTCATCAGAAATCCATTTCTGCAATGCGGCCAGCTGCTCCTGCGTATGCAGAAAATGCCCGGCATCCGGCATCACCGTCAAACGTGCCCCGAAGCGATTGGAAAAACGCTCCGCAGTCTCCCGTTCGGTCAGATGATCCCGCTGGGGGTACAGAACAGCTGTAGGACCCAGGGAATGGGAAACAGGATGCTCCCGGGCATACTGATAGTATCGCCATGAGAGCGGATCCCCGAAATCCACCGGGATCTCCCCTTCCGATTCCAGCTGTTTCGGTGTCACCGATGCCCACTCCATCATACGGCATATCAACCGCTCCATATCCAAAACAGGCGCCGCCAGCAGTACGCGCCGGAATGCGCCTTCCGGAAATCCCAGCAAGGAAAAATAGGCGCCAATGCTGCCCGCATAAAGGGAGACTGCCTCGTAGTTTTCCCTGATCGTGTCATAAATCCTTCCCAGCTCCGGAGCAACCTCCCAGGGTACAAACCGTTCTGCTTCCGCTTTTCTGTTTCCGTGACCGGGCAAGTCCATTGCCAGCACCTGGTATCCCCGGGATGTGACATTTCCGGCGAACGCTTCCGCTTCTTCCTTACACCCGCATTTCCCATGAACATACACAAACACCCGTTTCGCGGGCGCTCCGTACAGCACACAGGGGATTTGCCGGATTGTCAGTTCTTTCTTATCCATAGCGTCATTACCTCAGACAAAGCCGCAATGCCCCTCAAAAAGAGGAGCCATTGCAGCTTTGCGTTTCCATTCACTTTTGAAAACAGGAGTTACTGTTTTCGAGCCTTCCATACATTCATACCAATGTACAGTCCGATTGCGAGAACAATCGCGCCGATCAGCACCACGTACATAGCACTAAGTCCTACCCTATCCCCAAAGAAGTACAGGTTGCAGTCCACGCTGTCGCGGATGGCTTCCATAACCGGCTCAGGAAATCCCAGGCTCCTCATTTCCTCAAACACACCACGCATGGCGTGATTGCGCAGCAGGCTGGTTCCGTATGTACCCGGCAGGAAGGACAGTGCCTTCTGAAGGCCCTCGGAGAAATTCGAAATTGGCATGTAGGCTCCGCAAACGAAGCCATATCCGGCGCTGACAACCGTTCCTACCGCACTGGCCTGCCCATTGGTGGTCAGCGGGAAATTGACACAGGAGGACAGCGCCGTACCAAACAGCACCAGCAGTGTCACATCCAGCGCCAGCGCAAGCACATCCCCCACTGTCAAAAACCAACCAACCGCTGCCAGGTATCCCAGGTAAATCCCCAACGCGACATAATTAATCAGCAGCGTGGAACCCAGGGTTGCCAGATAGTAGCTCAATCCCAGCGTGCCGGGTTTTACGGGGGCAATGGTCAGATCTCCTCTTGCCCCGGTGATTTTGTCCTGGACCATCAACAGGTTTGCGCAGAAGGCCACCGTCACACAGCTTACCGCCAGCAGGGACGACACCAGCTGTCCTCCCACACAGCCCCAAATCACCTCGTCGGATACACTGGCTCCCGCTGCCTCCAACGCTCCCCGGAAGGAATCCTCATAGACATTTCCCAGGAAAGTGCCGTACAGTACCAGCAGAATCACGGGCGTAATCAGGGACGTGAAGAACATCCCCTTATCCTTGAAATACAACTTCATATTGCGCTGAATCAGCGCCCCTAGACCTGTCATTTCTCCTCCCTCCTGCCATTTCCCCGGTTGTCGGAAAAAACGTTGATACCGTTTCCCACCGCACTCAGGCAAAGCGCCAGCGGTAAATACAGCCCGTCATTCCAATCCGTAAAAATGCAAACCGCAATGGCGGCAAGGGAAGCAAGGCAGAAAACCAGCGCGGTGATTTTTGCAAATCTCATTTTTACATGCCTCCCGTCAGCTTCTTTCCCGTCACCGCAAGGAATACATCATCCATCTTTCCCTTGGTGATTTCATAGTCGCGGAAAATTTCCGGAAACCTCAGAATCAATTCCGTCGCGGCAGCGGTATTGGGTACCAATACCCGGAAAGCATCCCGTATGGCTTCATAGGGTGTATCCAGCTTCCGAACCTCCCCTTCTTCCACACCATACAGGGTGATATAATCTCCGGTATAGGTGTTTTTCAAGCTAAGCGGCGTTCCCTCCGCCGCAATCTGGCCGTGATCCAGGATCACTACGAAGTCCGCGTCAGCCGCTTCCTCCATGTAGTGAGTGGTCAGAAACACCGTCATTCCCTCCCGGGCGCGGAGCTCGCCAATCGCCCGCCAGAGGGTGTTTCTGGTCTGGGGGTCCAGCCCTGTGGTGGGTTCATCCAGTATCAGAATCCGCGGCCTGTGCAGCAGTGCCCGCGCAATATCGATTCTGCGCCGCTGACCGCCGGAGAGCTTCCCCAGCGGACGCTTCACCAGATCTTTAAAATCCAACAGCTCCGCCAGCTCTGTCAGCCGTTCCCGGAAATCCTTTCCACAGATGCCGTAGAGCGCCGCCCGGCTCAGAAGATTCTCCCTTACGGTCAGATCCTTATCCAGCGCGGAATTCTGGAAAACGACTCCCAAACTCCGCTTGATGGCATCCGGCTCCTCGTCAAGAGATTTCCCGTCAATCCTGACACTGCCGGCATCCTTGGGCAGCTGGCCGCAGAGGATGTTGATGGTGGTGGATTTTCCGGCGCCGTTAACCCCCAGAAACGCGAACAGCTCCCCTTCCTTCACCCGGAAGCTCAGATCCTTCACCGCCTGAACCTCTCCGAAGCGCTTGCTCAGGTGGTCAATTTCAATGATACTGTTCATGGAATGCTTCCTTTCAGCAAGGCTTTCTGGGAATAATAATCGCAGCAATAATATAGGCCAGGAAACCGCTGCCGCCGAGGGCGCAGAAAAGCACCCAGCCCAGCCGAACCATGGTGGGATCAATGTCAAAATACTCCGCGATTCCGCCGCAGACACCGTCGATCATCTTGTTGTCATTGGATTTATAAAGCTTCTTACTCATTTTCCGTTTTCTCCTTTTCCATATTTTTGTTTTCCGCCAGGCGGAAATTGTAGGCCGCAAAGAACATACAGCTTGCTGCCGCCCAAAAGATCCCCCCGTAAGCCAGCCTTCCGCATACCGCCATCAGCAGGCCCGAAACCGTTAACAATCCTCCCGCAATGGCAAACAGCCTTGAGGATTTGCCTTGATCGTGCTGCATTGCAGCTTCCTCCTTATCCTTCTATTTCCCCGGATTCCGTAATCCTGAGATACATCTTTTCCATTTCTGCTTCAAACAGGAATTCCCGGCTTGCAGTCACGGACCCATCCGTCTTTTTTACCGCCACCGCAACGCCAATCGGTGCCCCTGCATTCTTGGCCTCCATCATGATATCACAGTCAAAATAACAGAATTCTCCGTTTTCACAGGCAAGTGTATCATGCTCCACTGTTTTACCACAGTAGGAAACCGAAATCGATTCCGCATCCCGGTAATCCAATCGAATGTAGATTCCATTCCATATTGGTCAGCACCCACAAGCCGTCCAGTATCCTCTGTCCATAAGATGCGCTCTCCCATAGAGGTCTTCATAATCACTTCGCTGATTTCTCCGCGCACCGGAACGCTGATGGAAAAGTCACCGGTTTCAAAGAATCCAAACACCGCGCTGAACCGGAACCCCACATAGAGCTTTCCGTTTTCTTCTGCCGAATAGCATCCGATGAAGCCCTCCGGGAAGGAACCGGGATAGAAGCCTGTAATTCGTACACACCCGTCTGTAACCGCAACCGATTCAATCCCCGCGCCCTCACAGGCCTGAAATCCGCCGAGTTTCCAGCCATATCGTCCGATCAGAAAAATCAGTACCAAACTCACAGAAAAGCATACAAAGACAGCCAAGGAAACCAGCAAAGCCTTTTTCCCTTTCGAAAGGCACATACCCATCCTCCTTCCTCACTTCGTGTTTACTCCAGCAATTATACCATGTACCGGTCCTGATGAATAGGAGGATTTTTCAGTGGAATGTGTTCAAAATCTAGATTCGGAATTTTTCTTCCGAAAATGAAACCGGCCAATCCTCTCTGACTGACCGGTTTCGCGAATTATTCTTCTGATTCCATTCGTTTGGTTTGGTCAAACTGCTCCCTGGCTTTTTTCGCGGCAGCCATCAGGCTTTTGAGTTCACCGGACAGGAGCTTCCGGATGCCATCATCGCTGCTCACTGCCCGAATGTACCGGCGGATATTTCTCGGGTGAAAAATATCCGCCGCGGTTTTCACATCCCCGCTGTTAAGCAACGCGTACAGCGTATCCACGACCTGGTTTCGTTCCTCAACCGTCATCTGGTTTGCCCAGTTCTTAATGGTGAGGTTCAGGAATCGGGAATCCACAGTAATCTCTTCCATAGGAACAAAGCTCTTTCCCACCACTTCCCAGGAGTAGATTTCATGCTGCAGGATGCTGACCTGATTGCTTCTGATGATGGTGTAGGGCTCCTCATGCTCCAGAAGCATCCCAATCACCGAAGACTGGGGCACAAATGTTCTGATTCTGGGCACAATTTCCCGGTAGCCTTGATCTCCCATCAGAAACTCCGAAAACCCGGGACCGTCGTTGTTGTATACCTCAACAATTCGCTGCTGAACCTCCTGGGGGCTTCTCGCCGCACCGAACACCGCCAGGTTACCGCCCTTGGAATGTCCGCAGATCCGCATGGACATGCTGCATTGCCGGGCAAAGCCTTCGATGTATTGCTGAGCCAGCTTCTGGGAGGGAATGACCTCCTGGAAGCTCATGTTAAAGTCCTCTTTCCAGCCCACCAGAGTTTCATCCGTTCCCCGGAAGGCAAGGAAAGCGCTCCCGTCATCCAGCAGGAAGCTCATGGCCGCGAACTGGGTTTCCTCCTCAGGAATATACCGATCCGTATATCCGCAGATTTTGGATAAACCAAACCGAATGCTCTGGCCTGCCGTGCGAAGCAGTTCCAGGTCATTCTTCGTTCTGATCCGTCCAGCGTAGTCTTCCCGTTCCAAAAAAGCATTGGCAGCCTCTCGAAGCGTCACAGGCTCCTCCGGTTTTTCTTCCACCTCCCCTCCATAACGGATATACGCCAGCGCGGAAAAAATCAATGCATCCACCTCATTGGGACCATCCTGAGAAAAGGTCAAATCTCCCCGCCATTTTATATAATCCAGTACATTGGTCACAACCCATTCCTCCTTTTCGGAATACTCTATCATGAAAATATGTATTTTTCTACCGATTCCTGAAAATTCAAGAAAAAGTATATTCGCCAACTCAACAAACGGTAAAGTGTTGTTTACAGCGATGTGCCCCAGATTACCTGTCATTGCGAACCAGCGCGCCGGCTTCAGTGGCAATCCCCCGGTTAGAGGGAAAATGTATCGACAATTGCCCTACAGGAAGGGGAACATTGTGATTTTTGGTGGTAATTGTTAGCCGGTTCCATTCAACCGGGGGATTGCCACGGAAGTCCTGCGCACTGGCTCGCAATGACAGCAAAATCGTATAAACAACAATTTGTGGCACTGATACGTTATCCATTTATTCATCTTCGCAATTAATGTTTCGGAAAATGTCCCGCGGAATGATCAGCCACAGTATACTCTGTGTTGACTTTTTTCTCTCCAAATCGTACAATAGAGAAAATTCTGTTTTGGAGGGAAACCCATGAACCTGACCGTCACCCGGCAGCAGGCCCTGGAGCTGCTGCGCAAATACAATAAAGAACCTTTCCACATTCTCCATGCTCTTACGGTGGAAGGTGTCATGCGCTGGTACGCAAACGAACTTGGCTTCAGCCAGGATGCGGATTTCTGGGCCCTGTGCGGACTGCTCCACGACGTGGATTTTGAAAACTACCCGGAGCAGCACTGCAAAAAGGCCCCGGAGCTCCTTGCGGAAATCAATGCCGGCGATGAAATGATTCATGCCATCTGCTCCCATGGTTTTGGGCTCTGCTGCGATGTGGAGCCGGTTCACCAGATGGAGAAGGTCATGTTCGCCGTGGACGAGCTGACGGGCCTCATCGGTGCCGCCGCCCGGATGCGCCCCAGCAAGAGCGTCATGGACATGGAGCTTTCCAGTCTGAAGAAGAAGTTCAAGGATAAGAAGTTCGCCGCAGGCTGCTCCCGGGAGGTCATCCAGGACGGCGCGGCCCGGCTGGGCTGGAGCCTGGATGAGGTACTGGAAAAGACCATCCTTGCCATGCGCAGCTGTGAAGCCTCCGTCGCCCAGGAATGCGCCGCCCTCTGCGGTTGATCTGAATATAATTATGTGCTTATCGGCTTAACTCAGCAAAACGACAAATTGTTATCAACCGCGCTTTCCTGTAGGGTGCGGTCATGACCGCACTGCTCACGTTCGATGTGGAAAATGTTGGGTTTAACCGCAAAACGATACCGCTCTATCCCGTAAGGTTTTCGGGGCGGTCATGACCGCCCCCTACAGAGGCCAGAGAAAACAACAAATGTTCTGAGAAGCTGAGGAAAGCCAATAAGAACATAAAACTATAATCCCCCCGATGACCTGGCAGGTTATCCGGGGGGATTACATTATTGTGCCTTCCAGGCCTCGATTCCTTCCTTCAGTCTGGAAAGCCCGTCCACCAGAACAGACCGGGGGCAGGCTGCATTCAGTCTCAGAAAGCACCCGCCATCCCCGCCAAAAGGATTCCCGGCAGAGAGGTAAAGCCCGGTTTTTTTGCGGATAAACTCTGCTGCATCCTCTGCGGAAGTCTCCCCGCTTCCCAGGTTCACCCACAGCAGGTAGGTAGCCTCCGAAGGAACCACATGAAGCCCGGGCAGCTCCCGCCTCACAAAATCCTTTACAAGGGTCTTGTTATCCTCAAGGTAAGCCCGGAGGGCATCCAGCCAATCTCCGCCCTTGGTAAAGGCAGCGATGGCTGCATCCACCGCGAAGGCGTTGGGCTCCGCAACCTCATCCGTGTTCAGCCCCCGCCATACCTTGTGCCGCAGAACAGGGTTGGGAACACAGACGGCAGCGGTCTGGAGCCCCGCGATGTTGAAGGCCTTGGTAGGCGCGATACAGGTGATGCTGTTGTCCCGGCAATCCTCCGATACCGAGGCAAAGGGTACATAATCCCGGCCGGGAGCCGTCAGGTCGCAGTGGATCTCATCGGAAATCACCACCACATGGTGCTTCCGACAAAGCGCGCCGATCCGCTCCAGGGTTTCCCGGTCCCAGATTTTCCCGATGGGATTATGGGGGTTGCACAGAAGCATCAGTGTTGTTTGGGGGTCGGCCAGCTTCCGCTCCAGGTCCTCAAAATCAATCCGGTATTCCGTCCCGTCGTAGACGAGCCTGCTTTCCAGCGCCTGGCGGCCGTTGTTCAGAATGGAATTGAAGAAGATGTTGTAAACCGGTGTCATCAGAAGAACCTTTTCCGCAGGTGTTGTCAGCTTTCTCACCATACTGGAAATCGCAGGCACCACACCTGTGCAGAAGATCAGCCAATCACGCTCCATAGAAAAGCCATGTCGGTCTCGCCACCAAGAGATATAGGCTTCATACCACCCATCCGGCACAATGGAATAGCCGAATACGCCATGCTCCGCCCGGGCCCGGATAGCCTCCCGGACAGCGGGAGCAGTCCGGAAGTCCATATCCGCCACCCACATGGGAAGTTCTCCCTCCGCCACATCCCATTTCAGGGAACCGGTATTTCGTCTGTCCACCGGCCGGTCAAAACAAAAATCCATCCTGTTTCCTCCTGTACAGCAATCAGACACCGGGATTCCGGGAGCTTCTGCAAAGCACCCTGGGGCACTGGATCAGGGTCTTCGAGAGATCCACCCTGTCCTCCTGGAGAATCAGCTCCCCGATTTCCTCTGCGCGGATGATGCCGCCGGCGGGATTCAGCACACTGTCCACCCTGCTTACAATATCCGCGTCCACCGTGGAGTATTCAAAAGCCAGGGTGGTATTCAGCAGGCGGCAGTTTTTCAGCACCAGGTTTTCAATGTAGCACATACCCTGCAGGCTTTCGATGGTGCAGTTCACCAGTGTCAGATTCCTGGAATTCCAGCCAAGATACTCCCCGGAGAGGAAGGAATCATAAACCGTCACATTCTCACTGTTCCAGAACGCGTCCTTGCTCAGAAGTCTGGAATTGTGAACTTCCACGTTTTTTACCCCGTCAAAGGAGTAATTTCCGTAGAGCGTCAGATCCCGCACAGCCATATCCCGGCAGTTCATGGCAAAGTAATCGCCCTTGGCGGTAACATGCTCCATGGTCACCCTCTCGCAGTTCCAGAGGGTTTCCGCGGCGTTGGAAAAGGAGACATTGCGTAGTGTCACATCCTTGCAGCGCCGGAAATTCTTGGGTGCTTCAATGGCGCAGTCCTCCACGGCAATCCGCTCTGTATACCAAACGCCCGCCCGGCCCATTTCAAACCAGGCGCTGTCCCGGACGGTAATATCCTTTGCGTACCACAAGGGGTATTTCCACTTGAACATGCTCCCCTCCAGGGAAATGTTCCGACTTTCCTTCAGCGGCGACTCCCCATCGTCAAATATGGTATTCGTAATCTGAAGCTCCCGCCCCTGAAACAGCGCGCGTTCACCGGTTAGGTATGCCTGCTTGATCTCATTCATGATCTTTGCTCCTTTTTTCTGTTTCGCCGCATCAAACGGCTTTCTCATGTTGCATCCCATTATACAGTATTCCGTCAAGAATATCAAATACCCACACAGCATTTTTCCGAAATATTTCTCCGCCCCAGCTTAACGGAACAGAAAATTGTTGTTTACAGTTTTCAAACGCACTTCGTCCTTACTGTAGGGGAGCCATTCATGGCTCCCGTAGAGCAGTACGTTTTTGCCGAAGTGCGGAGCAATATCGGAAGATTTCACTGCTGGGAGTGGTGAAATGCGCAGCGAATCAGAATTACAATGATTGCCAGTGGCGATCATTCCATAATTCAAATGAATGGCTCCCCTACAGCAGGATTTAGGCGTTTTTGATCATTCTGAAATGGTACCAAAATTGTCAATTGTTAATTGTCAATTCAAAACAACAATTTATCATTGCTCTGTTATTCTGATATTCTTTTCCGAATCGTCACAGTTTTTCATATTAGGGAAGCTCTGATTAAATCGGCAAGAGCTGACAGCGAGAGATTTTGCTTCCTCAGAAAGTTTGGAAAATCGAGGAATACTGTATGTATTTCCGATTTTCCAAACTGCACTGAGGGAGCAAAAGATCCGCTGCTCAGCCGTAGACGATTTATTCAGAGGTTCCTTAGAATACAGCGCTTCCGGGCAGCCTGCCGCGGAAGCGCTGTATCACAAAGATCAATAGAACAACAGATCGGAATATGTCGGATAGGGCCAGCAGCTCTTGTCCGTCAGCTCCTCCAGCGCATCGGCCTCCGCACGGACCGTCTGCATAGCCGGGATTACACGGTTACGGTATCCGGCGGCAGCAGCCTGAACCTCCTTTGGAAGCACAGCCAACGCTTTTTTCAGGACTTCTACCGCATCCCACAGCTTCTCCGTATGGGCGGAAAGCTGCCGGATCAGGGCTGTTTCTCCCTTACAGGATACACCCACATCCTGCTTCAGCTTTACGGTTTCGCACAGCACCTTGGAATATCGGATGGCCGCAGGCAGAATTTGATGAACAGCCATGTCCACCATGGTTCTCGCCTCGATGTTCACCATTTTGTTGTAGGATTCCAAATGAATGGCAAACCGGGCACGGAATTCGTTTTCCGTAAAAATTCCATGCCGAACCACCAGATCAATGTTTTTGGGGCTAACGTAGGTGGGCAGCGCTTCCGCGGTGGAGGGCAGATTGCTCAGGCCTCTGCGGGCTGCCTCTTCTTTCCAGGCATCGGAATAGCCATTGCCCTCAAAAATGATTCGTCTGTGCTCCGTAAACGCTCTGGATACGATGGTCTGAAGGGTTCCCTCAAAATCCTCCGCTTTCTCCAGACTGTCGGCAAATCGGCTGAGCTGCTCTGCCATGATGGTATTCAGGGCAATGTTCGGCCCCGCGATGGACTGGGAAGACCCCAACATTCTCAGCTCAAATTTGTTTCCGGTAAATGCCAGGGGGCTGGTTCGGTTGCGGTCCGTGGTATCCTTGGGAATGGCAGGCAGCACATCCACACCGATTCGCAGCAGGCTCTTTTCAGGATCCTTGTAATTCGTTCCTTGGATGATGGAATCCACCACCGCGCTCAGTTCATCTCCCAGGAAAATGGACACGATGGCAGGGGGCGCTTCCCCGCCGCCCAAACGATGGTCATTTCCCGCGGAGGCTACGGTGCACCGCAGAAAATCCTGATATTCATCCACCCCCTGGATAAATGCGGCCAGGAAAACCAGGAATCGGGCATTCTGCCTGGGCGTTTTCCCCGGGCTGAACAGATTCTTTCCTGTGTCTGTGGAAAGGGACCAGTTGTTGTGCTTGCCGGAGCCGTTCACCCCGGCGAAGGGCTTCTCGTGGAGAAGGCACACCAGATTGTGCTTGGCGGCGCACTTCTTCATAATTTCCATAATCAGCTGATTATCGTCGCAGGCAGTATTGGCATCCGTGTAGATGGGAGCCAGCTCATGCTGACAGGGCGCGCCTTCATTGTGCTTGGTCTTGCTCAGGATGCCAAGCCTCCACAGCTGCTCGTCCAGGTCTTTCATGAAGGAGGATACCCGGGTCCGAATGGTTCCGAAATAGTGATCGTCCAGCTCCTGACCCTTTGGCGGCTGGGCGCCGAAGAGGGTTCTTCCCGTAAGGCGAAGATCCTCCCGCTGGGCATAGAGATCTTTCGGCAGCAGAAAATACTCCTGCTCCGCACCGACGCAGGGAATCACCCTACGGGTTTCCTCGTCCCCAAACAGGCGCAGGATTCGAACGGCCTCTCTGGAAACCTCCTCCATGGAACGAAGCAGCGGTGTTTTCTTGTCCAGCGATTCCCCATTGTAGGAAAAGAAACAGGTGGGAATGTACAAACTGCCGTCCTTCACAAAAGCGCAGGAGGTAGGATCCCAGGCCGTATACCCCCGGGCCTCAAAGGTAGCCCGAAGTCCACCCGACGGGAACGAACTGGCATCCGGCTCTCCGCGAACCAGTTCCTTACCGGAGAACTCCATAATCACCCGGCCGTCCCCGGTGGGACTGATGAAGGAATCGTGCTTTTCCGCGGTGATTCCCGTCATAGGCTGGAACCAGTGGGTGTAGTGCGTCGCGCCCTTTTCAATTGCCCAAACCTTCATGGCCTCGGCAATTTCATTGGCGGTATCCAGCGGAAGCTGAGAACCGTTAATTTTGCAGTCCTTCCAAGCAAGAAAAATGCGCTGGGGGAGTCTTTCCTGCATAACCGACTCATTGAAAACGTCGCTTCCAAAGATTTCGGGCACATTCAAAAATTCACCCATTCCCTTACGTCCTTTCCCATAAATCCCACAAACCGGCAACATATACACGTCTTTTTGTGGATGTTTGAAAAAATATACCGGAATAATCCAAGGAATTACCCACATTACGGTATGATTGTATTCTACCTCCTTCTAAAATGCAAGCAGTGAAACTGTTCAAAAAAAGCACCCGGTAATAATTGGTTTTGTATATTTCTCCGAATTATTCAAATATGTTTTCCTGAAATGAATTATCCGACAATAAAAACTTGCATTTTGCTTCCATAAAGCGTATAATAGGCCCATCAAACATGACAAAACCCCGAAAGGATGATGGATGTGACCCCCTATTCTTGCATGAGCAAATCCGAATTGGAGCAGCAGTACGCTGCTGTGCTGGAATCCTACCGCCGCTGTCAGGCCCAGGGGCTGAAGCTGAATATGGCCCGTGGAAAGCCCGCCAAGGCTCAGCTGGATCTGGTCAGCGGTATTTTGACAACTCTGCAGACTCCCGAGGACTGCTTCGACGGGGATATTGACTCCCGAAACTACGGCGAACTGGCGGGGCTTCCCTGCGCCCGGGTCTATTGGGCAGATGTGCTTGGCTGCAAGCCGGAGGAGATTTTTGTGGGAGGCGCCGCCTCTCTGAATATGATGTGCGACATTGTATCCCGTGCCTTCACTCATGGCCTGCTCCACAGTGATCGCCCCTGGTGCCGGGAGGAGAAGGTCAAGTTCCTCTGCCCCTCCCCCGGCTATGACCGGCATTTCCAGATCGGTCAGTTTTACGGCGCGGAATTGATTACCATTCCCATGACCCCCACGGGCCCGGACATGGACATGATTGAAGAATATGTCAAAGATCCCGCTGTGAAAATGGTTTGGGTCGTCCCCAAGTATTCCAACCCCGACGGAATCATCTTCAGTGACGAAACCATCCGCCGTTTTGCGAATCTGAAGCCTGCCGCACCGGATTTTGCTATCATCTGGGACAACGCCTATTCCGTCCACGAATTTGAGGGCGAGTACGTGCCTTTCCCCGACATCATCTCCATGTGTCGGGACGCCGGCAACCCGGATATGGTTTATGAATTCGCTTCCACCTCCAAGATCACCTTTGCTGGCGGCGGCATCAGCTGCATGGCCGCCTCCGCAGCCAATATTCAGTATTTCACAGGAATCTTCGGCGTTCAGATGATTTCCTATGATAAGGTAAATCAGATCCGTCATGTGAAGTTTTTGAAGGATAAGGCTCACACGCTGGAAATTATGAAACTCCATGCCTCCATCATGGCGCCCAAATTCCGGGTGGTGTCGGAGTATCTGAACCGGGAAATCGCACCCCTGGGTTTTGCGCATTGGGTAGATCCCAAAGGCGGCTACTTCGTCAGCCTGAACACCATGCCCGGAACCGCCAAGCGGACCTGGCAGCTTTGCAAGGAGGCCGGCGTTGTCCTGACCAACGCCGGTGCCACCTTCCCCTATGGCATCGACCCCAACGATTCCAACCTTCGCATTGCCCCCAGCCTCCCTCCCGTGGAGGAGCTGGAGAAGGCCATGGAAGTTCTGTGCATCAGCCTGAAGCTTGCCGCCTTGGAAAAGCTTCTGAATCCGTAAGCCAGCATCGCACCGGTTGAAAACCGGTGCGATTTTGTCAAATTGTGAAAAAACGCTCTTTCATTTTTTCTTTCTTTATGCTATACTGACTAAGTACACTAATAAGGATAGGAGCGTGTCTCTATTGCGAACGATTGTAAATTTGAACAGAAAATGGGCCTTCGCAAAGGGCGTTGCACAGCCCCCCGTTGAAATCCCTGAGCTTTGGAATCTTGTCAATCTTCCTCATACCTGGAACGCGATCGACGGTCAGGACGGCGGCGGAGACTACTACCGGGGAACCTGCTGTTACATGAAGCCGATTCAGAAGCAGGAGCTTCCCCAGACCGATCGGTATTACCTGGAGATTCGTGGAGCCAATTCCTCTGCGGATGTCTACATGAACGGCAAGCACCTTGCGCATCATGACGGCGGTTATTCCACCTGGCGTGTAGATTTGACCGATGCCCTGGAAAATGAGAATGTGCTGGCCATCACCGTGGACAACTCCCCCAACCAGCAGGTCTATCCTCAGATGGCGGACTTTACCTTCTACGGCGGCCTCTACCGGGATGTGAATCTGATCTGTGTCAACGAGAGCCATTTTGACCTGGACTACTATGGCGGCCCAGGCATTATGGTCACCCCCACCGTCAACGGCGCCGATGCCCAGGTGGAGGTTTCCGTATTCCTGTCCAATGCCCGCCTCGGTCAGAGTGTTCGTTTTACCCTTCTGGATGCCGAAGGTGCACAAATCGCGCAGCAGGAATGCAAGGATACCAAGGCTTCCTTCCTCATTCCCGGCGTTCACATGTGGAATGGCCGAAAGGATCCCTACCTCTACACCTGCCGGGCACAGCTGGTGGAGGATGACAAGGTTCTTGACGAAATCTCCACGCCCTTTGGCTGCCGCTTCTTCTCCATTGATCCCGATCGAGGCTTCCTGCTGAATGGGCAGGAGTACCCCCTCCGGGGTGTATCCCGTCATCAGGACCGCTGGGACGTCGGTAACGCCCTGCTGCCGGAGCATCACATAGAGGATATGGATCTGATCTGTGAAATGGGTGCTACCACCATCCGGCTGGCCCACTATCAGCACGACCAGTTCTTCTACGACCTGTGTGACCAGCGCGGCCAGGTGATTTGGGCCGAGATCCCCTACATTTCCCAGCATATGCCCACCGGCCGGGAAAACACCGTCAGTCAGATGAAGGAACTCATTGTCCAGAATTACAACCACCCCTCCATCGTGGTCTGGGGCCTGAGCAATGAGATCACCATGAAGGGCGCGGAGGACCCGGATCTTCTGGAGAATCACCGGATTCTTAATGAGCTTTGCCATGAGCTGGACAAAACCCGTCTGACCACCATGGCCTGTGTCTCCCCCTGCCCCATCGACAGCAGCATTCTGGAAATCCCGGATGTGCTGTCTTATAACCACTATTTCGGCTGGTACGGCGGTGACACCTCCATGAACGGCCCCTGGTTTGATAAGTTCCACGCCAAACACCCCAAGCTCCCCATCGGCTGCTCTGAGTACGGCTGCGAGGCTCTGAACTGGCACACCTCCAACCCTCAGCAGGGTGACTACACCGAGGAATACCAGGCTTACTACCATGAGGAATTGATCCGCCAGTTGTTCTCCCGGAAATATCTTTGGGCCACCCATGTGTGGAACATGTTTGACTTTGGCTGCGATGCCCGCAATGAGGGCGGCGAAAACGGCCAGAACCACAAGGGACTGGTTACCATCGACCGCAAGTATAAGAAGGACTCCTTCTACGCCTACAAGGCCTGGCTGTCCGACGAGCCCTTTGTCCATCTTTGCGGCAAGCGCTACGTGGATCGTGTGGAGGATGTGACCAAGGTCACCGTCTACTCGAACCTACCCTCCGTG
This sequence comes from uncultured Clostridia bacterium, assembly GCA_945486035.1. Lineage (GTDB taxonomy): Bacteria > Bacillota > Clostridia > Oscillospirales > Oscillospiraceae > Faecousia. The sequence goes on from CALYTB010000008.1 coordinate 28,990, forward strand.
GAGCTCTTTGCAAATGGTGTGTCCCTGGGTGTCCAGGAGGCCCCGGATCACTTCTTCTACTTCCAGGTGCCCAATTCCGGCTCGACCCATCTCACCGCCGTCAGCGGGGACTGCCGGGACGAGAGCGTCATCCGCAAGGTGGATACCTTTAACGAGGCCTACCGCCTGCGGGAAAAGAATGCCATACTCAACTGGTTTGACATCACCGAAGTGGAAGGACATCTGTCCCTGAATTCCAAGTTCGGTGACATCATGGCAACCCTTCAGGGAAAAATGGTACTCATGGGCCTGTTTGCCAAGCTGGCCCCCAAGCTGGGCGGCGGCGCCAAAGGCGGCGGCTTTGACCTGGGCGGAATGAGTGGTATAATGGAGATGCTCTCCGGCTTCACCCTGATCCGCCTGACCGGTATGATGGGCACCATGAATGTTTCCTTCACCAAGGAAGAGCTTCTGGACCTGAATGCCAAGCTCAATAAGATCAAAGCTCCCAAAGCCTGATTCCTTCCATCAAAGCACCGCTCTGTCAAGGCTGCCGTAATCATCCGGCAGCCCTGACAGAGCGGTTTTCATGTAAAGCTTATCGGGTTAACTCAGCAGCACAACATATTGTTGTTTCGATCATCGGTATTAATCCAGATCTGCACCTGGGCACTTCCTTATCAGCCCCATAGCCATTCGATAGAAAGACGTGACATTTTTCAATTTTTGTGCTATTGTGTGCATAGGGCATTATCCCCCCGGGGGATAATGCATTTTACCCGATGTTCTGTTCTTTTCAGGAAACAAGGAGAGACCATCATGAATGCGAAAACGAAAGCCACAGCCTTTGCCATATTGGCAGCCGCCTTATACGCGGTCAACATTCCTCTTTCGAAACTACTACTGACGCGGGTATCTCCAACCATGCTTGCCGCGTTTTTGTACCTTGGAGCTGGTTTTGGTCTTCTCTTGTACAGGCTGTTTGCCGGGCAAACGCTGCCGTCCAACCGTTTGACACGTTCGGAGCTACCCTATACCATCGGCATGGTGCTTCTGGATATCGCAGCACCGATTCTGCTGATGCTGGGACTGCAGCGCACCAATTCTGCCAACGCAGCGCTTCTGAACAATTTTGAGATCGTGGCAACATCCCTACTTGCCTTTGGGATATTCCGGGAAGTTCTGTCCAAACGTCTTTGGCTTGCCATTGTACTTGTCACTGTTGCCAGCATTCTTTTGAGCTTCGAGGGAAGCGGTAGCTTTGAATTCAACTCCGGATCTGTTCTGGTGCTTGGCGCATCCTGCTGTTGGGGATTGGAAAACAACTCTACCCGGATGCTCAGTTCCAAGAGCTCTGTCCAGATCACCACCATCAAGGGTATCTGTTCCGGCTTCGGCAGCCTGCTCATTGCGCTGACTGTTGGGGAAAAGTTACCAAGCCCGATATGGATTCTTCCCATGCTTCTGTTGGGCTTCGTATCCTACGGACTCAGCATCAATTCCTACATCAAAGCACAAAAGGATTTAGGGGCTGCCAAAACCAGCGCCTACTATTCCATCGCCCCATTCCTGGGTGCCGCATTGGGTATGCTTCTTTTGCGGGAACGGCCCACTCTTCCATTCTGGCTTGGCCTTGCCGTCATGCTTGCAGCTGCTGCCCTTCTCGTCAAAGACACGGTTTCCCTCCAGCATACCCATGAGCACACCCACATTCATACCCATGCACACGCCCATGGGAATCTCATCCATACCCATGCCCACAGCCACAGTCATACCCACGCCCATATTCACGGTCAGGAGGAAACCAATCACACCCATTCCCACGAAAAGCTGGAAGGTCACAACCATTCCCACATTTCCCCCGCGGAGCCATAAACACACATACAGGCGCCTTGATTTTACCTGCCCCGTGTCAAAAACAGGATCCCGTCGGTTTCCGATGGGATCCTGTTTTTGAGGGAGGGCTCAAGCTTCAACCAGGGTATACTCCCGGGAACCGTAGCCCAGAGCAGCCGCGGCCTCGATGGTATGGATTCCGTTCCGGCTCTCGATGCGTTCCACCAGCTTCTCCTTCCCCGGGTCGGAGGAGGTATACACCAGATCCACGCAGGCCTGGTCGATGGCAACGGGGTCTGTGGACACCAGAATACCGATATCTGCCATACAAGGATTCTTCGCAATGGAACAGCAGTCGCAGTCCACACTCATATTCTTCATTACATTCACATAGACCAGATTCCCGTGGAAATACTCCACCACGGAACCTGCCGCTTCCGCCATGGCCTCCAGGAAGGAATCGTGATCGGAAGTCCAGATTTTTTTCGGATTCCCGGCACCATGGATATAGGCTTTCCCGTAGGAGGAGGCGACTCCGATGGAAATCTGCTTCAGTGCTCCGCCATAACCTCCCATAGGATGTCCCTTAAAATGGGACAGCACCAGCATGGAATCATAAGCAGCCATGTCCTTCCCAACATAATTCTTGTGAATCACCTTCCCGTTGGGAATCTCCAGCTCCAGATCCGGCCCTTCCGCATCCAGAAGATCCACTGGGAAGCTGGTATCCCAGCCGTGTGATGTCAGCAGCTTTCTGTGCCTTTTCGTCGTATTCCGTGCGCCGGGATAAGCGGTGTTGCACTCCACGACTGTTCCGCCCACCGCGTCGATCATCGGCTTCCAGAAATCAGGGCGAATAAAATTCTGATTTCCTTTCTCTCCCGAATGAACCTTTACAGCCACCTTACCCGGCAGGGCTTTTCCAACCAAATTGTAAAGCTCCAAAACCTTTTCCGGGGTAATCTCACGGGTAAAATATACGGTTGCTCCCATAGTTATCCTCCTTAGCATTTCACAGTGCCCAGATGCTACCGCCGCGACAGAATTCCGGTTTATTCTGAACATTCCTGTAAATAGGTATATCCCACCGTGCGCGCAATGTCAAGTCATTATTTCAAACTGTTTCAGGATTTTTCGAAAAACAAACCCGGAACGCTCACACGCTTCGCCATGGTCTGTTTCCGCCGTGCCAACCTCGCTTTTCCCAGTAGCTGTAGTCCGGTTCCATGGGCGGAAAATGCTTGTGCGCAAAGCGCATCAGGGTAAACCATGTTTTTGCGCGTCCGTTGCAGCCCCGTTTTCCATCGTTTGCGCGAATCCTTTTTGCCAGACGATCCGTTTTCCGGTGAATGCTTTTCAGGATTCTCTGAGGAATCTCATCCGGCTTCAGCGCCTGAACACCAAAGCCCAGCCTGTATACCTTGCGAATGCCCCACATCTCCAGACTGTCAGCCATGTCCCGGGCAGTGCTTTTCATCCCTCCGCCGGCGGCAGTGGATATGGCAACGGCCTGCTTTCGGCTCATTTCCGCAAGAGGCCGGTGGACCACCCACCAGGTTCCGAAATGATCCAAAAAGCTCATCATCTGCCCTGTGGCATGGTACACATAGACAGGGCTTTCCAGGATCAGCAAATCCGCTTCCAGGATCGCCTCCACCAGCGGCTTAAGTTCTTTGTAATGCGGGCAGTGTGTAAGATCGGTTTTGAAGCAGGTATAGCAACCAAGACAGGGCATACTAAAATCTCTGGGCAGAAAAAACTCCCGGATCTCCCCGCCAACCTTATCGGCAAGCTCCCTGGCCACCATACAGGTACTTCCCTCATGGCTTTGCCCATGAATAATCGTAATTTTCATAACAGCATACTTCCCCCGTTTTTCTCCTGTTTTTCTTTTTTCCGCTGTGCTTTCCGCTCCAGCTTTTCGCAGCGGGTCAGCAACTTGCGTTTGGATGTATGATGGTATTCACTGCAAGACTCACAGTCACCATATCTGGGGCAATTCACCCGCGTGCATGGACAGGGTTTCCGCTCCGTTGCCTGCTTTTCCATATTCGTTTTCCTTTCCGCGTTCCACCTCTAAGTTAATAAGTATTGTGCACCTTTTTATGCTTTCCCGATAGTCATTAAATTTAGAGAAATGTGTCAAAAATATAGATATAAGGCAGAGAAGTCCATCTTTCCAACAGACTCCTCAGCTTTCTAGTGCCAGTATGCCATCGTATGTGCCAAATGGCCCCGAAAGCTGCCTTTTTGGCCCCTTCCGGCACATGTTATCTGAGGAAAAGGGACTGCGGCGTAGCTCTCATTACGCTGCAGTCCCTTTAATAAATTCTTGTTCAATACAGAATGCGAATATCCGCTTGATGAAGCTAACGGACAAATTATTGTTCATACAATCGGTTTTAGTAAGCTGAACAAATTGGCGTTTGAATATTTCAAATGCGTTTCGTCCTTGCTGTAGGGGAGCCATGAATGGCTCTCCTACAGCAAGGACGAAGTGCGTCTGAAAACTGTAAACACCAATTTACCGAACAACTGAGTAAAGTCAATATGCACATAATATAATATGCTTATCAGGTTAACTCAGCTTCCCGATAAATTGTTGTTTGTAAAGATATGCTGTCATTGCGAACCAGTGCGCACACTGGTGTGGCAATCCCCCAGATGAATGGAACCAGGTAACGATTTCTACCAAAAAACGCAGTGTTTCCCATTCCTGTAGGGCAATTGTCGATACATTTCCCCACTAACCGGGGGATTGCCACACCAGCGTGCGCGCTGGCTCGCAATGACAGCGTATATTTGGTGTGCACTTTCAAACACCAATTTGTCGGCTTGCTGACTTAAGCCGATATGCACATAATATAATGTGCTTATCGGGTTAACTCAGCAAGGCGGAAAAGCGGAGCTTGCCGGAATGCTTTCGTAGGGGCGGCTATTAGCCGCCCGCAGCCTTCCGGTTCTGATAGCACTGCGTTCTAATGGAAATACGTAAGAATTGGAACGTATCAGGCGGCTGATAGCCGCCCCTACGGTGGTGTTTGCAATCCTTCAAGCACCAGTTGATCGGGAAGCTGAGTTAAGCCGATATGCATTTAATATAAAGTAAAACCGCATCCGTTTGGATGCGGTCTTGTTGTGTTGGCATTATCTATCTTCCCGGCA
>CALYTB010000009.1 GCA_945486035.1 uncultured Clostridia bacterium
GCCGTCGGCGCGGTGGATCATGTTACATTGGAAAACGGGCAGATTCACTGGAGCGTGATCGGCGGAGGCAAGCCCGTAGGCATTTGCGGCTCGGGCCTGCTGGACCTGGTTGCCGCATTGCTGGAACGGGGGGATATTTCGGAGAGCGGGCAGATGCTTTGCGGGGAGCGGTTCCAATTGGAGGGGACAGAGGTTTATCTGTCCAGAAAGGATGTTCGGGAGGTTCAGCTGGCGAAGGCCGCCATTCGTGCCGGAATTGAACTGATGTGCAAAACCCTTGGTGTGGAGCCGGGTGACATTCGAAGAGTCCTTCTGGCAGGCGCTTTCGGGAATTACCTGAATCCCGCTTCCGCCTGCGCCATCGGAATGATTCCGCCTGTGCTGCTTTATAGAATTGAGCCCATCGGTAACGCGGCGGGCGGGGGATCCAGGCTGTGCGCGCTGAGCGATCAGGAATATACATACAGCAAGCTGCTCGCCGAGGGAACAGAGTTTCTGGAACTGGCCTCGATGCCGGAATTCAATGACTGCTACGTGGATTGTCTGATGTTTGAGGAGGAATAAAAATGGACTATGCGGAACTGGAGAAAGCAGCGGGGAAAATCGGCTTTACCCATATCGCGCCGTTGGACCCGTCTACAATTGTGCTAAAAGAAGAGGTCCGCAAGATGTGCGAGGCGAATACCTGCGGACGTTACAACAAATGCTGGAGCTGTCCCCCGGGGTGCGGCAGTCTGGAGGAATTCGCGGAACAGATTAAGGGATATCAGCATGGAATTCTGGTGCAGACCGTGGGGGAAATCGAAGACAGCATGGATTTTGAGGCCATGATGGACGCGGAGGCTCTGCACAAACGTCATTTCCTGCAAATGTATGAGTTCCTTCGCGGAAAGTATCCCAAGACCCTCGCCATCGGAACGGGAAGCTGCACACAGTGCAAAGAATGTACTTACCCAGATGCCCCCTGCCGTTTTCCGGACAGAAGGGTCAGTTCTATGGAAGCCTACGGTATGCTGGTTCTGGAGGTTTGCAAGGATAACCACCTCGGATACTACTATGGCCCCAATACCATTGCATATACAGGCTGCTTCCTGGTGGAATAACGCCAGAATACGAAAACCCGCCGGCACCGCCGGCGGGTTTTGTGTAGTCGCAAAGGAAATCAGAAGTAGCGCTTGCTGGCCAGGTCGATCTGGCGGGTCAGTTCCTCGTAGACACCGGGGAAGGTGGAAACGGGCAGACCCTGGGAGGCGTTGGGGATGAAGTAGAGCTTGCCACACTCACGGCAGGCGCGGTCCACCTGCTCGGCGATGACTTCGGGAGTCCAGCCCTCGTAGTCAACAGTGGCGCTGTCGATGCCGCCCATGAAGGAAATCTTGCCGCCGTACTGCTTGATCAGCTCGGGGATGTTGTTGGTGTTCATAACACCCTGCCAGATATCAATGCCCACATCAATCATATCCTGGGTCAGGGTGGCCGCATAGGAATCGGAATGATGGATAATCAGCTCAACACCGTGGGACTTGTAGTAGCCATAGATTTTCTCATAGGCGGGTTTGATGAATTCCCGGAACATGGCAGGGGACAGGAAGGTGGATTGCTGGCTGCCCCAGTCGTCATGGTGGAACAGAGCATCGGGCTTGATGTACTTGCAGATCTCAGCAGCCAGATCCAACTCGAACTGGGTAATCTGGTCAATGATCTCGTGCATTTCATCGGGATACTCATAGAAGGCCATCAGGCAGTTCTGAATCTCCAGCAGGTAGTGGCACTGCTCAAACACACCGGGGAACACGGCGGAGGTAACAAACTGCTCATTGCGGTCAACGGCTTCAGCCTTGGCAATGAAGGGCTCCCAAACCTGAGCATCATAGACAACCTGGGGAACCTTCAGATACTTCTGCCACTCCTCAATGTCCTTGATGACGATCTTGTCGGGGGTATGAACCGGGAAAGCACCGGGAGTGCCCACGGGCCAGGACCGGGTTACGCCCCAGGCGTTGACAATGTTGTGCTCGCCGGGCTTGGGGCTGGGGTTGTGAATGGAGAAACCGTTGGGGATTTGCATGGCAAATGCCTCGTACTGATTGACAAAGCGGTCGGGATGGCCGCCGTGAATGGTTTCCAGAAGATTCTGACGCTTCGTTAACATAGATGAAACCTCCAAATTGAATATTATTGCACAGTGGATCTGACGGAGCGCTACAGGAAAACGCCGAAACGCTGTTCGATGACTTCCTGAATCTGCTGTTCCGTTTGCAGCTCCACGGTTTGCCTGATATTTTCGGTGCAGACTGTGAATGCATTTTCCACCAGGGAAATCCAACCGTCAGGAGTGCACCGATAAAGAATGCGCTTGAGCAAAAAAGGAGAGCGGGGATAGGTGGCGTAGTAACTGTTCAGGGTGTTGAAATCCGCTTCCATCCAGGGAACATCCTTGAACACCAGAACCGGATCCCAGGCACCATCCTCCAGCCGGGAGAGGGTATACTCACCCTGATAGATTCCTTCAGCCGGGGTGATCAGGAATTCCTCACCAAAGACACGCTGGGGCGCAGTAAGGTCGAAGCGCAGGGCGCCCTTTGGTCCGGCTCCTCCAAAGCCCACATCGCAAAACCAGGTTTTGCCGGCAATCCTGACCAGGATTGCCCGGTGAGATATGGGGCGGGGCTCTTTCCGCTTATGAACGACTCTGGCAGGGATACTGATACAATCAAAGCCCAGCTGTGTCAGAAGAAGAGAAAAAAGCTTATTCAGTTCGAAGCAATACCCTCCGCGCTGGGAAAGCACGACCTTCGCAAATAAATCCGAGCCTGCCAGGGACGGCTCGTGATGCTGACAGGAAACCTCCAGATTTTCAAAGGGAATCGCTTCCAGGTGGGCACGGGTCAGCCGGATCAGAGAGCCTTCATCCGCAAGGATGGGGCCCTGGATGCCGATGCGGGAAAGATATTTGGATGTATCCACAGAAAAAACACTCATAACAAAGCTTCCTGAATGTAACTGGCGGAGGTGTTGCGGGGGATGTGATTCACAAATATGAGGAAGGAATGAAACCCCTGCAAACACCGCATAGAAACAGATTGTGCATATTCTATAAGAAAAGGATAGCACGAAGGGGGGTGGTTGTCAAATAGAACTTAGAATTCTCCCGAAATTCCTTCTTTCTTTTGAAACTTCATATTGCCTTTCCTCAAAATTAAGGATATAATGAAAGCGACCAGACTGTGTTGCGGGAGGAACGGATATGGCTGCTATTGGAGCCGGACAGGAACTGTCCGTAAAACTGAATCTGCAAATGATTGCGGATGCAATGGATGAGCTTTGGTGGGAATACGCGTCGCATTTACCCGGGGAAACACCCAGCCTCTCCGGGTGCCTGCTGTACTGCGGACAAACCACGCTTCAATCGGATACGCTGTACCTGATACCGGATGGTTCAGAGGAGGGATTTCCGGCTGACTGCTACTGTTATGCCACTACCGGAAGCCTTCGGGGCGAGGCGCCCCATATCCGAAATGTCAGCAGCTCCTTTGCGCAGATGCTGAACCTTGTGATTACGGTTTTTCAGCGCTACCGTGATTTTGAGCGGGATCTGAGCAATGTGATCAGCAGCGGAGGCAGTCTGACACAGCTTTGCCGGGTGGGAAGCGAATTTTTACGAAATCCTTTGTATATTCATGACAACCTTTTTGCGGTTCTGGCAGAATCCAGCCATGTGGAGGGTATGCTGGAATTTGAGTACAACGAGAAGTCAAAAAAGATGTATATTCCGCTGTGGCTCATTAACGAATTCAAATTTGATGACAGCTACAGAAGAACGCTTTCTTTGCATCAGGCCAGTATATGGGGAGTTGACCAATATCCCCATACGATGCGAAGCCTGTTTGTGAATCTGTGGGATGGGGAACGGTATTTGGGACGGATGCTGGTCAACGAGGTTGGTTCTTCGCTGCAGCCCGGTCATTTCCGGGCGGCGGAATTTTTTGCCCAGTATGTGATTGCGTGGCTTCGGGGCCAGGAATCGGTACAGCAAAACGGCAACCACAATTTTGAGGAAACCTTTATTGAAATCATGACCACCGGAGAGGCGGATGAACGGGATCTTCAGACAATTCTGGGTATCCTGGACTGGGACTCCACAGATCAGTTCCTATGTCTGAAGCTGCAGAATCAAAATATGTGCAATACGGTTCGGGCGGACAGTGTGCTGAACAGCCGCCTGGCATCCATGCTCAGCGGATGCGTTTCCTTCCCTTACCAACAGAGGGTCTGCATTGTGATGAACATGACACAGTCCAAAATGGATGCCGGCACCCTGCGGCTGAAGCTGGCGCCCCTGATTCGTGACAGCTGTATGTACGCAGGGATCTCCAATCCGGTGAAAGGAATCCGAGCCCTATACCATGGGTTCATGCAAGCGGATATTGCCATGGACTACATTACCAATGTGGACAGCAGCGACTGGTTGGTAACGTTCGCATCCTGCGCGCTTTCCTACATTCGTCAGGCGGCTTGCACAAAGCTTTCCGCGCAGATGGTGGCCCATCCGGTGCTTGGACAGCTCTTGGAGCACGATGCGGCCGCCGGGACCCAGTATTATGTGACATTACGGACGTTTTTGGAGTGTGAGAGAAGCATCCCCATGACGGCATCCACACTGATTATTCACAGAACGACTTTGACCTATCGGCTGGGGAGAATTCAGGAGCTCACCCGGCTGAATCTGGATGACCCAAACTTGCGGCTGTATCTTCTTCTGTCCTACCAATTGCTGGAGAAGGGGAAACCCCACAACGGAAGATGATTTGAACAACAAAGTGTACATAAATGATTGACAATTTGTGAGAAGTGTGATTAGATGAAAAAAGAATACAAATTATGTCAGGAGGATGTTCTATGAATCCGAAGTACCCGCATCTTTGCGCTCCGATTACACTTGGCCGCGTAACCTTCCGTAACCGGATGTTTGCCGCGCCGATTGGAGGAACGGATATTACCGCGGATTGCTGTGTTGGCCCCAGAACACCGGCTTTCTATGAGCTGCGCGCAAAGGGAGGCGCGGCATCGGTTACTGCCAGCGAGCTGGTGGTTCACCCAGCCACCGATGCATCCCACATGTTCCATCTGGATCTGAAAACCCCGGGCTGCCTGGCAAGCTGGACATGGGTTGCGGATGCGATTTCCCGCCAGGGTGCGGTCCCAAGCGTGGAGCTGAGCCATTCCGGACAGTATGCAGGTACTTATCTTGTGGACAAGGATAAGAAGAAGGGCCTGAGTCAGTATGGGCCCAGCGATTGGGTTCGTCCGGACGGAATCAGCGTGAAAGCGCTTACGCTGGACCAAATTGACGATATTGTGAAAGCCTACGGGGAGACTGCCGCACTTGCGAAACGGGCAGGATTCCAGATGGTCATGGTTCATGCGGGACATGGCTGGCTGATCAATCAGTTCCTTTCTCCGGCGTTCAACCATAGACAGGACCAATACGGCGGTAGCTTTGAAAACCGCATTCGGTTCGCCAGACGGGTGCTTCAGAGTGTACGTGATGCCGTAGGCTCCGGATTCCCCATCGAGCTTCGCATGAGCGGAAGCGAACTGTTTGAGGGCGGCTACGACCTTCAGGGCGGCGTGGAAATTGCCAAAGCGCTGGAGGATCTGGTTGACCTGATCCATGTTTCCGCAGGAAGCTATCAGTTCGGCTTCTTTGACACCCATCCTTCCATGTTCAGTGACCATGGCTGCAATGTATATCTGGCTGCGGAAATCAAGAAGCATGTGAAGGTCCCTGTTGCCACCATCGGAGGATTGAATGATCCCGCACAGATGGAGCAGATTATTGCCTCCGGAATGGCGGATGTGGTGGAGATGGGACGCGCAATCCTGGCGGATCCGGAGCTTCCGATGAAGGTGATGTCCAATCGGGACGAGGAGATCGTTCGCTGCCTGCGCTGCTTTACCTGTATGGCTGAGCGACCCACTACCGGAACCCGCCGCTGCACGGTAAATCCTCTGATCGGACGGGAGTGCGAGGGCCTTGAGCTGGTTCCCGCGGCTAAGAGCAAAAAGGTTTATGTCGCGGGCGGCGGTGTTGCCGGAATGGAGGCGGCACTCACAGCGGCCAGACGTGGACATCAGGTGACCCTGTTTGAGAAGAGTGATGCCCTTGGCGGCATCCTGAAAAGTGAACAGGCCATCCCCTTTAAGTATGAGATGTATCAGCTCAGCCTGTCTCTGGCTAAAATGATGGAGCGGGAGGAAGTGACCGTTCTGCTGAATACGGAGCTAACCCCGGAAATCCTGGAGCGCGAGAAGCCGGATGCCCTGATAATTGCCGTAGGTTCCACACCGATTGTTCCTCCGCTGCCCGGTATGGACGGCGACAATGTGGTGATTGTCAATAACTACTATCTGGAAAAGGAACGGGTCAAGGATCAGGTGGTTGTTTTGGGCGGCGGCCTGGCAGGCTGTGAGTGCGCGGTTCATCTCGGCATGGAGGGCAAACAGGTTCACCTGGTAGAAATGAGGGATGCGCTTGCGGTGGACTGCAACATCCGCCACCGTCCGATTCTGATGAAGCAGGTTGACAAGTACACGACGGTTCATACCAATTGCCAGGGCCTGCGGGTTACCGCGGAGGGACTGGTGTGCCGCAATGCCGACGGAGAGGAAATCCTGATTCCAGGACAGACTGTGATCTGCGCCGTCGGTCAGAGACCGAACCGGCCCCAGGTGGATGCGCTTCGGTTTGGTGCTCCCTTTGTCAGACAGATCGGGGACTGCGCCAGGGTATCCAACATTACCAACGCAATTTATCAGGGTTACCACGCCGCACTGTCAATTTAACCCGAAATTATAGAACAAAAACTGTCCACAACCGTTTCACAGCGGTTGTGGACAGTTTTCCATGTATGGATTCGGTATAAACGGTATTCCTCAAAAATGAGGAAACACATACGCATTTTCTCGCAGAATTGTGGATTGAATTATTGTGCGGTTTGCATATATAATAGGTGTATATAGGGGACATGTTTGGATGATATTATCATGTAGTTTCTGAGGATTCCTGCTTGTGCGTTTCGGCTTGGGCGGGAAGGGTTACCGGGAGGGAGCCGTCAAAGAGAACCATTACTGTGTAGCGAACGGCATCCGTTTTCCCAGGTACGTTTACCTCTCCGTCATGGAGAAAGAGGTCTTTGTTTTGAGTCCGTGCTTTCATATCCCGTACGGCATAGCTTTTTAGCCAAGCCTTCAGGCATTTGGACATTTTCTCTCCCTCGATTCCGCACAGAGAGCATACATACTGCTGCGGAAGGTCCCTTTTCTCACAGGCATTCAGCCGAAGCGCGAAGAGCGGGAATTCTTCGCTCAGTGCTTTCAGCGATTCCTGAACCATCTGAGTGTAAACCGGCCTGGATTTGGAGTTGAGGGGAAGCTCCTCGGTCATCGCCAGAACCCGCAGACCCTGGGTATTGGGAGGAATGGTATAGTCCTCGGTAGGATGCAGACCCTTCTCGAAAAACTCCGTAAGCTCAGGCAGCGGGAAGAAACGGCGTGTGAATTTATCCCAGAGCACCAGAAGCACGGGTTGGAGAGATTTTCCGATCAGGACCACGATAATTGCGAACAGGATCGCAACAATATAGCTTTGGGTGAAGGAATATCCGAAGCTTGCCGCGGCCAGAGCCAGCATTCCGATAATTAAAGAGGTTGTTTGCCCCATAAGGATGCCTCGCTTTCGTAAATGATAGTTTCATTATAACAGGATTTTGGCTGATCCGCAACGCATAATTTTGGTTTGTATATTCGGAGCCGCGTTTCGGTTCCGGGTAATAAACAGTCCGGCGGGATTGATGCATCCTCCGGACAACATCATTTTTTCAGAGGAGGATCATCATGTCACAGCAAGCACCTGAAAAGAAGGGCCTGTCCAAAGCGCTGAAATTCTGGTATGGCTTCGGCGATTTTGGCTTTACCCTCATGACCAACGTTGAAACCTTCTATTTCAACGCGTTCATGACCAACGTGGCCAATTTCTCCACGGCATTGGCCGGTACTGTAAGTACCATCACATCCACTGTGGATGCCTGTCTGTCCTGGATGTACGGTGGCATCATCAACGCCGCGAAGCCCGGCAAGTGGGGACGCTATCGCAGCTGGCTGATTATGCTGCCCTGGATTGTTCCCTTCATCTTCGCGTTCCAGTTCCTGAGCATCAGCGAAAACACCACCGTTTCCGCGATCGTAATCTCTGTTGCGTTCATCCTCAGCCACATTGTCTGGAACTTCCCCTATGCAGCCAATGCTACCATGGTTTCCATTGCGGGTGGCACACCGGAAGGACGCGCAGCGCTGTCCTCCTCCCGTGCTACCTGGAACAATCTGTCCAGCGTTGTGTTCTCCTATGCGTTCCTGGGCGTTACCACCGTTGTCGTTGACTGGATGGGCGGCGCCGGCTATCAGTACGCCGCTGCCGCGTTTGCCTTCGGCGTTGTGATGGTGGTTGGCTACTACGTACACTTTAAGGTTACCGACGGTTACGAAGAGATTGAGGATCTCAACGCTCCCCGTGCCAAGCAGAAGATGACCACTCCCAAGGATATGGGTCTTGCGCTGATCACCAATAAGCCTCTGCTGCTGCTGGTTATCGCGGATCTTGCCAAGTGGATTGTGAAGTTCCTGGTTGCCTCCTCCGCGGTTTACTACTTTACTTACGTCATGGGCACCGGCCTGCAGGCTAACTACGTTCTGCTGGCGAACCTGGCGGCGGTTGCCGGCGCGTTTATTGCCCGTTACCTGGCCAAGTGGATGTCCAACCGTGGTGCAATTCTGTTCTCTTACCTCGCCATGGCGGTACTGATGATTGTTGCCTACTTTATGTATGCCACTCCCGCGATTGTTCTTGTTCTGATGCTGCTGGCACAGTGCGGTTACGGTATTTGCTATGCCTGTTCTCCTGCTCTGTACGCCGACACCGCTGTGTATGCCAAGTGGAAGAGTGGCAAGGACAGCACCGGCTTCATTATGGGTCTGCAGACAGTGCCTCTGAAGGTTGCGGTTATGGTCAAGTCCGTTCTGCTGAACATGTGCCTGGGCCTTGCCGGCTATGACCTGTTCAAGGACGTGATTACCGCCGGAAGCAAGGCAAAGGACTTCTCCTATGTGGCAGAGCTTCCCGCTTCCCTGCAGCAGGGCGTTTGCGGCGCCTTCTGTCTGTGGCCCGGAATCTTCCTGCTGGCCGGTTTCTTCATCCTCCTGTTTGGCTACAAGCTGACCAAGGAGAAGGTCAACGAGTATCAGGCTGAGATCGATGCCAGAGGATAAGCCCCACGAGGCTGCCTTCCTCGCTCCGCATTCATTGTAAATTGACAGGCTTACGCGGAGAGATTCTTTTCTCCGCGTAAGTTTTTAAAATCAAGTACCAAAATTTAGGAGGAATTATCCGTGCTTACCAAGAAACAGAATTTTCTGGAAACTCTGAAGCCCGATGGAAAGCCCGATCGCCTGGTTAATGACTACGAGGCGTGTAAGGCCGTCATGGTGGACCCCTGCCAGCGCTTTACCCGTGGCAATCGGAAAAAGGGCTTTACGACAAAGGATCAGTGGGGTACTACTTATGTCTGGCCCGAAACCCAGATGTTTGCCTTCCCCACGGAAGATGATCTGGTTTGCCCTGAAATCACCGAGTGGAGAGATACGGTCAAGGTTCCCGATCTGGTGGCGAACTGCTCCGCTCCGGAGCTGTGGGAAGATGCCAAAGCCGCTGCCGCAGCCATCGACCGGAACGAGTATCTCGTCATGTCCTTCATGGGTACCGGTGTCTGGGAGCAGGCGCACAATCTGATGGGCATTGAGAATCTGTGCATCAACCTGAAGCTGGAGCCCGAGGACACTCTGGAGCTGCTGCAGGCGATTGGAGAATACCGCTTCCAGTATACCAAGCTGCTGGTGGACAACTTGCATCCCGACATCATCATTTCCCATGATGACTGGGGCAGCAAGGGCAACATGTTCATCAGTCCTGCCGACTGGAGAGAGTTTATCAAGCCGCAGTATGTGAAGATGTATAAGTATATGAAGGACCACGGTGTCCTCATTATGCACCACGCGGACTGCTTCTGTGAAACCATTGCCGAGGATATGGTGGATCTTGGAATTGATATCTGGCAGGGCGTTATCAATACCAATGATATTGTGGGTCTTCAGAAGCGCCTGAATGGCCGCATGACCCTGATGGGCGGCATTGACTCCATCATTGACCGGCCCGATTCTACCGAGGAGGAGATCCGCACTGAGGTTCGCAAGGTTTGTGAAACCTATGGCCCCGGCGGACACTTCATTCCCAGCATTACCTATGGCCTTCCCGGAACGCTGTATCCCCATGTGAATCCCATCATGACCGATGAGATTGCCCGTTACAACCGGGAGGTCTACGGCGTAGGCTGATTAACTGTTCGTCCTGATATAGAAAGGAGCTGCTTCCTTCTGCCGTAAGGCAGGGGAAGCAGCTCTTTGAAATTTTGCTGAAAGATTATACGACTCTCCGCGCGCCAAAGTAGTGATCAGACCAATAGCCGCTGCTGAGACTTGCGTAGGACACCGTAGAGCGGGAATTGGGGGCGTGAATAAACTGGCCGTTTCCTGTGTAGATACCGACATGAGTGATGGTGCTGCCGTTTCCGGAGAAGAAAACCAAATCACCGGGAAGAAGGCTCGATTTGGATACATATGTACCATGGGTGTATTGGGCTTCCGGGGTGCGGTTCGGTGTGTAGCCCAGCGTTTTGAGAACATAATAGACAAAACCGGAGCAGTCAAAACCGGACGGAGAAGCACCGCCATATACATAGGGGACACCAAGATATTTCTGAGCTTCGGCAACAATGCTCTGCCCGGTGAAGGATAAACCGGTGGTCATCCCGGCGGCTGTGTCAGAAGTACCCTTAGAAGTGCCATTCAAAGCGGCAGCGCTGGGAATGGTGCCTGTGGACTTTCCTCTTCGGAAAAACAGCGGGGAATTGGAAGAGGCTTTGTTTTCGTAGGGGTATTCCGTGAGCTCCAGGTAGTCACTGCGGATGTAGCAGATATTAGAGCCATAGATTACCTTGTACCACCCCTGATTCAGTCCGATGATATAGCATTTGGAGCCTTTGGTGACGGTGCCCACGGCGCGGTATGCGGTTCCGGGGCCGCTGCGAAGATTAACGGATGTGCCGGTAACTTTGCCGTAGCCCAGTTCCGCGTTTTCCCGGGTAAGAACATCCAGATAGGATTTGTGCATGTATCCTTCTTTTAAATTGTAGTTTACATGATACCAATCTCCACACCGTTCAATTACCGCAACGCAATCATCTTTGGAAGCTACGGCCAAAACAGATGAGGCGGTGCTGGGTTCGCTGCGAAGCCGCAGGGAATCGGAATTGACAAATCCGATTCCATACATTTGCGTGCCTGCCGCGGCAACGCTCAGGGATAAACTCCCGCAAATAAGCAGAATCGCAAGCAGCGCACAAAGGCGCCGTTTCAGACAAATCATACAGTTCCTCCGTCTTACTCTTGAGAATATGCCTGGGATGCTTCCGCTGTAGATTGGAAAACACTGTTGTAATCAAATCAAGCGGAAAGGGAGGCTGGCAAAATTGGGTTATTTGCCCGCCAATGCGCGCTCCAACCAGACACAGCCCACATCAAGAGCGGTATACAGACCGTCTTTTTCGCTCTTCTTTACAATGCGGTCTCTGCTTCTCGCAGAGGGATCTGTGAGCTGGAGCTGTACGGAAACCCGCGTGGCAATGTCCAGATCGTTGACTTTCTTGCTTTCCAGAATCTGGAGCATTACAATGTGGCTGTCAGCCATGGAGCCATAATAGATCAGGTTGTCCTTACGCATCAAAGGACGGCCCTTGTACATCAATACTGCTTTTTCTTCAGCCATAATAGGAACCTCCTGGAAAATGTAATCGGATTGTAACATATTGTCATCCAAAAGTCAAGCTTTTGTTGGTTTTCCATGAAAACGGGCAAATTAACATAACATAATATACAAAAAGGTATCCTTGTAAGACGGAGGGCGTATGAAGTTGAGAAGGTACAAAACAAGAGGCCTTTGCCGTGGCAAAAGCCTCTTGGCTGAGGTGATTATTTCTGGAACAGGTACTCGCGAACCAGAACCTGCATGAGTTCATCCCGGTCAATTTTACAAATCATGCTTCGGGCGTTATTATAATTTGTAATATAGGTGGGATCTTCTGTCAACAGATACCCTACGATCTGGTTGATTGGGTTATAGCCTTTCTCCGTCAAGGCATCAAACACGCTCCGGAGAATACGGCGCATATTTTCTTTGTCGTCACTGGGTACTGTGAATTTTTGGGTATCCTTATCCGTCACGGTTTTTACCTCCTTGGTAGAAGAATATGAGTATTATATCCTATATTTTCTCCGCTGTAAAGTACCAGTAAGAAAAAATTGGTGAACTTTTGTTTAACGAAGCGACGCGTTCAGCTTGTCAGCCAGGGCGGAGAGAATCTTTGTTACGACGGTTTCGGAATCCGAATCGGTGAGCGTTCGATCATCTGCCCGAAGGATAAGGGAGAAGGCCATGCTCTTTTTGCCGTCGGGGACTCCGACGCCGCGGTAGATGTCGAAGAGGCGGATTTCCCGGAGCAGTTTCCCGGCGGCGGAGGTGATGACTTCTTCAGCCTGGGCAACCGTTACGGCTTCGTCACAAACCAGGGCCAGATCCCGTGTTACCGAAGGATATTTGGGCAGGGGGGAATAGGTGGCATCAGGCAGCTGAAGCGCGAGAAGCTTGGTAAAGCTGATTTCCGCGCAGTATACCTCGGTTTCAATGCCGTAATTCTTAGCTGCCAAGGGATGTAC
Organism: uncultured Clostridia bacterium; assembly: GCA_945486035.1. Lineage (GTDB taxonomy): Bacteria > Bacillota > Clostridia > Oscillospirales > Oscillospiraceae > Faecousia. The sequence continues at coordinate 12,883 of CALYTB010000009.1, forward strand.
CTGGCCAATAACGCCCACATCCACACCGTCGATGCTCACCCGCGCACAGCGCCCGGGATGGTAACTGGGATTTGATTTTTCGGCAGTGTAGCTTGCCTTCTTCAGCCGAAGACCGGCAAAAATCGCTTCCAGCTCACCCTTCAGTGTGAAGAAGGTTTCATTCGCACCGTAGGTACCGAGCACAAGCATCCGGGGCTCCTCGGGAAGCGGCTGGCCTTCAACGGGAAGATAGATTTTGGCCAGCTCATAGAGCTTTGCCGCCTTGTTGTGGTAGGCATTGTTTCTGCCCAGGATTTCCAGCATGGAGGGCAGGGCAATGGTACGCATGATGGAGGTGTCTTCTCCCAGGGGGTTCTGGATTCTCAGCGCGTTGCGAAGGGGACTGTCAGGGCTCAGCCGAATCTGATCGAACACTGTGGGAGAAACAAAGGAATAGGTGATGATCTCGCTGTAGCCAAGGCCGCGGCAGAGGGTACCGGCTTTCGCTTCCAGCTTCATCTCCGGGGAATAACCGCCCTGTGTAGAGGTCTTGAACGCGGTAATGGGAATTTCGTTATATCCGTAGGAACGGCCGACCTCTTCCGCAATGTCCGCCATCAGATTCAGATCGGGACGGAAAGAGGGGACGAGAATCTCGTCATTCTCCACAGGAATCTCAAGAAGATCGAGATAACGGATCATATCTTCCTTAGGAATGTTGGTTCCCAAAAGCTTGTTAATCTTGTCAGGCTCCAGGGGAAGACGCTTCTCCTCGGGAATGTGGTTGAGGACATCGATGGTTCCGCCCAAAACATCGCCGCAGCCCAGCAGTTCAACCAGCTCACAGGCACGCTGCAGAGCAGGAATGGTCATCAGGGGATCCAGGTTTTTCTCGAATTTGCCGGAGGCCTCGGTCCGCATGCCGAGAGCAAGGGCGGTCTGACGGATGGAGGTTCCGTCGAAGTTGGCAGATTCAAAGACAACCATGCTGGTATCCGCGACAATCTCAGAGTTTTCACCGCCCATGATTCCGGCAAGACCGATGGGCTTGTCGTCATCGGCAATGACAAGCATTCCGGGCTTCAGATTCCGGATATTGCCGTCCAGGGTGGTGAGGGTTTCTCCCTCCCTGGCCTCCCGAACCACGATTTTCCCTGAGGAAACATAGCGGTAGTCAAAGGCGTGCATAGGCTGACCGTACTCCAACATCACATAGTTGGTGATGTCAACAATGTTATTGATGGGACGGACACCGTTGGCACGAAGCCGCTGACGAAGCCACTTGGGAGAGGGGCCGATTTTTACGTTGGCAACCATCCGGGAGGAGTAACGGTTGCACAGATGATCCGCGGGCACCTCCACATCCAGGTAGTCATAGATATCCCCGGCTTCGCTGCCCTTCACAACGGGCTCGCGGTGGCGCATTTTCTGACCAAAGGCTGCGGCGGACTCCCGGGCCAGACCGATGATGGAATAGCAGTCGGGACGATTGTTGGTGATTTCAAAATCCACAACGGTATCATCGTTCCCGATGACCTGGTTGATATCCTGGCCTACGGTGCAGGGCTCGTCGTTCAGAATCCAGATTCCGTCCGCATAAGCACCGGGCAGATCATTCTGGGTCAGCCCCAGCTCGGCAAAAGAGCAGAGCATGCCGTTGGACAGTTCCCCACGGAGTTTACCCTTGGTGATGTGGACACCGCCGGGAAGCCAGGAATTGTGCAGAGCAGTGGGGACCAAGTCGCCCTCATGAACGTTCTGGGCTCCGGTGACAATCTGTACGGGCTCCTCCTGACCTACATCCACCTGACAAATGAACATGTGGTCGGAATTGGGATGGGGAACAATGGAAACTACCTTACCGACTACTACATTTCGGATTTCCGCATCCATACGCTCATAGGTTTCCACCTTCTGCCCGAACACGGTCATGGTTTCCACATATTCTTTATCGGATACCCGGGAAAGATCCACGAACTCCTCGTTAATCCATTTTCTGTTCAGTTTCATGATCGTATCCCTCCTTAGAACTGGTTCAGGAACCGTACATCGTTATCGAAAATCAGCCGCAGGTCATTGATGCGCATTCTGCCCATAGCCATCCGCTCCAGACCCATGCCGAAAGCGAAGCCGGAATACTTTTCGGGATCGATGCCGCAGCCTGCCAAAACCTTGGGGTGAACCATGCCGGCGCCCAGAAGCTCAATCCAGCCCTCACCGTGACAGGTGGAGCAGACCTGACCGTCGATTTCACCGGTCCCATGACACTTGTGGCACTGCATATCCATCTCGCAGCTGGGCTCCGTAAAGGGGAAGTGGTGGGGACGGAAACGCATGATGGCATCCTCTCCGTAAATCTTGCGCATCATTGTAATCAGTGCGCCTTTCAGATCACCCATGGTAATTCGTTCATCCACCACGAGGCCCTCAATCTGATGGAACATGGGAGAATGAGTGGCATCCGCCTCGTCCTTACGGAAAACCCGTCCGGGGGCAAGAATGCAGATGGGGGGCTTGGCGTTTTCCATGACACGAACCTGCATGGGGCTGGTCTGGGTTCTGAGCAGAACGCTGTCGTCATCGGTGAAATAGAAGGTATCGGAACGGTCCCGGGAGGGGTGTCCTTCCTCGATATTCAGCCGGGTGAAGTTGTAACTGGCAAGCTCCACCTCAGGACCGTCCACTACCTGATACCCCAGTCCCACAAAGATATCCTTGATCTGCTGGAGAACCTGGTTCATAGGATGCTGATGACCGACGGAAATGTTATCTCCGGGGATGGTAACATCCACCGCTTCAGAAGCCAGTTTGGCCTCCAGGGCGGCTGCGTGGATATCGGCTTTCCGGGCTTCCAGCTTCTGCTCGATGCTGGCGCGAACGGCGTTTGCCAATTGACCCATCACAGGACGCTCCTCAGGGGAGAGCTTGCCCATTTGTTTGAGCACAGCGGTCAGTTCACCCTTCTTGCCGAGGAGCTTTACACGCAGCTCTTCCAGGCTGGCGGGGGAAGAGGCTGCATCCAGAGCGGCAAGCGCGTTTTGCTTAATCTGCTCCAATTGTTCTCTCATTTTGTTTTCCTCCTAATCAGGCAAAAGAATTTACATAAGTGAAAAAATAAAAGCCCATCATCCCAAAACATCGGGACGAAAGGCGTTCCTTCCGCGGTACCACCCGCAATTCGCCGGATTCCGGCGCAGCTTATCCGGTGCAGACACACCGTTGACCCATAACGCAGTCACGCGTCCATCCCTACTGAATGTTCAGGCGGAGGCTCCTGGGAGAAAGCCCGGCAATGCACGCAAGCGGATCCCACCATCCCGCTCTCTCTGAGGTCGCAAGCCATTGCAAGGCAGCCCAATCACAGCTTTTTCCATATCTCCGATATAGTAGCATATCTTCGGATGGAATGCAAGGCTTTTTTCCGTTACTTGACGAAAAAGATGGAACATGATATGCTGATTCTATTCCATTTAGGAGGGATCATTTTGAAGAATACAAGCCTGAAAAATGCGGCAGAGGCATTGAAGGAGCCTTGCGATGGATGCTAAAAGCTATCGGCAGCTGAATCACCGGGAAGTTTTGCGGATTCTCCCGGACAGAGATCCCGAGGGGCATAAGGGCAGTTTCGGAAAGATTCTGCTTCTTTGCGGAAGCAGAGGGTTTACCGGGGCAGCGTATCTTTCTGCCATGGGTGCTCTGCGCAGTGGGGCAGGGCTGGTGTATCTTGGGGTCCCGCAGAGTATTTACGCCATTGAAGCTGTGAAGCTCGATGAGCCGGTTGTGTTTCCCCTGCCGGATGAAGGGGGGAAGATGAGTGTCAGCGCGGCTCGGGAGATTCTGGAAAAGCTGGAAAAAAAGGATGCGGTTCTTATCGGCTGCGGAATGGGGCAGTCTCCCGGAACGATGGAGGTTCTCAAAACGGTGCTGACCTATGCGAACTGTCCGGTGGTTTTGGACGCGGATGGAATAAACGCGGCGGCTGCTCATAAGGATTTACTGCGTGGAAGGACAGCCCCTACCGTTTTGACCCCCCATGATGGGGAGTTTCTCCGTTTGGGTGGGAGCCTTGATTCTGATCGGATGACCTGCGCGGGAACGCTTGCGAAGGAGCTTGGCTGTGTTGTCGTGCTGAAGGGACACAGAACCTGGGTAACCGATGGCGACAGATTCTACCACAATCCCACCGGAAATCCGGGTATGGCGGTAGGAGGCAGCGGAGATATGCTGGCGGGGATGATCGTCAGTTTCCTGGGACAGGGGATTTCTCCGCTGGAAGCCGCAGCGGCCGCTGTATGGCTGCATGGAGCGGCGGGGGATCTGTGTGAAAGAGAACTGGGACAGTACGGCATGCTGCCAACGGACATGCTGAGGGTGCTTCCGCGACTTATGAAATAGGACGGGATCCATATGAAACGGATAGGCCTTTTGCTATGCATGCTTCTTGTGCTTGCTGGGTGCGGAGGAAAGAATCGTGATCTGGAAAGGGCCATGGCGCTCAGAAGCAGGCTTCTTGGGGCATCGGAGTGCAGCTTCCGAACAGGAATAACGGCGGATTACGGAGACAGGGTACATACCTTTACCATGGAAAACCAGTCCGATCAAAATGGAAATGTTTCCTTTACCGTTTCCGAACCTGAGAGTATTGCCGGAATTACCGGGGTGATTCGTGATTCCGGCGGAGAACTGACCTTTGACGACACGGCGCTGGCATTTCCCATGCTGGCGGATGATCAACTGGCACCGGTAAGCGCCCCCTGGCTGCTGCTGAAAACCTTGAGAAGCGGGTACCTGACCAGCGCGGGAAAGGATGGAGATCTTATGAGAATCACCATCGATGACCGGTACGAGGACGACGCGCTGACAATGGATATCTGGGTGGATCGGGAAGACCGCCCTGTTTATGCGGAAATACTCTGGAAAGGAGAGAATATTCTGACAATAACCGTTGAGAACTTTCAGATTGTGTAGCTTTTCCGCACATGGATGCATAGGATATTTTGGATGCGTCGCCGTATATTTTTCCTCTGTGCGTGGGACAATATGGATAACCGCGTTACATATGGAGTGAATCCGGTAGCGCTGGTAAATATCCACGGAGTGTGAGGCATATGTTGGAAGGAACGGTCAAACGGGGCGATATCTTCTATGCGGACCTGTCGCCTGTTGTCGGGAGTGAGCAGGGCGGCACCAGGCCTGTGCTAATCGTTCAGAATGATACGGGGAACCGGCATTCCCCAACAGTAATTGCCGCGGCAATTACCAGCCAGACAGGGAAGGCAAGACTTCCGACCCACATCAACATCCCCGGGGGCAGCGTTGGGCTCAGTAAGGATTCTGTGATTCTGCTGGAACAGATCCGAACCATTGACAAGCGGCGTCTGCGGGAGCATATGGGACATCTGGACGACAATCAGATGTCGATGGTGGATGACGCAATTGCTGTCAGTTTTGGACTTCATGATGGCCGGACAACCCAGTGAAAGGAATCACGCCGGTCAAATGCGGCGGAATAAATACCCCCTTGCGGCATAGGATGCTGCAAGGGGGTATGGTTTATGGAAGGTAACTATCCGGTATATTATGAGCAGAGCCCTGTGGGTAAGGTGCAGATCCAGAAAATGGGCCTATACTGCAGCTTCTACTGCCGATGCCGCATGGAGCCCGGAACGGTGTGCCGTCTTGTTGTGCAGTGGACTGGTGGTTGGGAAAACCTGGGGATTCCGGTACCGGAAGGGGACACGCTGGAACTGAAACGGAGGATCCCCGCGAAAAGGCTGGGGGAAGGGCCGCTGGTTTTCCGATTGATTCCGTCTTCTCAGGATATTCACGAACTGCTGTCAGAGGGGAATGCGATATCGGATCAACCGGAAGAATCAATTTCCGAGAGCCCGGTATCTGCCGAAAAGACCGATGCTGTGAATCTGGGGACGGATCATGAACACAGAAACGCATCACCGAATGAAGAAATATCTGTGACGAAGGCGGACACGACTGAGAAAGTAGCTGATTCCGCTTCCGGGCAAAACCCGGAGCGTGAAAACCGGGAAGAAGAGGATAAGACCAATCCACTCCCTGAGCATCCCAAAATGGAAGATAAGGCAGAAAAACCGGAAGCGGTGAAGCAGGGAACCTTCTACCCGATTGAAACAGATATGGTTTTTGAACACCTGGATCAGGTGGAGCGAGGGATACTGGTCAATCAGGATGGGAAAACCGGCATACTGCTGCCGGAAGAAGCTGAAAGCACGGTTCAAAGCTCCAGCGAAAGCCCTACCGGGCAATGGTCGGAACCAAGCACATCGGCGTAAATCGAGGCAGCTGTAATTCGGTCGGCAAGCCGCCGGGATACCAGGAAATAATCAATCCGCCACCCGGCGTTATTCTCTCTGGCGTGGAACATGTAGCTCCACCAGGTGTACGCACCGACGGCATCCGGGTAAAGGAAGCGGAACGAATCCGTAAAGCCCGCCTGAAGGAGCCTTTCGAAGCTTTCCCGTTCCTGATCGGAAAAACCCGCGTTCCCTCGATTGGAGGATGGGTTTTTCAGATCGATTTCCCGGTGCGCAACATTCAGATCGCCGCAGATGATTACGGGTTTCTTTGCATCCAGCCTGGACAGATAGGTACGGAACGCTTCATCCCATATGAGCCGGTGATCGATTCGGGCAAGCCCCCGCTGTGCGTTGGGGGTATAACAGGTGACCAGATAAAAATCCGGATACTCCAGGGTAATCAGACGGCCTTCCCTGTCCAGAGAGGGATCACCCAATCCAAGGACACAGGAGAGAGCCTCCCGACGGGAAAAAACCGCGGTTCCGGAATAGCCCTTTTTCTCGGCATAGTTCCAGTATTGGAAGTACCCCGGGAGTTGAAGAGATAACTGGCCTGGCTGGAGCTTTGTTTCCTGCAGGCAGAAGAAATCCGGAAGTGTTCTGTCAAAAAAGGATTGAAACCCTTTTCCCATGCAGGCGCGCAGCCCGTTTACATTCCAGGATATCAAATTCATGAGCTTTCCTCCGTTGTTTCGGTCAGTCCGGTGATATCATCCGACAGCAGCAGATTGTCCGTTGTGATGGTCATGACCCGTTCCCCACTGGAAACGGTTACTGTTTCCGCATTCGTAAAGGACATACAAGTCAGTGCAAGGCATGTGCAGGCCAACGAGAACGCGCTATCGCTTAAGGATGCCGCACTGTCAGACAGCGTGAGAAGGAGCTCCATGCCGTTCTGCTGAGTTTCCAGAAGACGGGTTCCCTTGGGGAAGGGGGAGACAAGAGAATCGTCAAGCGGGCCCACAAGATACAGCGAGATCATATAATGGAGATCCCTCCCGTGCCCGGAGATTTCCCGCTGTTCCGGGACGATCACATTATCGGTACCGTGGTACTGAAAATCCGCTCGCCTGTAGTAGAAGGAAACGGGCTCTCCTGAACCGGAGAGGGGAGTGCTGCATCCGCACAGCCCGATGAGAAAAAGAACACACAGGAGTACACATAAGCTTCGTTTCATCCTTTGTCCACCTCCGTATCAAAAGCGGGGAAGGAAACCAGGAAGGTGGTGCCCTTGCCAACAGTGCTTTCCGCGCGGATTTCACCGCGGTTGCGAAGGACAAGCGATTTGACAATCGCAAGGCCAAGACCGCTCCCGCCGGATGCCCGGGAACGGGCTTTATCGACACGATAAAACCGCTCAAAGATATGTTCCAGGGCTTCTTCGGGAATGCCCATGCCGGTGTCGGAAATGATCAGCAGTGCATTGTCTTCCTGACGTTGGAGAGATACATTCAGCTTTCCGCCCGGAACGTTATACTTGATTCCGTTCTCCATCAGATTGAAAACGATCTGGTACAGATCATCCTCAAGAATCAGAATGGGCGCATCGCCCTCAAGCTTCAGCTCGATGTGAATATCTGCTTGATTTGCTACAGGTGAGAGCATACGCTCCACCCGGCGAATGGTTGGTTCCATGTAAATGATTTCACAGTCCGCGGGATCCTGTCCATCGACTTTTGTCAGGGACAGGAGTTTTATTGTCATACGGTTCAGCCGGTCAGCTTCATTTCCGATATCTCCCACAAATTCCTTGACGGTATCCATATCCATGTCATTTTGAAGGATGGAATCGGCAAGAAGCTTGATGGATGCCAGGGGCGTTTTCAGTTCATGGGATGCGTCCGAGACAAAACGGTGCCGTTTTTGCTCGGAGGTTTGCAGACGCTCCATCAGATCGTTGAATTCATTGCCCAGCATGGTTAGCTCATCGTTGCCACCGATTTCGACCTTATGGGTGTAATCCCCCTCCTGAATAATTCGCATGGAATTCATGATTTTGCGCATTCTGCGGGAGATCGCGTTGGAGAAGAAGAGGGAGAACAGAATCAGGATGGCTTCCAGCACCAGAGTAACCCGAAGTACGGTCCGCTGTAAGGACTGAATCAGGGCACCCTGGGAAGTGTCATATTCGGCCATATACACGCAGCCGACAATGGTCCCGTAGTACACAATGGGGGTAGCGGCCCGGGAGGTCATGGCTCCGTCGTGATAATGCCAGGTAAATACATTGTTCCCCTCCAATGCCCGAAGAATTTCGGGAAGAAGGGCATAGCGGCCAACACCGGTTTGAACACTGTCGTAGAGTACGGCTGCGGATTGGTCGGTGATGACCAGCCTTGTTGCTTTCAGGCTTTCCATCTGGCTGAGGAGACTGGTAATGGTTGAGGTATTCATGACTTCCAGGGTGGAGATTTCATCGGAGGCCAGCTGACACTTTTCAATCATTGAGGTTTGCTTGCTCTTGTAAAACAGGATCTGGCTGATTTGGGAGCAATACAGATTCAAAATGAGCAGAACCACAAAAGTAATGATCACATAGGCTGCGGCGTAGCGCAGCTGGGAGCTGGTATATCTGCCGAAGAGCTGCTTCTTACTTCCGGAAATAGTAACCAACTCCCCACTTTGTTAAGATATATTTTGGTTCAGCAGGATTCTCCTCCAGTTTTTCACGAAGACGGCGGATGTGAACATCAACGGTTCGGATGTCGCTGCGGTATTCATAAGCCCAAATGGTATCCAGAAGCGCTTCCCGGGAGTATACCCGGTTGGGATTGCGCATGAGAAATTCCACAACGTCAAATTCCTTTGCGGTAAGGTCCACCATTGTTCCGCCCCGGTAGGCATTTCTGGCATCCAGATCCAGAGTGATGTTTCCGATGGAGAGAATGTTCTCCGGTGCTTGGGAAGAGGAAGAACCCGCTCTGCGCAGGAGGGCACGAATCCGGGCTTTCAGTTCCAGGATGTTGAAGGGTTTCGTCAAATAGTCATCCGCGCCGTGGTCGAACCCCATGAGTTTATCCATATCCTCAGCTTTGGCCGTCAGCAGGATGATGGGCACATCGGAAAATTCCCGAATCTTCGAGCAGGCGGTCATCCCATCCATATGGGGCATCATCACATCAAGGACAACAAGATCCGGCTTCTGTTCCTGAACAAGCTTAACGGCTTCCAAACCGTCCGTTCCGGTAATTACGTCATAGCCTTCGCTTTGCAAATTAAAGCGGATTCCCTTGACCAGCAGGGCTTCGTCATCTACAACCAATATTTTCACGCGTTATCCTCCTATCGTAATCAGGTCTTTGATTGCGTCAAATCTTTTTTGACTGATTCCGGGAACATCCATCAGCTCCTCGAGACTGATGAAATCTCCGTACTGTTCCCGGTAGGTAATAATCCTATCTGCAAGAACATCTCCAATTCCGGGCAAAGCAGTTAGCTGCTGTGCGGTGGAAATGTTCACATTAATGGGAAAAGAATTCTCCGAATTCTCGGTTGGGGCGCTTGGCGATGAGATTCGCACAGGATGCTGAGTTACTTCGGCGCCAATCTGCAACTGGACGGTACCGGTTTGTCTTCCCAGGAAGAAGCCCAGCAGAAAAGCGCAAATGGAAACGGTAAGAAGCGTCAATATGCAGAACCGTGGATTTTTCATGGGACAGGACCTCCTGCATTGACTAGAACAGAAAAAGCTGATATAATATTCTGGATTTATTATACACGATATTTTCCTGCTGGACAAGTCCGGCAGTCCAATATTGAGGGAGAAATATGAAAAAATCCAATCTTAATCTTCTTGCTCTTCTGCTTACCGCCGCGCTGGTGATGCAGTGCGCATTGCTTCCGGTGTCTGCCGAAACCCCTACAGATGCCGCTTCGCAACCCGTTGCGCAAACGGATCCAACGGAATCCAAGTCGGATGCATCGTCCATTCAGGCTGAATTCGGAAGTGTCAGCATTCTGCAGGGCTGCCGCACAATCGATGGAATGGTTCCGCTCAGCGGCAGTGAACGCAGACTGGAGACCGCGCAGAGTGTTTTTGTATTTGATACAAAAACACAGACGGTGGTTTACTCCTATAACCCGGATATGAAAATGTCACCGGGTACTCTGGCAAAGCTGGTGACAGCTCTGGTTGTTTTGGAATCCACTCAGCTGGATGATGTGGTTGTCTGCCACAGTAAGAACATTTCCCGCCTGCCCGGCGGAACCCAGAATGTCAAACTGAAGGAACTGGAAGAGCTGACCGTGGAGCAGCTGCTCTACTGCCTGATTCTCCATGGCGCCAATGATGCTGCCATCGCCTTGTCGGAACACATTACCGGCAATCAGGAGAGTTTTGTTTCGCTGATGAATGACCGGGTGAAAAAAATCGGATGCACCAATACCGAATTTGCCAACGTGCACGGTCTGGATAACGCGACACAATATACCACGGCCAGAGATATGGCGAGAATTCTGATCGAAGCACAGAAAAATGAAAAGCTAAAGGAAATCCTCAATACGACCAGCTATGAGATCCCTGCCACAAACCGGTCGGATGCCAGAAAGCTCACCTGTCAGAACTACCTGATTGACGAGATCAACGTGGCGAAGTATTTTGACAAGCGGGTCACCGGAGGCCTGGCCAGCTATTCGGATAAGGCCGGGGCAAACCTGGCTTGTTCTGCCGAGAATAAGCAGCTTTCTCTGGTGCTTGTTGTTTTGGGATGCACACGAATCTTTGCCAGCAACGGCTGGCTTCCCACATACTACGGAAACTTCGACGAGATGATCGAGCTGCTGGAGTTCGCCTTCAATGGATATAAATCCTGCCGGATTATGTATGACGGACAATCTCTGTATCAGCTGCCCGTAACCGGAGGGGAGTGCAGCGTTGTTGTACAGCCAAATGTGAACTACGACAGCGTGCTGCCTGCAGACTGTCAGTTTGACAACCTGATCAAAAACATTACCAACAAGGAGATTATCGCGCCCGTTAAGGAAGGGGATCTGGTTGCCACCATTTCACTGTGGTATCGGAGTTCCTGCGTCGCGGAAGCGGAATTGTACGCGATGTCCGATGTTCAGCCCGCCAGCGGTTCCGCCGCCCAGGCGGGAGCTTCCGGAAACGGTGAGGACGGGCTCTCTGGTGTTTCCTCCGTAATCCTGACAGTCTGCCTTGGGATTCTGGCGGTAGTTGGGATTTACCTGGCGGTCAATGCGATGCGCAGGGCATACGGCCGTGCGAAGCGCCGCCGCCGCAGAGCAAACCGCAGAAGGAGCTGGTAAACATGGGAGATTGGCAGACACTGAAAGCTGCTTGTGAAAACTGTAATCGCTGCAGATTGGCATCCACGCGGCATCATGTGGTGTTTGGAGTCGGGAATCCTGATGCGGACATCATGTTCGTAGGGGAAGGTCCGGGGGAGCAGGAGGATCTTCGCGGAGAACCCTTTGTCGGGCCAGCTGGATTGCTGCTGGACGATATGCTCTCCATCATCGACCTGAACCGAAAAACCAATTGCTATATAGCAAATATAGTCAAATGCCGCCCTCCAAAGAATCGGGACCCGGAGGACGATGAACAGGATTGCTGTATCGGTTTCCTGCAGGAACAGATTTCCCTTGTCCGTCCGAAAATTCTGGTGTGTCTTGGACGTATTGCAGCCCAGAAGCTGATCGATCCCTATTTCAGGATCACCAGAGAACACGGCAAATGGATCCTTCGGGATAATACTTGGATTGGCGCGACTTATCACCCCTCCGCGCTGCTGCGGGATGTGAATAAGCGCCCGGAGGCTTTTGACGATCTGATCTCGATTCGCGAAAAGCTTCGGGAGGTAAATGCAAGGGTTTGAAAATCACAGTTGACATTTGGCTGAATATCCGATATACTGTACTGGCTGAAGGATGCTAGTGTAGCACAGTCGGTAGTGCATCTCACTCGTAATGAGAAGGTCGCCTGTTCGAGTCAGGTCACTAGCTCCACAAAAACCGCCGTTTTCACCACGAAAACGGCGGTTTTTCTAACTTTTTGGGATAGTACAAACCCGCTCCGATTTGCCATGGCTACCATTTGGCTACCGGAGCGGGATTTTTTCGTTTTCAGGCGTGTTTTACCAGCATGGATTCCAGCGCACCAACGGCCTTGCGGTCAGTCTCTTGGAGGGCGTGGGCGTAGATATTCATGGTGGTGCTGGCCTGAGCGTGGCCCAGTCTGGCGGACACTGTACGCACGTCCTGCTTGCTGGCGATCAGCAGCGTGGCGGAGGTGTGGCGCAGTCCATGGAAGGGAATGGCCGGCAGCTGCTCGTCTGGCTTCTTATCTTCGTTGTACCGGGCTATGGTGTCCTGAAATGCGGAATAGGGAGTGGAGTAGGACATCTGCTTCCCATTGTCCTGAATGAACAGCCATTCGGCTCCCTGCCAGTAGTCACCGACAGACAGCCGGTACTTGAGCCGCTCGTGCTTCATGGCCTTTATCCGCTGGGTCAGGAAATGGGGGATCGCCACCGTCCGCCGGGAAGTCTTGGTCTTCGGCTCCTTGACGATCTGCTGCCCCGCCACCACGCTGACGGCCTTGGATACGGTGACAGTGTCGTTTTCAAAGTCGATATCCGACCATTCGAGGGCAAGCAATTCTCCCTTCCGCAGACCACCGTATATTGCCAGATTGAACAGCACCCGGATTTGTTCCGGGATTTCTTTTGTCCGCTCGTAGTCGCCAACGGTGTAGTCAATGCCGGTGTCATCGGTGCGCTTGTGGCCTTTGGTCTTTACCTTGTAGGGCTGCTCAATATAGTCCAAAAAGGTGGCGGCCTGTTCCGGGGTGAAGAATTCCACCTTGTCCGCTGCGCATTCCCCCACGCTGCGCACCTTATCCATCGGGTTCTTCTCGATGATCTCCCATTCTACAGCGGTGCGCAGGACGGAGGAAAGCACATCCTGGGTCTTTTTGATGGTGGCACGGGAGTAGCCGCCGGGTTTGCCGTCCTTCCTGGCTCCGTCTTTGGTCATGGCGGCGAAGGTGCTGTTTAGGGTGGCGGGGCGCAGCTCGGACAGCTTCAGGTGTCCAATGACCGGGAGTATCTTTTCGTCCAGCTCCGTTTTGTACTTCTCCACGGTTCCCGGCTGGAGCTTCTGGGGGGCGTATTCCCGGAACCAGCGGTCTGTAAATTCCTTCAGGGTGATCTTTCTGCCATCCATGGCGATGCCGTTTTTTATATTCGCCTCAAACTGGCGGGCGAATTCCTCCACGGCCTTTTGCCGCTTCTTGGGGGTCAGCGCAGGATCAGGAGTATAGCTGATGGTTTCAATCAGCTTTTTGCCGTATATGTCCCTTCCAAGGCTCACAGTGATCTGATAGGAGCCGCTGCGTTCTTTAATCGATGCCATAAATCACAGATTCACCTTCGTTCGTTAAAAAATTCTCTAGCGGGTATTTTTCTTTCAAATAGTCGTTGAAATCGTCGCAGAATGATCTCCGGTAATAGTCTGATGCTGCTGAATTTGTTAATACATGTGATTTTCTCTCACGTATTAGTTCCGCTCCAAATTGTACTCTTTCATCCGATGATTTCGAATCATTCCATTTTTTTGCATTTTCGTTATGCTTTTTTATTAGCTTGCGAAAATTAATGTACTCAAAAAAAGGAGCAATTGTTTTATTATTCGCAGGATCAGAATTAAATGTGAAATCAATGAATTCATCTACCAATTCGCACGCTAATTTTGGATGATTTATGTAGTCATTATATTGACGATTGTTTCCGTCCTGCTTCCCTATGCAGTGCATGGTGGACATGCTTTGTTCACTAAGACCTGTGAATTCACAGGCGGCTTTTATATCAGCGATAGGGGATTTAATAGCAGACAATCCAAGAAGGAAATCCGTGGATACACCAAAGAATCTTGACAGTTCGATGATGGTTGCACAGTCTGGGGAGCGTGGCTCTGCTCCGTTTTTTCTACCGTTGATGTATTCCGAAATTGCAGATTGCTTGATACCTGTCTGTTCTGCCAGCTGTGATTGGTTAATTCCTCTGCTGCTTATCAAGTCGCCAAGACGTTCCCCAAAGGTCAGTCCGTCAATGCCTTGCGTTAGCCATTCTTTTTTCGCCATAGGTCACACCCCTAGATTCTTAAAAAAGATAATTTCAAGCAAGGAAATCCGCAAAAATATTTTCTGGTGAAAAATGGGTATTTCCTATATCTTTATGTTACAATATCCGCAGACGGATGTCAATTGTTATTTTTATCTTATATAAGAATGGAGGTCTTTTAATGAACTACGAAAAGAAGAAATCTGCGGCAGAGGCACGGAATGCCTATGCTAGAAGGTGGCGGGCGGCAAATAAGGATAAGGTGCGAGCCATTAATGAACGATACTGGATTCGCAGAGCAGAAAAGGAGGCAACTGCACAGAAAGAACGAAGGGGGTAAATGATGTCCAATATGCTAACAATTCTTCAGGTACTCGAGCGGCTGAAAGCGGATGATATGCCGATGTCTGAGTACGCTTTGCGCCTGCTGGTAAGGAAGGGATCAATCCCGGTTAGGTATGCCGGTAAGAAGGCTTTGATTTATTACCCCAATGTTATCAGCTACCTCCAGTGTTCGGACGGCTGCGACAATCGCCCGGTGGCATCCGGGAAGGGCTGATTGGAGGTGGAGCGTTTGAACCAAACAGAACGAATCCTCCGCCACCTGGAGACGTGCGGCAGCATCAGCAGCCTGGAAGCAATGCAGGAATACGGGATCATGCGGCTGGCCTCCCGGATCAATGACCTCAAGAAAGCCGGTTACCCCATCCGGCGGGAGATGGTCACCCGGATGAATCGCTATGGCGAGACGGTCACAATCGCCCGGTATTCCCTTTCTGGGAGGTGATCTGTACGGCACGAAAGAAACAGGAAACGCTTGTACTGTTCCCGGAAGTCATGGCTATCACCCGGAAATTCTCAGATGAACAATTCGGTGTTCTCATGCGTGCCGCTTTCTCGTATCGCTTCGGAGGTGATGCGTATTCTGGGGATGACGTGGCGGTAGATGTGGCGTTTCAAGCGGTTGCAAGCCAGATTGACAGATACATAGCGTTCTGCGATACACAATCGACGAACGCAAAGGGAAAAGCAGTACAGCCAAGTGCAGCCAAGTACAGCCAAAGTCAGCCAAGTGACCCTCCTATCCATGTCCAGTCCATATCCAATCCATATCCTATCCAATCCAATGAGAGTAAGGCGGACAAGCCGCCCGCACCAACCAAAATAACCAGAAAACCTCATGGTGAATTTGGCTGGGTCAAGCTCACCGATGACGAATACAACCGCCTGATAAATGACCTTGGAGAGGCTGAGGTCAAGCGGTGTATCGCTTATGTCGATGAGTCAGCGCAGGCTACCGGGAATAAAAACAAGTGGCGGGACTGGAACCTTGTGGTCAGGAAATGCCATAAGCAGGGCTGGGGAATGAATCAGCAGCAGAAAAAAGGGGGCTATGAGAGCGGTGTTGACCGTCTGGCCCGATTGTATATGGAGGAATTCGGCGAATGACCAAACAAGACACATACCAAGTGCTTGCAACCTTGCAGGCGTTTTACCCGGACTCTTTCCGTGGGATGACAGATTCCGCAGCACAGCTGAAGGTAACACTTTGGCAAGAGCAGTTTGCGGACGAACCAGCCACATTGGTGCAGGCAGCAGTTAAGTCCTATGTCTCGACTGACAAGAAGGGGTTTATGCCTGTTCCTGGGCAGATTAAGGAGCAAATCTCCATTCTCCGAGATCAAGGCGGTTTGAACGAGCAGGACGCATGGGAGCTGGTTACAAATGCGCTCCGCAACTCCTCCTATGGCTATATGGAAGAATTTGCCAAGCTTCCTCCAGATGTTCAGAGAGCCGTTGGCAGTCCGAATATGCTGAGAACATGGGCGGCGGTGAATTTCAGTGAGCTGCAAACAGTAATTGCCTCCAATTTCAAGCGGGATTATCGAGCAATCATGGCTCAGAAAAAGGACTTTGCCAAAATTCCCGAATCTGTCAAGCAAATAGCTTCCGCCACGAATCTGATTGAGGGGATAAATGAGCAGTAAGTCACAGCGCAAGGGCGCATCCGGTGAGCGGGAGCTGGCGGCCATTCTCCGGGAGCGGGGGTATGATTGCCAGCGGGGCGGCTCCCTGACCTTCGGGGAAATCCCGGATGTGGTCGGCCTCCCTGGTATCCACATGGAGGTCAAGCGGGCGGAAAAACTGAATGTTGGCGAGGCCATGGAGCAAGCGATCCGGGACAGCCAGCGGATGCAGGACGGTGTTCCGGCTTTGTTCCACAGGAGAAACAGGAAGCCGTGGCTTGTGACTATGCGTCTTGTGGATTGGCTGGAGTTGTTCGAGGCAAACAAAACGCTCACAAAACACGGACAGCCTCCCGGAAAATAACCGGAAGGCTGGCCTCTGTAGGCAGGAGTTGGGTTGTACCAATTCTGTTATACAGGAGGCTGATGGCGTTGTCAAGTCTGTGGGAATCCCAGATCGGGTGTCCGTTCTATCGGAACGATGAGAAGCGCAAAATCGTTTGTGAGGGTGTCGGCGAAGCTGAAGCGATTGAACTTCGTTTCCGATACACGCAGGAGCGCAATAAGCAGATCCGCCTTTTCTGCGCCGGGGATTATGCGAAATGCGAGGTTTTTCGGATGATTTTGGAAAAATACGAGGACTGAAACAAAACCGGGAAAAAGCGATATCGGTGACAAACCTACACCGAATCCGGGACAAAAACCGCCATGCCTCCGGGGCTGGAAGCGTGGCGGTTTTGAGCTTCTAAGCTCTTTTCTTTTTTCTGGCCCGCTTCTCATGTAGGGCCTCGTTCCATGCCCTATTGATCTGCGCGGCTGCGTTCTCTCCGGCGATCTGTTTCACCCGCTGATAGAGTTCGTCCATCTGCGCCTCATCGGTGCAGTCAAGAAGGTTGTCAAACTGCCACATAGCGGCAGCGATCCGGGCAAGGGTCTTTGACTTAGGGAGCGCCTTGTTGATCTTGAGGACGCCATTGTAGCGGATGAAGCAGAAGCCCTCTCCCCGTAAAGCAAGAATGATCTTCTCTGTTTCGGTCAGCTCCTTGTGGCTGACAAGCTCATAATTCAATTTCATGCAGATTCCTCCAGTTTGTTATTGACATTGCGGGGAGGCTGGCCTACAATGTAGGCGCCTCCCTGGGTGGGTTGGCGTTAGGCTCTTTGCATCGTGTCTTGGCGGGCTGATGCAAGGGGCTTTTCTTATGCGCTCAGGACAAAGCGGCGGGTGGTGGTCTGTTTGGCGAACCGCTTCCACAGCTCCGGGGCCGCTTCCTTCAGGGCCTTGCCGTCCAGGAGGCTGCTGGTGACCTCTTTCCAGGTGATCCTGAAGCTGGGGCCGTTCAGCTCGTTCGCCCCGCTGGCGGTCATGTAGGCTTTCAGATCGTCCTCGGCGGCGGTGATCTCTGTAGCCAGCTCCTCCGCCATGCGGCGAAGCTCCCGAAGGTCGTTAACCTTGGCTTCCAGTTCGTTCATGCTCATTGTGTGTACCTCCTGTATAATTTGTTCACCCATGTTGTAGCGTTTGAAAGGGGTCGCTTACCGGGTGGCCTCTGTTGTCCCCTTCGTTCTGGCTACAGAATACTATATCTGCACAGATATATCAAGATGGGATAATTCACAAATATATCTGCGCAAATATGTAGATGTTTTATATTTACGCAGATATAAAAACGTGGTATAATAATCACACAATGGAATTGCTGTGTGTTTCACGGCACATTGTAGAATGGAGGATTGGAGTATGGCAACCAGCAAGGCTGCACAGCGTGCCGTAAACAAATACATGAGGGAAAACTATGACCGCGTGAATCTCACCATGCCAAAGGGTAAAAAGGATGCAGTCCAGATTCACGCCGCCCATCGTGGTGAAAGCGTGAATGCTTTCATCAATAGGGCAATCGATGAAACCATGGAGCGGGAGGACACAAATAAGTAGTTTTTCGCGGGATAATAGCATAAATTCAAAGTTCGGTATGGCGTGGCGAGGTTTGGCAGGCGAGGCGAGGCGAGGCACGGCATGGCTAGGCGTGGCGGGCATGACATTCCTTGTGATGATGTAATTCGCCGCTTTGCGAGCCGCTGGGAGGCTGTGGCAAAGGTTCTGTCATACCGTAACAAGGCGGAGTTCTACGACACGACAACGGCTTCACACTGGTTGCGGAATACAGAAACGGAGAGCTGCGTACCATCGGCTCCCGGGTTCCCCGGTGGCTGGAGGAGCTTCATGAGTATCTGAACAGATAGCTGAAACCAGGGGCAGCTGCTCCTGGTTTTTCTTTCGCCTGTCCGGGTATATGTCCGTTATTTTGTACCGAAAGCTTGGCTACCATTTGGCTACCAAAGATACAAAAAGATACTCTATGGTAGCCAAACGATTCAAAACGATCAAAGCAGAAAATACCTAGGGAAACAGCAACTTTCAGCAATTTTCAAAACAATATAAAACGTAAAAAACAGCACTCGTAATGAGAAGGTCGCCTGTTCGAGTCAGGTCACTAGCTCCAAAAAAACCTCCGTTTTCAACACGAAAACGGAGGTTTTTATAACATTTTGAGGCGGTTTGAAAGGCCCTCAAAATGGCTTGGCGTTAATATGGCATTATTTCTGAAGGATTCATTTTTTTATAAAATCGAGATAGGTTAGCTGCTAGTCGCGTGACAGAGATTACGGATCTTCAAATTGTGTCAAAGGCCGTGTCTCCAAATCTACCGGCTTATAGGAGTTCAGAATTTCCATAGCTTCCGACTCGGATATTTCTGTGTCAAAATCAACGTAATGCTCTGTGGAGGAGGTTCGCCACCAGGTTCCATCCGCGCATTTTTTCAGCCGGACAATGCTTTGCTCCTTCGGATTCGAGAAAACCGGGTCACCATCGTTGGCAAATCGGAAGATATGATACCAGTACTCTCCGAGACCATTGGGTTCAGAATCAAAATCAACCAGAACATTGTCTTCACACAAATACATGTGGTAGGATTTTCCGTCGTCGGTTATTCCGTTTTTCATGCCTACAATGCTGCCAATGTAACCGTTGTAGAAAATGAGCAGTTCCTCTGTTCCGTTTCCATCCACGTCATAGAAAGCATATGCTTTGGAAGGCGGTGTGTATTCGGGGTTAAATGAACGATGCATCTCATCGCTCTGAATCAAATCCGCAATGTATTCTCCATAGGTGGGGCGCCGGAGAATATTGGGGTCTCCCTGCCTGCTGTTCATTTCTTCAAGGGATGCCTGCTCCCTGGCATCCGCAGCGGTAGCATCCGGCGGATTGGTGTGGACAGTAAAGTCGAAGCATTCCGCGATCTGTTTCAGGGATACATCTCCTGTCAGGTCAATGCTAAGGCTCAGGAAGCAATCCTCCCTGTCTGCCAAAATCATTCCACTTTGATCCGATTCCAACAGGAGAAGATTCACACCGTCCATGGTTGTGTAGTTTCGTTGTGACACAGAATCCGCATCAACATATCCAAACACATCGTAGAACACATCTTTTTTGACACAATGGTATGTAAACATACTATCCGTATTCGCAAGCTCCAGCGTTCCGTAAATTGTAAAGGAGCCACCGGGGAAAAAGCGTCCTGTGGGAATGGAAAGTGCTGCATCGGCATTGGGTTTCAGCAGGCTGTCAATGCCAAGGAGTGTAAGAAATGGATTGCAATCAATGTGTTCATGCCATGGCTTTCCGATGATTTTCAGACCATATTTGGCACAGATCTCGTCCAGCTTGTCCACCATCTCCTGATTTTGCACGCTGTATGCCCAGTATTCCGGCTCGCTCTCCCAGTATTCTCCTCCGGTATGGGTATAGCTGTTGGTGAATGCAAGCCACTCCTGATTCGCCAGATAATTGGGACTACCCTTAATGCCTTGCATGGATAGTACATCCAGTTCCACTTCTGTCTCACCGATTCGGCTGCCGGAGGTGTCATACAGTGTCTGAGGAACGGTTTGCTCACCAATTTTGAGATCCTGCAAATGCAGTACATACACAATGCCGCAGCCCACCAGCATCAGCAGCAAGGCAATCAGCGCCGCCAGCAAAAGTGGACGGCGGATGCGGCCATGTGTTTTCTCTTGCTTTTCACCACTTACAGGGAACTGACCATATTCCGCTTTCTCAATCAGATCGTCCCCAACATATCTGAGTCCCAGAAAGATATCCTTTCCATTCATACCTTGATTCCCTCCTTTGCAAGGTACATTGCCAATTTGCTTCTTGTTCGATTCAGCCGCATTTGTACGGCACTTTCACTGATACCATACCGAACCGCAATATCGGCAATGGTATCCACATACCAGTACCGGCGCAGAAACACCATCTGATTCTCCGGTGTCAGGGTTCGCAGGAATGCGTCCAAAATCCGGCCCAACTCGCGGGTATCTGCTTCCATGTCACGGTATGTATCCGGGATGCAGTTTTCCATTTCCTGTGTCAGACTGACCACCTCCGCATTCCGTTTTTTCGCCTTCTGCCAATCAATTCTTTTCAGAGCGAAATTCCGGCAGATTTTGGCTATGTACGCAAAGAAATGCTCCGGTCTCTGGGGAGGAATCGTATCCCACGCCTTCATATAGGTGTCATTGACACTTTCTTCCGCATCCTGATCATTGTGTACGATGTTGTCTGCCAGACGAAAGAGCCGCCGACCATAGGTATCATCCGTATGCTTGATGGCATCTTCATTTCTGGCGAAGAACAGTT
>CALYTB010000010.1 GCA_945486035.1 uncultured Clostridia bacterium
TCTTTTACAGCTCCGGTATAGGCCAGTTTCAAGCCAACCTCCGGGTCCTCAAATTTCGGCCAAAGAATACCGGGTGTGTCCAGCAGCTGAAGGCTTCTGTCAACACTGACCCACTGCTTCCCGCGGGTAACTCCGGGACGGTTTTCGGCTTTTGCGCCTTTCTTTCCCGATATCTGGTTGATCAGCGTGGATTTTCCCACGTTGGGGATCCCTACAATCATCACCCGAACAGGTCTGCTCATTCCCCTAGCGGCATCACGTTCCAGCTTCTGCGCGCAGGCTTTTCTCGCGGCGGGCGTGAAATCCGCAATCCCCTTTCTGGTTTTACAGTCCGTAGATATGACGGCCATTCCCTTCTGCCTGAAGAAGGCTTCCCACCTCTGCGTGGCGGAAGGATCCGCCAGATCCATGCGGTTGAGAACGACAATACGGGGTTTTCCGGCACAGATTACGTCAATATCGGGATTCCGGCTGGAAATCGGGATGCGCGCATCCACGATTTCACATACGGCATCCACCTGTTTCAGATCCGCTTCGATCTGGCGCCGGGTTTTGGTCATATGACCGGGATACCATTGGATATTCATCTCGTCCTTACGATCCATTATCCTATTGCTCCAATTCTGCCAAAATCTCTTGTACGCTTTCCGCCGTCGGTACCGGGAATCATCAGAAAAATGGCTTTGCCGAGAATTTCTCTGCGGTCAACCTGCCCGATATCCGGGCTTCGGCTGTCTCTGGAATTATTTCGGTTATCTCCCATAACAAAATAGCAGTCCTTCTCCACCAGCAGCGGGAAGCTCATTCCCTCCTGTAAGTTCGTTGCTGTATTGATATATTCCTCCTGAAGCGGAAGCCCATCCACATAAACAATACCGTTTTCAAAATCAATATCTACGATCTGTCCCTCCGATGCAATCACACGCTTCACAATCGGAGAGCCACTATCGTAGCTTTGTTTGCTGACAACCACAATATCCCCCACCTCAGGATTCGGGTAGATTAAATTGCTCAGAAGCAAGAGATAATCCCCATCCCACAGTGTTGAATACATGGAATCACCGTCAACCACAATCACCCGGAAAAGCAGAAGGAAAATCAGAAGAATAACCGATACATAAATCACCAAGTCGTGCAGATACAGGACAAGGTTCTGCTTCCAGCTCAGATTCTGTTCTTTCTCGTCGGATCCATTACCATTGTTCACAGTATGACCTCCAAAGAATCATGTTTCTATCAGAATAAATCCCGTGCCATTGTAGCATATTCTCACAGGGAATTCTATAACAAATTGAGAATTTTTCCCAATTTTTCCAATAAAAAAAGAGGGCAAAGCCCTCCTTTTTTATGAATTTGAACGTTAGACCTTCTCCTTGACCTTCGCGGACTTACCAAAACGATCACGCAGGTAGTACAGCTTGGCGCGGCGGACCTTGCCCTTACGGACGGTTTCGATCATCGCTACATTGGGAGAATGCAGGGGGAACACCTTCTCGCAGCCCACGCCATAGGAAATCCGGCGAACGGTGATGGTCTCACCGATGCCGCCATGCTTGCGGGCGATGACGGTGCCTTCGAACACCTGGATACGCTCACGGGAGCCTTCCTTGATGCGCACATGAACACGAACGGTATCGCCAACCCGAGCCTCGGGCAGCTCCTCCTTCATGTACTGGCTGTTGAGTGCCTTAACCAAATCCATTTTCTTGTCCTCCTTAAATATTAGGCGTTCATGCGTACATCTGTCGCAGAGGACTCACCTTGATTTCAGACCGATTTATTCTAGCATACCCTTTCCATAAAATCAAGTATTATTTTTCGAAAAAATACGGCTTTCGGGATATTTGGGACGGAGAATATGGGGATTTTCCGTTATGCTGTCCTGGCATCCATCATTCCGTACTTTTCCTTCAGCCTGTCCAGCTTGGAAAGGAGCGGTTTGCTGAATAACAGCATCGTAGCGGCACATGCGGCTCCATGCTGGAGATTGTAGGTTAGTCCCGCGCCAAAGACCGCGGCCGCATATTTCCAGGACAGATGATTGCTGACAGTAAAGAGCGTGCAGCAGTCCAACAGCGGTCCGACGAAAAGCACAATCGAAAGAAAACCGTAAACCGCGAGAAAAACCGGATTCCGAGCGGTTCTCCGCCGGCAAAAAAGAAGCCCCGCCAGGAATCCGCCCAGCCCATAAGCCATCATCTGCCAGGGTGTCCATGGGCCCTGGCTGAAAAAGAAGTTGCTGGCAAAGGCGCCAATGGCTCCGGTCATAAACCCGGCCTCCGGACCGAAGGCGATCCCGGTAATCATGATAATTGCGGTCATGGGCTTAAAATTC
This sequence comes from uncultured Clostridia bacterium, assembly GCA_945486035.1. Taxonomy (GTDB): domain Bacteria; phylum Bacillota; class Clostridia; order Oscillospirales; family Oscillospiraceae; genus Faecousia. The sequence goes on from CALYTB010000010.1 coordinate 2,336, forward strand.
GGAATCATTACCGCAACACGGGAAGCAACTGCCAGTGCGCACATCACAGCAAGGGTAACCAACTCCCGAGCCTGGGGCTTTCTGGTTTCAAAAGCCAGGAAAAACGGGATCATGATTTCGATTACCATGAGTGTGCTTGTAAGATAGTACCACCTTCCTTTGAGCTTTGTTCCAAGAAAAAGCGTCGCCGGAATCAGAACCAAGATCAAGAAAATATTGAAAACAGTTGCTTTTTTCATCACAAACGCTCCAAGGAATCGGAATTAGACTTTTTTAAGAGCGATACTCCTGCATACTGCCTCTTTTCCATGAAGCAGAAGCGGGATCACCAGGAAAGCGCAATAACACACAAGTCCCCACGTTGGATTGTCCACATGGATTTCAGGAGTGAACTCAGCATCTACGCCTCCAAAGAGCATTGTTCCCAGTGAAAACACGGCCATCAAACCAATCAGAACAGAATCCCGCACTGTAAACCGGTAAATCTGGAAGCTTGAACGCTTGGCACAGCCATACCCGCGGGAACGCATAGAGTCAGCGGTAACAATGCTTCCCTCCAGAGCCCAATCCGTTAACGCGGACAGGATGCGCATACCGCCTTGAATCTTTTCTTTGTTTCCTTCAGCACCGGTCAATCCTTTCCCAATGGATTTTCTGGTGTCAGAAATCTGTTTGGCTCTGCGGGTCAGACTGGGAATCATTCTCAGAATCATCACCAACAGCAGTGAAAGAGACGGAATCAATCCACCGAACAGACACACAAATTTATCACTGGTCAGCACAGCACTGTAGCATCCAAACCATAGAATCATCACTGCCAGCATTCCGGCAATCACCATCCCATACAACAGCGCTTCCATGGTGTAAGGCCTTCCGAATACGGTAAACAACTCTGTTTTCCCATAGGTGTTCAGGAGCGGATTCAGCGCTGACAGCACCGCAAAAACCGGAATCAAACCGCCAATCAGTTTCCAGCCCTTTCTCCCGTTCAGGAGCAGGTAGTATCCTGCCGCCCCCGCCGCGCCGGCCAACAAGTAAATCGGATGCTGTATTACAGCGCAAAAGCCAATTGCTCCAACAAAAAACAGGAAATTTGTCAGCGGATGGCATTGCGAAAAGGCATCGTTGTTCATAAGAAACCCCTTAGTTGCAGCCGAAGGAAATATGCTTCCCATGGCTGCTTTTATAGGTGTATTTTATCATAATTTCCGCTTTTGTGCAATGTCAATTTGCACATACCCAAGCTTTCTTCGTCAAACCCATTGAAATAGGCTGCCAGGTGTGGTATAATACTTTCGCTGTCTGGGGAAGCGGGTGAAAAGCCCGCACGAGCCCGTCGCCGTAAGGTGTGCTGCAGAGTTCATTATTCTCACTTTCCATGCCGCAGTGGAAAGGACAGGTCATTGGATCCTCCGAGAAGGCTGAGTGATGATACACCGAGTCGGAATATCCGGCAGCTTATCCGGTCATTGCTGCGAGGGCCAGTGTTGTGTCCGGAAAAACAGGATAAGGAGATTGACACCATGAACAAAAACAGCTTGAACAAAATGATACGGCTGATCCTCTGTGCGGCGCTGATTGCGGCAATGGCACTTACGGCAGTTGGATGCGGCGGCAAAGCCAACGAAACAAAGGCAGCAGGGACTTCCTTTACCTTTGTTGTAACGGACCTGGAAGGAAAAGAAACCTCCTTCGACATCACAACGCAGAAAGCCACTGTCGGCGAAGCCCTTCTGGACCAGGGCCTGATCGAAGGCGAGGACGGCGAATACGGTCTCTATGTGACAACCGTCAACGGAGTTTCCGCCGATTGGGACAAGGACCAGACCTATTGGGCGTTCTACATTGACGGAGAGTACGCGATGACCGGTGTAGATGCCACCGAAGTAACCGCCGGTGCCACCTACTCTATGGTTCTGACCAAGGGTTAAATACGTATCTGAATCAGGCAGTTGATGTTTCTTATGTCAACTGCCTGTTTTTTTCAGTATTCAATTCCTTTGCGTGCAGCAATTCCCTGGTCAAAGGGATGTTTGATCTTTCCCATTTCTGTAACATAATCCGCGGTTGCCATAAGCTCACTGGAAGGGTTCCTTCCAGTGAGCACCACTTCCAGGTTTTCGGGACGGTTTTCCAGGAAGCTTACCAATTCGCATTCCTGAATGGTTCCATGGTTGCAGGCGGAGATAATTTCATCCAGAATCAATACATCCTTGTCCCGGCACAGCGCACAGATTTCTCTGAAGTGCTGTGTATAATCCCTTGCCGCAATTTCCCGCTGCTCCGGGGTCATCCGGGAGAAGAAGCCGCGAACGGTCTGTTTGTGCAGCACCTGAATGTCGTCGATTTGGTTTAGGATACGGATTTCCGATGAACTGCCGTCCTTGAAAAATTGGGTAAACAGGACACGCTTTCCAGCTCCCGCGGCACGAATTGCCAAACCGACTGCCGCGGTTGTTTTCCCCTTCCCATCTCCGCAGTAGATATGAACCCGCCCTGTCATATCAAATCTCCCGGTTCAGGATACGGTAAATGAGCTTCATATCCATATTCTCCCGGATCGCGTCAGCAAGCAAATCGTATTGCCGCTGCTTATACTGCATCATGTCACTGGTTCCCAGCGCCTCCGGCTGAATCCCCTTTTGCTTGCAAATGCGTTTCAGAATCGCGTCCGCAATTCCCGGGGCATCAAAGATTCCGTGAACATAGCTTCCGTACACATTTCCGGTTCCAACAAGGGGCGGAAGATTTTCTCCGCTTCTTCCCATGTGAATTTCATATCCCTGGTAGCGCATTCCGTTCAGAATATCCAGCAGCCCTTCCACACCCTGAAACACTCCGGTAACCTGTGTCTGAACCTTCTCACCGCGGAAGACTGTCTTCAGCGGAAGCAGTCCCATACCCACAATTTCTGTCATACCGGAGGCCTCCACCTGATCGGGATCCCGGATCAGCTCTCCAAGCATCTGATAGCCTCCGCAAATGCCGATCACCGGCGTTCCCAGTGAAGCAGACTTCATGATCGCCGCTTCCAGACCGCTCTGACGGAGCCACTTCAGATCGGAAATCGTACTCTTCGTCCCGGGAATCAGAATCAGATCCGGTATTTGCAGATCCCCAACGGACTCTACATACCGCAGCGAAACATTCTCATAGCGTTCAAAGGGGCTGAAGTCCGTGTAATTGGCAATCCTTGGAAGACGAATCACCGCGATATCCAACAGCTTTCGATCCTGGGCTCTGTCAAAACGCTGGGAAAGGCTGTCTTCCTCATCGATATCCACATTTACATAGGGGACTACTCCCGCAACCGGGACCCCGCACAAATCCTCCAGAATTCGGATTCCCGGCTCCAGAATCCTGCGATCTCCCCGGAATTTATTCACAACCGTTGCCTTAACCCTGCTTCGCTCTTCCTCTTCCAGGAGGGCAACCGTGCCGTACAGCTGGGCAAAAACACCTCCCCGGTCAATGTCCCCCACCAGAATTACCGGGGTATCCACCATCTTCGCAAACCCCATGTTGACGATGTCTTCCTCTTTGAGGTTGATTTCCGCAGGACTTCCCGCTCCTTCAATCACAATGATATCATTTTCCTCCGCCAGGGAGTGAAACGCATCCATTACCGCAGGCAGGAACTCTCTTTTGCGTTTATAGTACTCCATGGCGCGCATATTCCCCTGAACAACGCCGTTCACAATGACCTGACTGCCCACATCTGTTGTAGGTTTCAGCAGGATGGGGTTCATGCGGACATCCGGCTCCAAGCCGGCAGCTTCCGCCTGCACCACCTGGGCTCGTCCCATTTCCTTACCATCTCTGGTAATGAAGGAGTTCAGTGCCATATTCTGACTTTTGAACGGCGCAACCCGATACCCGTCCTGATGAAAAATGCGGCAAAGCCCTGCGCACAGGAGACTTTTTCCCGCGTTGGACATTGTTCCCTGAACCATGATGGTTTTTGCCATCGTCAATCCTCCCTTATCGCGGATCGGATTCCATCGATCAGTACCGCATTCTCTTCGTGGGTCCTGACGGCAATACGGTACCATCCCCTGCCCAGTCCGTGATAGTTGCTGCAGTCCCGGATGGAAATTCCTTTTTCCCTCAGTTTTTCCGAAAGAAAGCCAGGCCCCAGAAACAGAAGATAGTTTGCCTCCGAATCGCAAACAGGCAAGCCCGCTTTTTCCAGTTCGTTTTTCAGCCACCCGCGCTCCTCGCGGATCAGCGCCTTGGATCTTTGAAGAAATTCCCGTTCTTTCAACGCGGCAATGCCGGCTGCCTGGGCAGGCGTGGAAATATTCCATGGCTGCACTGTTTGGGACATCCTGTGCAGAAGCGCGCTGTCTGAGCAAAGGCAGTATCCCAGGCGAAGGCCTGCCATTCCGTAGCTTTTTGTGAACGCCTTCAGCAGAAACAGATTTGGATTACCGGTAAGATGAGGCTTCAGGCTCTCGCCGTTTTCGCACAAATCAAGAAAGCATTCGTCAACAAAAAGAAGTATCCCCTGCCGGGTGCAAAGCTCCAGGATTTCCGTCATAAGCCCCCGATCCACCGTTTTCCCCGTAGGATTGTTGGGGTTGCATAAAAACAGAACATCCGGTTTTGTATCTGCGACATATTTCAGCAATTCTCTGTCGACCGCAAATTCCATCTCCTGGCTGAGCGCATACCGATCCACCTTGCAGCCAACCATTTCCAGTCCCAAGGCGTATTCGGAAAAGGTGGGTGCCAATTCCAACGCGCATACAGGCTTGACGGCCTGGCAGTAGGAATAGATCAGTTCTGCCGCTCCACTGCCGCACAGGATATACTCCTCGGGCACCCCTTCGTGCTCCGAAATGGCATGTACAAGGCTCCTGCAATAGGGATCCGGATACCGGTGCAGCTGTGTGAGTACATCCTGAACGGCTTTCAAAACCCCGGGAGGCGTACCCAGCGGGTTTGTATTGGCGGAAAAATCCAACAGAACCTTTCCTCCGTAGATATCTCCCCCGTGCGGGTTTTTTGTTTGGTACAGCATATTCTCGCTCCCTTACAGCAGGATCAGAAACCGAATTGAAGCACAAAGAATCAAGGCAAGGATGGATGTCGCATACATCAATCTGCAGCAGCGGGGAATGTCCTCCATCTCAATGCAGCGGATAGGGTCGCCGATGTATTTCTTGCGGTGGAGAACACCGTGGTACCATGCGTCCCCGGCAAGCTGAAGGCCCATCAGTCCCGCGCAAACAGATTCGGTCTGGGCCGAATTGGGGCTTGCATGGTTATACCGGTCCCTCCTGAATACTTTCCACCCGTTTTGGATATCCATACCCAATATGCCCCCCGCCAGCAGCATCAGCAGTGCGCTGAGCCTGGCGGGAATGTAGTTCATCAGGTCATCCATTTTTGCCGGAACAAGTCCGATGTTTTTATAGGGAGGGTCCACATAACCGAGCATGGAATCCATGGTATTCACCGCTTTGTAGAACAACCCAAGCGGTGCCCCGCCCAGAGTGAGAAACACAAGGGGAGCCACAACTCCATCCGATGTGTTCTCCGCAACGGTTTCCACGGCAGCCCGGGTAATTCCAGCTTCGTCAAGTACCGCCGTATCCCGCCCCACAATCATGGAAACGGCATGACGTGCCAGCTCTGTATCCCCTGACTTCAGAGCCGCATATACCTTCATGCTTTCATCCCGCAGGGATTTTGCGGCAAGAATCTGCCAGCACAGGATGCTCTCCGCGGCAAGTCCCAGCCAGGGAGAAATCCGATAGAAAAGGAAGAGCACCAGCGCGCTTACGAGAAAGGAGATTCCGGAAACCGAAATCCAAACCGCCGCACCTGCAATTCTTTCCCCGGCAGCTGTCTTGGGAAAAACGCTTCGGAAAGCTTTCTCCGCCCAGCTGATCAGCTTTCCGATAGCAATCACCGGATGCGGTATTCCATGGGGATCGCCCAGCACCAAATCCATACCAAAACCGATCATCAGCGCAGCAAATGACCACATCAGCGCTTTTCCCCCTGCATTGTAAAGATGTAAACCGGGTTCTGTCCCATCATCAGATGATATGCTCCCGCCTTTTTTCCGCGGGCAGCCTGGATACATACCACTTCGCCTACCGCATACTCCCGGAGAGACTCCGTAAGCTCCGCAATGGATTCCAAGGTAATAGCAGTGGCAACAATCCGAACATTGGGATTCTTCTGAAGCAGCATTTTCAGGATCTGTTTCATATTCCCACTGCTGCCCCCAATAAAAACATGGGTTGGGGCAGGAAGCATCTCACAGTCTTCGGGAGCCGTTCCGGCTACAACGGAAAGATTCTCCACGCCAAACCGCCGGATATTCTCGCGCATGACCTCTACGGCTTCCTCTTTTCGTTCAATGGCATACACATGCCCCTCTGTTGCCAGAAGCGCCATCTCGATGGCAACGCTTCCGGATCCGGCGCCAATATCCCAACATACAGATTTTCTTGTCAGCCGCAGCTTGGAAAGGCACACACTTCGGACTTCGCTTTTTGTCATCGGAACTGACGGATCTCTGAAAAACCGTTCATCATCCATTCCATAGGTTACCACCGGGTTTGCCCCAGGGTTTTCCACCAGCACGGCACTCAATGCATCAAAGGTACGATGCGCCAGCTCACGCGCGCTCCCCATGGTGACGGTTTCCTCCGGGTAGCTCAGTTTTTCTCCCACGCTGACCGTAACATCGCCCAGCCCGCCGGCTGTAAGCTCCGCACACAGCTTTCCCGCACCGTTTTCTCCTCCCACAAGTACAAACACACGTCTGTGCCTGAGCACATCGGGAATTAAACTGCGATTCCTTCCGTGCAAGCTGACGGTAGCTACATCTTCATAGGATGTTCCCAGCTTGGCGCACAGATAGACCAGGGAACTGATACCGGGAAACACACGAACTTTGCAATCTTCAAGAAACGGAAGCAGCTTTTTCGCGCCGCTGAAAAAGCCAACATCTCCGGACATGACCACAGCAAACTGGCGGTATTCCCTGTGGTTATGGATCAATTCGGAGATTTGGTTGGGAGTGATCGCATGATAAAACGGTTTTCCGTCTGTATGGAACGCATCAACCATTCGCTGTGCGCCGATCACACAATCCGCTTTGGAAACAGCCTCTCTTGCTCCGCAGGAAATCATATCCGGGCTTCCGGGGCCAATTCCAATTACATCCACCCTGGGACTCCACCGCAGGGAGAACCTTTGACACAGGATGGACAGCACACCCGAAAGGCACACACCATCCCGCTGGGGAGGCCGTCCAATGATGACCGCTTTTGCACCGGCGTCTCTGGCCGAAGCGATTTTCTCCTCGAAGCCCCCTGCCGTACCGGAATCCTTGGTTACCAGAAATTGGGCTCTGGTGCATCGGAGCATCTGCGTATTCATTTCCACCGAAAAAGGGCCCTGCATCGCCAGAATATGGGATGGCTTCAAGCCCGCTTCACCGCAAAGCCGCAGAGACTCCTCCATAGGGAGAACCCTGGCGTATACCCGATTCCCGAAATCCCGAAGAGCAGAGAATTTATGAATCTCTTTGCTTCCGGTGGTCAGGAGAATGTTTCCATCGGTAGTATCCAGATATTCTACGGCTTCCGAAACGTCCGAAACGTAGACTGCATCTTCCGTCTGGGCTCCTCCGTCCCGAAGCAAACGGAGGTACTCCACACCGGAAGCTTTGCATGCTGAGAGAATATTCTCCGTGACTAAATTGGCGTATGGGTGCGTAGCATCCACAACCAAATCAAAATGCTCCTTCCGAAACAGTTCCTCCATCTGTTCCGGTGTCAATCTTTTCGCGGAAACCGTCAGATTGGGAGCAGGGGGAATCAGCGTTTCACCGTATTCCGTCGCAACGCAGGCTGTCAGTGTCACGTTCTGGGAGGAAAGGAACTCCACCAGTTCCCTGCCCTCGGTGGTTCCGGCAAAAACACAGAAATTATACATTTCGATATCCTCTGGGGGTTACCATATTCCCTCCGATCATCTTTGTACTTCCGTTTCCGACAAATACCGTGCAGAACATGTCCGCATCCGCGTTCCCAAGCTGCCCCAGCGTATAGAAGCTGCGGCTCTGACCTTCCCTTCCGATATTCCGGGCAACGGCGCAGGGACGATCCTCCGGCAGAACCCTCAGCAGGATCTCACAAGCCCTGCGCAGGTGGTCGGGCCTTCCGTGGCTGGCAGGATTATACAGAACAATCGCCAGATCTGCCTGTGCGGCAAACATCAGTCTTTTCTCAATCACATTCCAATCCGTCAGCCGATCGCTGAGGCTGATGACCGCGAAATCATGCGTCAAAGGCGCTCCAAGTATGGCCGCGCCGCTGCATGCAGCCGTCAGGCCGGGAATAACCTCCACCTCGGGATTGGAATCTTCTCCCCGCAGTTCATAGATCAGGGCGGCCATCCCGTAAATACCGCTGTCCCCGGAACAGACCATTGCCACATTTTTCCCCTTTCGAGCCTCGTCCAGCGCCATCTGGCACCGAACGGTTTCCCTGGTCATTGGTGTTGTCATCAACTCTTTCCCGGGATACCGGTCCTTTACGAGATTTACATAAACATGATACCCGATAATGGTATCGCACCCTTCCAAAGCCCGGTGGGCCCGAATCGTCATGTTGTCAAAATCTCCGGGCCCGATACCCACAACAATCACTTTACCCAAACTGTACCTCCCAATGACGCATGGCAACAGCCACGGTAACGCCGCTGAATGCCGTTTTTCTTACAATTAGTTTTTCTGCTCCCAGCATCGCCGAGCGTTCGCATACATTGTCTACTCCAGTAACCGTATTCACAAATTCCGAGGGAGTGAAGACCCCCTGCAGCCTGCGCAGCTGTTCGGCACCGTAAAACTCTACAGGCAGCGCTTCTTCCTCACAGAACTGAAGCAGCCCCTCTTCCCGGGATTTGAGGTCAATGGAGTATACCCCAGCCAATGCCCTCGGATCAATTTGATACTCACGCAGAACAGCATGCACAGCCTGACGGATTGTCAAAGCCGATGTTCCCTTGCGGCAGCCGATTCCCAGATTTAGCACTCTAGGAATCAACCGGAGGGTATTGTGAAACGGCTCCACCGTTCGATAGGTGATGTAAATCCCCAATGGGCCTGCATCCCCGTGGATTACTCCGGCCGGAAGCCCGGAACAAAGGGGGAAATCGCTGGCCAATGGGACATCTTCTTCCAATATGGCGGCAGAAATGCGCTTTGCCGTTTCCATACTGTCGATACAGCAATCCTTTTCACTGGCCCAGGCATCCACGGAAAACCTGTGATTGATATCCGTTGCTGTGGTGATTACGGGGGTTGCTCCGAGATGTTGAGCCAATCGCCGCGCCAACCGATTCGCGCCGCCAATATGCCCGCTCAGAATCGGAATCACAAATCTTCCCAATTCGTCGATGCACACCACTGCCGGGTCCTTCCTTTTGTCGGAAACAAAGGGTGCGATCTGCCGGACAGCGATGCCGCAGGAGCCAACAAAAATCATCGCATCCATCCCGTGAAAGCATTCTTCGTAAACCGGTTTGGATACCGGAAGGAATCCGTCTCCTGCCAAACGCTCCACGCAATAGAAATGGTTTTCTTCGGCGGACAGGGCTTCTCCAATCCGTCTTGCCGTTGCCAAACCGCGGCGGCTGTATGCAAATACCACGCTTTTCACTGTGTCGCCTCTCGGAACTCCGTGGTGAAACCGGGATGGTAGAGCATGCTTCTGAGATACGCATCCCCCATGCATCGTCCGACGATAATCAGGGAAGTTTTTGTCAATCCGTTTTCAGTTACGGTTTTATGAAGCGTATCCACCGTGCAGCGGTAGATTTTTTCGTCCGGCCAGGTAGCTTTGTAGACAATCGCTGCCGGTGTATCGCCGCAATAGCCCCCATTCAGCAAATCCTTTTGCAGCTGTTCCGTCAGGGATGTACTCAGGAACAGAACCATGGTAGCCTGGTGCGCTGCCAGAGCTTCAATGGATTCCCGTTCCGGCACAGGTGTTCTGCCGGCTGCCCGGGTAATGATCACGGTCTGACTCACATCCGGCAGCGTATACTCCGTTTTCAGCGACGATGCCGCCCCGCAGAAGGAACTGACCCCGGGGCAAACATCATAGGCAATTTCCAATTCTTCCAGATTATCAAATTGCTCCCGTACTGCTCCGTAGATGCTGGAATCGCCGGTATGGAGCCGAACTGTGGTTTTCTGATCCCGTTCAGCATCCTGTATGACCGCAATCACCTGCTCCAGTGTCATTTGGGCGCTGTTATGAATTTCGCATCCGGCTTTGCAGTATTGCAGAAGTTCCGGATTCACGAGGGAGCCGGCATAAATCACCACGTCCGCCTCCGACAGGAGCCTTGCTCCCCGCAGGGTTATGAGATCCGCTGCTCCGCTTCCGGCGCCGACAAAATGTACCATTTTCTATCCCTCCGTTATTTTCTTCAACAGAGCATCCGCGTTTTGTGTTTTTCCGAGAATTCCGTATTCCTTGGAAAACATGATCGCACCCGTTTCCAGCTCTCCGGCAGCCCGATGCTTCAGATGAAACGCAATACGCTCCGTAAGGCGCTGCATGGTTTCCATGCATAGGTTAGCTTCCGAGAGAATGCGAACGGCATCATCACAGGCTACACATTCCAGAATCCGTTGGATGGTGTCCTGCCCTGCCCCACAGGCTCCCGCCTGCGCGGCGAGAATCTCCATACGGCAATCGCCATATTTGGAATGGGTGTTCATCATACCCCCGCCTATTTTCACCAGTTTTCCGATGTGTCCAATCAGGAGCGCTCCCCGAAAACCCAGCTGTCTGCAAATATCCAGAGAATCCCCGATGAAATTGGAGGTCTGAACACAGACGGCGTTATCCACGCCCAGACTTTCGCGTATAAAATCCGATCCGTAATTCCCCGGTGTAAGCAGAGCGTACTCGGCACCGCTTTGCCTTCGTTGACGAAGCTCTACCCGAATCGTGTCCACCAACGCTTTTTCGCTCATAGGCTCCACAATTCCGGTGGTTCCCAGAATGGAAATCCCGTTCACAATTCCCAACCTGGGGTTAAAGGTTTTGCTCGCGAGTCTTTCCCCATCTGGCACGGAAATCACAACATTCAGTCCTCCGGAGTAATCGGTCAGCCCCATCACTTCCAAAAGATTCTCTTGAATCATTCTCCTGGGAACAGAATTGATGGCGGCATTTCCTACCGGCTGGTCCAAGCCCGGTTTGGTTACCCTACCGACACCTGTCCCTCCCTCAATGAACACTCCCGGCTCCTGCGAGCGGGATACTTCCGCATAGATCAGCGTTCCGTTTGTAACATCCGGGTCATCTCCACTGTCCTTTTGAATGGCGCAGGACACCCGCTGCTGTGTCATTGCGATGTCCAAAACCGCAAGTTCCAGAACCACACCTTTGGGGGTAAGAATAGAAATCCGCTCCTTGCGCTTTCCCGTCAGCAGCATCCAGGCCGCTGCTTTCGCCGCTGCGGCTGCACAGCTTCCCGTTGTATAACCAAGACGAAGCTGCTTTCCGTCCTTTTCAATGAATGCTTCCAATATACTCACCGCATAATCTGATACATCAGCGCGTTGCAAATGGCTGCCGCCACATTGCTGCCTCCCTTGCGGCCTTTCGCCACGATGAAGTCCGCATCAGATGAAAGAATCAGTTCTTTGCTTTCCACCACGTTCACAAATCCAACGGGCACACCGATAATCAGCGCGGGATGCAGAATTCCCGCATTCATCTGTTCCCATAGAGAGATCAGCGCCGTCGGAGCATTCCCCACCGCGAAAATACAGGGCTTGTCCAGTTTGGCTGCCCGCTCCATGGATACAATCGCCCGGGTTACTCCCCGCTCCTTTGCCTCCGCGGCAACATCCGGATCGGACATAAAGCAGTGGACATGACCTCCCAACCGACCAAGAATGGTTTTGTTGATCCCGGAACGCGCCATTTGGGTATCCGTAACAATGTCGCAGCCGTTTTTCAGGGCTTCAATTCCCTTTGCCACCGCGCCTTCCGAAAAAACCAGGTTATCCACGTAATCAAAGTCTGCGGTCGTGTGGATGACACGCTTAATCACCGGTTCTTTTTCCGGGTCCAGGAGCCGATCCCCCAGAAGAGAACCAATGATTTCAAAGCTCTTTTTCTCGATGTCCGCAGGATTGATATGTTCAATCATACCGATGCTTCTCCTTTCTGCATGCGTCGTAAAAACAAGCAGCGAATTTGGGATTCGCGTAGAAATGGATATGGGGAAAGCCCGCATAAAGTGTTTTGGTCGCAACGCTGCACATCCATTCTTTCCCGCTGCTCTTTTCCGCCCGGAAATCACTTCCGGGCAGTGTGCAATCCCAGTGATGAAATTCGTGAGCAGGGATGGAATCCCCTTCCCCGCACAGAAGATTATCCTTTTGCGCCCGAAGCGTCACATATCCAAACCGGGTTAGCTTTCCGGTATCAAAGCATCGCCCAGGCAAAAAACCCACCATTGGATACACTCCAATCGCCTCTGTCAGATACATGAATCCGCCGCATTCGGCGATGCACGGCAGCCCCCGCTCAAGCGCTGCTCGAATTGATGTCCTCATTGTCTCATTGTCACTGAGCATTCGCGCGTACAATTCCGGATATCCACCGCAAAGATACAATCCATGGACACCGTCCGGGAGTTTGGAGCCCCGCAATGGACTGAACGGAATCAGCTGAGCACCCATCTGTCTGAGCGCATCCAGACTGTCTGCATACTGGAAGCAAAACGCTTCGTCATCGGCATAGGCAATCCGAACCGGCTCGTATTGCGGTAGAGGAACATGCTCATAGCCAAGAGGGGCGGTATTTTTGGCAAGCTCCAGGATTTCATCGATCCGAATGGTTTTTTCCGCCTGAATTGCCAGCCTGGTCAGCTTATCCTTTAAGTCCACCACCTCATTGGCCGTGATGAGGCCCAAATGGCGGCTTTCCAGAGCACAGTCCGGCATCACCGGCAAATATCCCAGTGGCCGAACACTTCCCTGGAAGTGTTCCTCAATGGCTTTGGCAAGTACGAGATATGTCGTAGCGGAACATTTGTTGAGCAGAACACCCGCAATATGGTTATCCGGGAGGAAGTCCAGAAATCCCTGAATGACCGGGAGGATGGACATGGATGCTCCTCTTGCATTCACAACCAGAATTACCGGCGTTTGGGTTACTTTGGAAATCTCATAGGAACTTCCCCTGACCGAGGAGATACCCATACCGTCATAGAATCCCATGGCACCTTCCACTACGCTGATATCACAATCCGCGCCATTCTTTGCAAGCAGGAACCTGAGCGTATTCTCCTGAAAGAAAAACAAATCCAGATTCGCACTGACGGTCCCAATAATTCTGCTGTGAAACATGGGATCAATGTAATCGGGTCCACATTTAAATGCCCCTGTTTTCAGGCGCCGGTTCACGAAAGCCTGCAGCAGCGCACAGCATACCGTTGTTTTCCCGCATCCGCTGCTGGTGCCTGCCAACAGGATTCTGGGGATTCTCTGTTCCACACAGTGCCCTCCTTGCTTGTTTCTGAAGTGCCCTGTTTTCGGGCAATTCGCATTCTATAATTCCTGGAGTCCATGGGAATCCTGTCATTTTGTAAGCGTGTGCGCATACCACAAGGGTATGCGCACAAACCTGCAAGTGAGACCGTTTATCCGGTAATGGTCGCACGAAGATGATCCAGGATAATCCGGCGAATACCCGGGTATTCCCCCATTCCTCTCAGAACGCACTCCACTTCGTAGCCTTCCCTGGTAAAGATACTCTTCCAGCTGTCTTCATCATCACCGGACATATCATTTGTGGCATGATCTCCGGCAACAATCATCAGCGGCAGAAGCACAACCTTCGAGAAAGACTGTTTCTTGACCTCACTCAGGACATCCTCTACCGTAGGCACAGCCTCCACAGTGCCGATAAAGTAATTCTTATGTCCGGCATCTGTAAACTTTATTTGCAGCTTTGCATACGTTTCATTTGCATTGTGCTCCGTTCCATGTCCCATCAGCACCAATGCGGTACCGTCGGTATCGTAAGATGCGGTTTCCTCCGTGATGACGGATACCAAAGCATCATAGTCTGTGTCATCCACAAGAACAGGCATAGAAATCTTCAGACTGTCAAACTTCCCATAAAACCCGGATGCTTCGGCAACCATATCATCATATTCACATCCGGTCATCACATGTGTTGGCTGGAGGATTACATTTCTGACCCCTTCCCGAACCATCCGGCTCAAGGCTTGTGCAACATTCTCAATATCATAGCCGTCCCGCTTGTTCAGAATGTTGATGATGGTCTGAGAAGTAAAGGCCCGGCGCACCTCATAGCCCGGGTACGCTGCACATATATCCTTTTCAATCGCTTCAATGGTTTTTTTCCTGGTTTGATAGTAGCTCGTACCGAAGGACACAACCAGGATTACATCCTTCTTTTCCTCCATCACTGCCCGGGCACGGGAAACCTGCAGCTTTCGGATGCCCTCGTATTCTCCTGTACCCTTCGGAACGCACTCCACTTCGTATCCGGCATCGAAAAAAACTGTCTTCCAGGACTGCTTCTCATCACCGGCCATATCTTTGCCGGCGCAATCATCTGCAACAATCATCAGAGGCAGCAAAACCACCCTCTTTGCGCAGGAGCCCTGAACCTCGTTCAAAACATCCTCCACCGTGGGACTGCCTTCCACTGTACCGATAAAGTAGTTTCGATAGCCGGCAGCATGCAGACGCTTCTGGAGTCTTTCATAAACAGCGTTAGATACGTGTTCTGTTCCATAGCTCATAAAGACAATCGCCGTATCTTCCGTATTGTACTCTGCAGTTTCCTCAGTAAGCGCTTCCACAGCCACATCGTAGTCTTCGTCGGAAATGAAGACAGGATTTCCTGTTTCCAGGCCTTCGGATTCGTACCCCGACTCTTCATCCGAAATGCCGTTGTAAGCATATCCGGGCTTTCCGTGTGTCCGCTGCATCACGCCGTCCCGAACACCGTCTGAAGCCAGACGGTTCATCACCTCTATAACGTTATCGATTTTGATTCACTCCCTATGTACCGGACTATCTGTGATAATCTTACTTATCTGATCTCTGCGTACTTTGTATTCCGAACAGGCAGTCCGCATGTCCGATTCTTCAGTACCTGTGATTACGTCCTTTGTTTCATGATTGCCGGTTTCAAAGTATACCGGTATTACTGGTTCTGCGTTTCCAGTACGTATAGATGCTGTATCGTAACTGCTTCCATTCGGGGCGTATACACTTCGGGTTCGTTCGGATGCCGGGTAGATATACCCGACACCCAAACGATCGATGAGCGCGGACAGCGGGCAATCCTCCGCTCCCATTCCCATACCGCAAGGGGATTTCGGTACAGGATGAAAAACAGCTGCGGTACCCAAAATGGGCACCGCAGCCGATTTTCTGCAGGTAAGAAACAATCGCCATCCCTATAACGCGGAGGCTGACGAAACAGCAATCAAGCAGGTCTCCTGACTTACGCATCATAAGCCCTCACATAGCCTTCTCGGATTACTCCAATGACTGACTTTCGTCGCAGTGAGGCCTCCGCGCATACAGTGGCGGTACCGTTCCGGACTCTGACCGGATTCACTATTCTCCGCTGGAGCTGAACGCTTTCCAGCAGCACTTGAACGCATATTTACTTGAGGACATCATACTCCAAGAAAAAAACTTTGTCAATAGGCATCCTCAAAACACCACTTCCGCTGACTCCTTGACAGAGCCGCCACCGGGGAGTATAGTAAAGAAAACATAAGGAGGCAGGTAAAATGGTATCCGATGAAATGATCTCCCATGCTTTTGAGGAAGGGTTTGCCGCGGCTGCGGTAATTGACCCGGCTCAGATCGATTTTGACCCGGCATTCCGCCCCTACTGTCAGGAGAATCTGTGCGGACAATATGGGGTAAATTACTCCTGCCCGCCGGACTGCGGCAGTCCGGAAGAAATGCGCCAGAGAATTCTCTCTCACAAGAAGGCTCTTGTGCTTCAGACTATATGGGAAATCCCGGATCTATCCGACCATGCAGCCATCAAGAAGGCAAAAGCAGCCCATAACGCTGCCCAGATTCGTCTGGCCAAACAGTTCCGAAGCGAAGGCTGTCCCGGTTTCCTTGTGGGAGCCAGCGGCTGCGCCTTGTGCAGCCCCTGCGCCAAGGCCCAGGGGGAGCCCTGCAGATTTCCTGACTACCAGTATTCCTGTATGTCCGCATACTGCATTTTCGTCAGAAAGCTGGCGGATAAATGCGAAATGGAATATAACCTCCCCGAAGGCCTGCTGGCTTTCTTTGGAATGTACGTATTTGATTAAGCAGAAAACACCTTCCACGCCGGGTGTACCGGTTTGGAAGGTGTTTTGCATTAATGCGCGAACTGGCTCTTGTACAGCTGCGCGTAAAACCCGTTTCGGCTCAGCAGCGTATCATGGGTTCCCTGCTCCACAATGTGCCCATCGCGCATGACAAGAATCAGATCCGCTTCCCGAATCGTGGACAGCCGGTGGGCCACAATGAAGGAGGTTCTTCCCTCCATCATGGTGCTGAAAGCCTTCTGTATTCGAATCTCCGTCCGTGTGTCAATGGAGGATGTCGCCTCATCCAGAAACAGCATGGGCGGCAGGCAAAGCATCACCCGGGCGATACAGAGCAGCTGCTTCTGGCCTTGGGATAGTGCACCGCCGGATTCACCGATCAGGGTATCATAGCCCTGAGGCAGCCGCATAATAAAGCTGTGCGCATGGGCCTGCTTTGCGGCGGTAACCACCTGTTCTTCCGTCGCATCCGGTTTTCCCATGGCAATATTCTCCCGAATGGTTCCCGCCTTCAGCCAGGTATCCTGCAGCACCATGCCCACACATCTTCTCAGCTCTCCCCGATCCATATTCCGGGTGTTTACTCCATCGAGAAGGATCTGCCCACCCTGAGGGTCGTAAAAGCGCATCAGAAGATTGATAAAAGTGGTTTTTCCGCAGCCTGTTGGGCCTACAATGGCTACCCGCTGTCCGGGTTCCACGGATAATTGGAAGTCATCGATCAGCGGCTTCTCCGGTACATAAGAGAAACGAAGATCCTTGATTTCCACCCTACCCTTTACCACCTCCGGGCGCTGGGGATTTTCGGGTTCCGGACTTCTGGCGGGTGCTTCGATCAGTTCAAACACTCTCCCCGCGCAGGCCAGTGCGTTCTGAAGCTCCGTAATCACACCGGAAATCTCGTTAAAGGGCTTTGTATACTGATTTGCATAGTTGAGGAAGCTGGTCAGATTGCCCACGGTAATCCCCCCGGCAATTGCCGCCAGAGCTCCTGTAAGACCTACCAGCGCGTATACCACAGAGTTGACAAACCGGGTACAGGGGTTCGTGAGCGAGGAGAAAAAGATTGCACGCAGAGAGCATTTTTTCAGCCGTTCATTCACTTCATCAAACTGCTCCATCGTCTGTGCCTGGTGACCAAATGCCTGGACAACTTTCATCTGACCAATGGTTTCGTCAATCAAGCCCGTCTGCTCGCCCCTGGTTACGGTTTGCTTCCGGAACATGGAATAGGTCCTCGTGGCAATGAAGTTTGCGACCACCAAAGATAGCGGCGTTACGCAAATCACCACCAGAGCAATGGCCCAATGAATCCGAAGCATGAATACCAGCGTACCCAGAATGGTCATAACCCCGGTGAACAGCTGGGTGAATCCCATCAGCAGTCCATCCGCAAAGGTATCCACATCAGAAATAACCCGGCTCACCACATCTCCCTGGGGATGTGCATCCAAATAGCTCAGCGGGAGCACCTGGATATGCCGGAAGGCTTCATCCCGGATATCCTGGGTTATCCGGTAAGTCATGCGGTTGTTGATCTGGCTCATGACCCACTGAGATACCGCGGCCGTGAGGCTGCAGCCGATCACCTTCCACAAAAAGCCCTTCATAGCGGTAAAATCCACCCGGCCCATGTCCACAATGCAGTCGATAGCGTTTCCCACAAGGATCGGAATATACAGTGTCATGACAACATACACCGTGGCAAGGACCACGGATGCGGCAACCCCTGCCCAATAACGGCGGATCCGGCGAAGCACCTTCTTCAAAACGGTTTTCTGATTCATCAAATCAGCCACGGTTCGTCACCTCCCGGGGAAACTGGGAATAGTAAATCTCCTGATAAACGGCACAGCTGCCCAGGAGTTCCTCATGGGTTCCCTTCCCTACCAGCGCTCCATCCTCCAGCACCAGAATCTCATCCGCATACCGCACGGAAGCGGCCCGTTGGGATACGATAAAGGTGGTAGGCGGGTTTTTCATACTCCGAATCGCTTTGCGAAGCGACGCGTCGGTGGCATAATCCAGCGCGGAAGCGCTGTCATCCAGAATCAGAATTTTCGGGGAACGAACAAGCGCCCTTGCGATGGTAAGCCTTTGCCGTTGTCCTCCCGAGAAGTTCACCCCTCCCTGCTCCACCGCGGCACCCAGCCCCCCGTCCTTATCCTTCACGACCTCCCGTGCCTGGGCAATCTCCAATGCAGCCCACAAATCATTGTCCGAGGCGTTCTCATTGCCCCAAAGGAGGTTCTGACGGATGGTTCCTTTAAACAATACCGCTTTCTGCGGAACAATTCCGATCTGATGCCGGAGGGAATCCATGTCGTATTCATCCACATTCTGTCCGCCAATCAGCACCTGCCCTTCCGAGGCATCGTACAGTCTGGGAATGAGACTGACAAGCGTTGTCTTGCCGGATCCTGTTCCTCCGATAATGCCGACGGTCTGACCAGGCTTTGCCAGAAAAGACACATTCATAAGCGCGGGATTTCCCGAATCACTGTACCGGGCGCTTACACCCCGGAATTCCACTTCACCGGTGATTCCGTCAGCTGTTTTTGTTCCGGATTTCTGATCGGATTGCATATCCAGCACAGCGGAAACACGGTTGGCACAGGCAGCTGCCTTGGTCATGGTGATGATCAGGTTTGCCATTTTGACCAGCTCAACCAGGATCTGAGACATATAATTGTACAGCGCAATCACCATGCCCTGGGTGAGGATTCCTCCATCAACCTTCACCGCGCCAATCCGAACCAGAAGCACCACAGCCAGATTGATGACAACCAGGGTTACCGGATTCATCAGCACCGACACACCTCCTGCGGTAAGCTGCTTTTCCGCGAGGTCATTGGTCATTCCCTGGAAGGCCCTGACCTCGTCCTCCTCCTTGCAGAACGCGCGCAGCACCCGCACCCCGGTGAGATTCTGCCGGGTGGCGGAGGTTACCTGATCCAGCGCCCCCTGCACCTTCCGGTACATGGGCATGGTAATGAGCATGATTCCAAAAACAATCAGGCAAAGCACCGGGATCACACCCACAAAAACCAGCGCTGCCTGAACATCAATGGTAAATGCCATAATCATGGCGCCAAACACGACAAAGGGGGACCGCAGGAGGAGCCGCAGGGTCAGATTCACTCCGTTTTGAATCTGGTTGATATCTGCTGTCATCCGCGTAATCATGGTGGAAGTGCCCATGGAATCGATCTGCCTGTAGCTTAGTCCCAGAATACGCTCCAACACAGCATGGCGCAGCCTGGTGCAAAAGCCCACTGCCGCGCCCGCCGCGAAATACTGGGCTGTCACAGAGCATATCAGTCCGATCACTCCCAGAGAAATCATGACGGCGCACATTTTCAGGATATATCCCCGATCCATCTGCGCAATGCCATTGTCCACAATTCTGGCAACAACCAGGGGAATGACCAGTTCGAACGCGGCCTCCAGCAGCTTAAACAGCGGCCCCAGTGCGCACTCCTTTCCGTACCCCTTCATGAACTTTATTAATTTTTTCAAGTAGCTCACCTCACATCAATCCGAAGTATTATACTACATTTTTCCCGGAAATGCAAACGATGCCTTAAATATTCGATAAAGCTTTTGCAAAGCTTACTTGACATTCAATGCAAAGCGTGCTATACTTATTCCGCAAAGTTAACTTAGCATAATTTATCCCGGACGCGGTGATAAAAGAAAGGACCTTATGAAAACAAAAATCCGTGAGCTTCGCAAGAGCCGAAAGCTTTCCCAGGAGGAACTGGCGGATGCCGTGGGTACTACACGGCAGACAATCACTTCCATCGAGGTAGGAAAATATACCGCCTCACTGCCCCTCGCGTACAAAATCGCCCATTATTTCGGGCTGACAATTGAGGAAGTGTTTGACTTCTCAGATTTGGAGGAATAATCATGGAAAACTATAAAGAAAAGCTGCGAATTCAGAATCTGATCATCGCAATTGCAAGCTTCGTCCTTGCCGCATTCTGCCTGTTGTTTTCCGCCGGAGAAGCGGGAATACTTCCCTTCCCCGTTCCCACAGCAGGTGACAGTCACTGGCAGTCCATGTGGCGTGGATTTGTCTGCGGCGCATCCTTTGCCATACTTGCTTTTCTGATTTTTGGTTTGGTCAGAAATATTCGTGCCTTACGCAACGAAAAATTCCTGAAAAAACTATACATCAGAGAGAACGACGAGCGCTCCATCCAGATATGGACCTCCGCCCGTGCGGCAGCCTTTCAGGCCTTCCTGCTTCTGGGACTTGTGGCGATTGTTGTCGCAGGCTATTTCAGCGTGACAGTCAGCATCACAATCCTTTGCTGCGTCTGGTTTGCCTCCATTATCGGTCTTCTGTTCAAACTTTACTACAACAAAAAGTTCTAACTACATAAAATCGTGCCGCATCTGCAAACACACAGGTGCGGCACGTTCCTATTTTTTGATTTCTTTTTCCTTCTCTTCCTTGATCTGGGCCTGTAAATGGACAGAAAGGACAGCCAGAGAAGTGGCCATATTCTCATTCTGTACCAGAATATTGGCAGGTACATCCAGATGGGTGGGGGCAAAGTTCCAGATTGCCTTGATTCCACCGGCGATCAGCTGATCCGCAACCTCCTGAGCATGGTCCGCGGGAACCGTGATAATGCCCATGAGGACCTTGTGACTGCGGCAGAAGCTATCAAGCCTGGACATGTGGAAAACAGGCTTTCCCTCTTCGGTTCTGCTGATGGCGGGAGCCGCGTCAAAAGCAGCCAGAATGTTCAGTCCGTAATCCTCAAAACCGGAATAGCCCATCAACGCCTGGCCCAGTTTTCCTGCGCCGATCAGCACCGCATCCGTGGTGTTGTCATAGCCCAGAAACTGTTCGATATCGTAAATCAGACTCTCCCGCTGGTATCCGATTTTGGGACGGCCTCCGTCGGAAACCATGGCCAAATCCTTTCGGACCTGAACCTCTCCCATACCGAGCGCACTGGCCAGCGCCGTAGCGGAAATGTTGGGGGGTGCCGAATCAGGCAGGCTTTTCAGATAGGCAAGATAGCCTGGCAAACGTTTTAATACAGATTTCGAGATCTTTTTTCCTTCCATGTTGTGCCTCTTTCAATCGATACAAATATATATCGATATTCTTTTGTATCGATTGTACCATATCGATTCTGAAATATCAAGGGGTCCGTGAAAAATCACCCATTCTTCGGAGTACCTGCTACGCGCAATTTGTCTGCCGCAGAAACTCTTTCCGAAGTCTGAGCATGATTTTCTTCTCAAGCCGTGAAATATAGGATTGGGAGATTCCCATCTTTTGGGCAACTTCTTTTTGGGTAAGCTCTTTTCGCCCTTCCAAGCCAAAGCGCATAAAGACAATCTCCCGCTCCCGTTCCGGAAGCTCCAGCAGAATCTGATGTAAAACACACAGGTCCACATCTTCTTCCAGAGGTTTGAGAATGATATCCTCTTCTGTCCCCAGTATATCGGAAAGCAGCAGTTCATTTCCGTCACAGTCCATATTGATGGGTTCATCCAGGGAAACCTCTGTTTTTTGGTTGGATATCTTCCGAATATGCATCAGGATTTCGTTCTCAATACACCTGGAAGCGTAGGTTGCGAGTTTGATATTTTTATCCATTCGATATGTTCCAATGGCCTTAATCAGTCCAATGGTTCCAATGGAAATCAGATCCTCCAGGTGGGTCCCCGTATTTTCAAAGCGCCGCGCGATGTAAACAACCAGCCTCAGATTATGCTCTACCAGCTTCTGCCTGGCCGACTCATCCCCCTGCTCCATCGCCTCCAGTGCGGACCGTTCCTGATCTCCCTTCAAAGGAGGAGGCAGTATCTCCGCCCCTCCGATGTAATAAACTCCCTTTTTCAGAAGGCTCTTCAGCTTTTCCAATATGTACCGTTTCATTTCCATATTAAACCCCTCCCGTCAGCGCCTCATATCCCATTGCGCCATCCAACCCACTGGGGGCAAATGCCACAATTGTACTCCGTTTCCGTTTTCCCACCGTAACATCGTTCACTCTCAGTGCCAGCATCATCCCACCACTGCTTCCGACACTCTCAAAGGGTATCAAACGAAGCCCCGGAACAGCGCTTCCCGAGAGGGTCTGCAATGGATGTTCCAGCTGCTCCTGACTTAATCCGGTCAGCTTTCTGGCAGAGGAAGCCCCGATTACCAGAACACACTCCCCGGTAACCGGGTCGCGGAGGGTGTTGCCCGAATCCCGCAGCGCCGTAACTTCCACTTTTTGATTGCCATAACACAGTTTTACCGGAACGAATTGATTTGCGCCCACTCCATTCCCCGCCGCCAATATACACAGAGCCCAAATCCCCACCGCCGCCACCAGAAGGATTGCGATCCCCGTACGAACCATCCCCAGCGCGATTCCGCCCAATGCGGCACTGAGCAGCAAAAAGATTCCGCACCGTCTGAGGGCTGCTACGCCGCACCCAAATGCAATGAACATCATGAGCGCCAAAAACACAATCCGCCATATTCCCCCTGCCAGAAAACGGAATCCCTTTATCAGGCATGCTCCGCTGTAGATCCCACCGAAGGCCGCCGCGGAAAGCGTAC
The DNA here is from genome assembly GCA_945486035.1 of uncultured Clostridia bacterium. Classification (GTDB taxonomy): domain Bacteria; phylum Bacillota; class Clostridia; order Oscillospirales; family Oscillospiraceae; genus Faecousia. The sequence goes on from CALYTB010000010.1 coordinate 25,296, forward strand.
GGCTCAGGTCCGGTGGATACCCCGAAAGACGGTTTGTCCCCGAAAGAAGCAAAAAGTCCACACAGGCATTCAGAAAAACCGCCAAATCCAGGTAGACCCTCAGGTCCTCACCCCCTTTTCGGATTCAGTATATCCCAACAGCCCGGAAAAGGCGGTCGCAATACCACCACAGCCCCAGCGCAAGTTCCTCCAGAAGAGGCCCTTCCTTCTGTTTGTCCCGAAGAATTGTCCGCCCTTTCTTGGCATGTCCCTCAGTAAGGATGTCGTAGCGGTACAGTGCGGTATTCATTTCACGCAAAGAACAGGATACTTTGAACCATTTACACAAACAGGCTCAGCGCATGTCTTTGCGCTGAGCCTGAAAGTATTGCAGTATTTCTTATCGGCTATCCGGGTCCTTCCGTTCTATACTGCGGATGTTTTTCTCCGCTTTGTGCCTTGGGGTCATCAGTTCATGCCCGCAACCCATGCATTTGAGACGGAAATCCGCACCGGTTCTGAGCACAATCCAGCGCTTCTCCCCGCAGGGATGGGCTTTTTTCATTACCAAAATATCGTTCAAACGAACATCCACGGCTTCTCCCTCCCGAAATGTTACCCTTTTATCGCGGCCCAGTATTGCTTCGCCGCCTGTTCCAGCTTGTTCTGCCCGTATTCATAGTAACGTGCTCCAACCAATTCATCCGGAAGATACTGCTGCTTAACCCAGTGGTTGGGATAATCATGGGGGTAAAGATACCCCTGCTCCCGTTCCATGGTGAAGGTGTCCGCGTGTACGTTCTGCAAATGCCTGGGGAAATCACCGCCGCATCCCTTCTCCACATCGGTAGCTGCGGCATTGATTGCGTTATAGCCGGAGTTTGATTTTGGCGAGGTTGCCATCAGCACTGCGGCATCCCCCAGAGGAATCCGCGCTTCCGGCATTCCCACCATCAACGCAATATCCACACAGGATTTGACAATGGGCAATATCATGGGATAGGCCAACCCCACATCCTCGGCAGCAATCACCATCAGTCTGCGGCAGGCAGACTGCATCTGCCCTGCTTCCAGCAGTCTTGCAAGATAGTGGCAGGCTGCGTCCGGGTCCGAGCCCCGAATGGACTTCTGAAGCGCGGAAAGAAGATCAAAATAATTATCCCCCTCCCGATCAGCCCGGATGGCACTTTTCTGGGTGACCGTTTTCGCATCCTCCAGCGTCAGAGGAATCGTATCTCCCTGAGGCACTCCTGCGGAGAACAAAACCTCCACAGCATTCATGGCTTTGCGCAAATCTCCGCCGCAGGCACCGGCAATATACTCCAGAGCCCCTGCCTCAGGCTTTGCCCGAAGGGCGGTTCTTTCCTCCATATATTCCACAGCCCGATGTATTGCCTTCAGAGCGGCATCTGCGGATATCTGTTTAAATTCAAAGACAGTAGAACGGCTGAGAATGGCGTTGAATACATAGAAGTAGGGGTTTTCGGTAGTGGAAGCGATCAGCGTAATTTTACCGTTCTCAATGTGCTCCAGCAGTGACTGCTGCTGTTTTTTATTGAAGGATTGGATTTCATCCAGGTACAGCAGCACACCATTGGGTGCCATGAACGAATCCAGCTGCGCCACAATCTCCTTGATATCCGCTGTAGAGGCAGTTGTGGCATTGAGCTGAAAAAGCTTCCGGCTGGTCTGTTTCGCAATGATATTGGCAACTGTGGTCTTTCCTGTACCGCTTGGACCATAGAAAACCATGTTGGGAATCTTCCCGGAATCAATCAGGCGGCGAAGCACCGCACCTTGTCCCAGAATATGCTCCTGCCCATACACTTCATCCAGATTTTGCGGTCTGAGAAGATCCGCCAACGGCTGATACATGTACTCTCTCCCCCTTTATGGAACAACGAAAACGGGCTTTTTTGAACCACTCGCCTGGCGAGTGGTTTTCGGTATACAAAGAGGCAGCGATTCCAAGAATCGCTGCCTGACGAAAAATACAACATCGGGACACAGTCTGTCACGAGTCCGCCGTCGGGTTATCCGCGAATATTTCCGCGGCATCGGCATCCCCCACTGCATCCGCCTTACGGGTATAGTATACCGCAAAACCGGCGCAGATGGTGAAGAATCCTTGAACAGGCGGAAAAGAAATTGTTTCCCAGTTTCAGGCAGGATAGCGGTTGCTGAGCAGCAGCAGCAGCGGCAATGCCAGAGAAAAAATGCTGATGGCCCATGGATACATGGCCTTGCGGGACAGGAACATCAGCAGAAGGCACGCGGCTGTAACCCCCAGCGGACCCATTACTGCCAACTGCCGGGTGATCGTCTGCGCAAAAGCGCCATTGGCCTGCAGATTAATCCCAACAACCTTCGGAAGATTCACGGAATTGTATCTGGCCAGCTTGATTGCGTAATAAACTACGGGTGCCGCCATAAACACTTTTCGCAGCTTATACAGCAGATTCACAATGATGCCCAAAACTTCTCCAGCTTTACCCGAAACCATTTTGACCTTCTGCCAGGTGTTCCGGCCGGCTTGATTCGTGGAAAGCTCTTCATGATTATCCATTTTATACCTCCGGAGAATGGTTTTCCCCATTGTATCACATTTTGTTTCGGCCCGCAAGGAGAGAATCCTCCCCCCTCAAACAGTCCAAAAGCAATATTATATCCGTTTTATTGGACTGAATATATTGTATACTGGCTCCATCAAACAAGAGGAGGAGGAAATACGATATGAAACAAAGAAAAATACGCCGCGCACATCCTGTGAATGTTTACCCTCTATACCCCAACGCTGCCAGTCCCCAATACTTTCTTGGAAAACTGGTTGACATTCTCACCGCCGCCGCGTCCGGGATAGGCTTTCTGGCGGTACTGATTTTCCTGTTCCTTCTGTAAATTCAGTCCTTCACGTTTTCCCGGTATAGGAACGCCAAGCCTTTCAGCAGCAAATCCTTATCATAGATCATTTCTGTTTTGCACAGAGGCGCAATGAACTTGGCAATCCCGCCAGTAATCACCACGGTAGTCTTCTGCCCCAGTTCTTCCTCCATGCGCCGTATCATACCGTCCAGCATGCAGGCATTGCCCAGCATAATGCCGCTGCGCATGCAGTCGATGGTATTCCGGCCGATCGCCTTCCTGGGCTGATCCAACTGCAGCCCGGGAAGCAGCGCGGTTCGATCCGTCAGAGCATCCAGGGAAATCTTTACGCCAGGGCAGATACATCCGCCAATCATCGCGCCGGTTTCATCCAGAACACTGATGGTGGTAGCGGTACCCATATCAATCACAATGAGCGGCGGCTCATGCGCTCTTAGCGCGGCAACACTTCCGACCACCAGATCCGCGCCGGTTTGGGAGGGGTTTTCAACCCGGATATTCAGTCCGGTTTTGAGCCCGGGACCGACAACCAGAGCTGTTTTTCCCGTGAGCTTCTTGATTGCGGTTTTGATGGAATTGAGCACCTGAGGCACAACCGAGGAAATGATCGCTCCCTCCACATCTCCCCGTTTGAATCCGTATACATCCAGAAGCATCTTGATGTCGATGCAGTATTCGTCCGATGTTTTCGTAGGATCCGTCCGAAGCCGGGCCTCAAACGCAATCCTGTCCTCCTGAATTCCTCCAAGCACAATGTTGGAATTCCCGATATCCACTGCAAGAATCATTTTTCATCCTCCAAATCCGATTGCCGCAGAATTCTGCAGCATACAATCATCCCTCCGGAAACTTCTATCAACCCGGCACTTCCACCGAAATAGCCGCAGCTTCCGGGGTTCAGAACCCACATACCGTCCGGTTCCTGCCGGCATTCTGCCATGTGGGTATGGCCGTAGAGCACTGCCGCCGAACGGCTCTCCCGGGCATCCCGGATGAGACGAGCCGTACTCAGTTTCACATTGTGACGGTGTCCATGGGTCATATAGAGCGGAACACCCAATACCGGCTCAATCCGGATTTCCTGCACGTCCATTGGGCATCGGTACCGGTCACAATTTCCCGGAACCTGATAGATCGGAATTCCCGGATATTCCTCAGCGAGAACCTGTCCGTCGTCAAAGTAATCCCCCAAATGGATAAGCGCATCCGGACGAACCGCGTCTACACAGCTTCGCATGAACGCAATCGCGGAATGGGAGTCCGATAGTACAAGAATTTTCATGGGATTCTTTCCTCTGTTGTTTATCATACCCGGATTATAGCACACCCAACGCAGAAATACTACTGCCCATTCCGATTTTTTTCTGATTGGTCACAATCAACCTTCCCGGAACATATAGTAGAACATACCAACCCGGGAGGGATCATTATGCATAATAACGTCGCGCCAAACATAGATCCAGCCGAGATCATGCGTCTTGCCAAATCTCCTGTGGGGCAGCGTCTGCTGACCATGCTTCAGGAAAGCGGCGGACAGGAACTGCAAAACGCCATTACCAAAGCCTCCGGCGGTGATTACCGGGATGCACAGAAGGCTGTAGCGTCCTTCCTGTCCAATCCGGAAGCCCGGGCGCTTCTGGAGCAGCTGGGGAGGCAGTAATGGACGAAATGGAGCAGAAACTGGGAGCCGTCCTGAAAAATCCCGAGCTGATGCAGAAAATCATGTCCATGGCCCAATCCCTGGGACAACCCGCCCAGCCTCCCCAGGAACCTTCCCCGGCTCCCGAAGCGGATTTTGCTATGCTTCAGCGGCTGTCAGGACTTGCCCGCCAGAGCGGTATTGATGCTCAGCAGCGGGCGCTCCTTACAGCCCTGAAGCCATACCTCAGCAGCGAACGGGTTTCCAAGCTTGAGAAAGCCATGCGCGCTGCCAAGCTTGCGAGGCTGGCCTCTTCCCTGCTGGGTTCCGGCGCAATCCAACTTCCCTCAGGCAGGTGATACCATGTATAACCGTTACATTCCCCAATCTGATGGAACCTTCCGCCGAAATACCGTTCCTGAACAGCCTTCACAGACTTCCGAACCAGTCAGGAAGAACCCGCCGCCGTATCCGCCGCAGCCTTCCGTCCAAGCGGAGCGCGACAAAAGCCCTCAGCAGTCCCAACGAAAACCGGAACCGCGTCAGCGCGCCGGGGGACAGCGACCCAAACCCTGTCCGATTCTCCGGGAGCAAAAAGAATCCAGCGCAAGCTCGTTTCTGCGCAATCTGCTTCCCAGGGACTTGGATACCGGTGACCTCCTGATTATTGTCCTGCTGCTTCTGATGGCAGGGGACCACCCGGAGGAGCAGAACAACGCGCTTCTTACCCTTGCAATCTATCTATTCATGTGACAACCGGGAAAGGATCCGCCATGGGCCGCCATTGCGAATCCTTTCCCGGTAATTCTATTCACTTTGCCAGGAAACCGACCTTCTTATAAACCTTACGCAGCGTTTTCTCTGCCACATAGCCGGCCTTCTGGGCACCATCCCGGTATACACTTTCAAGGTAAGCCTTGTCCTTCAGCAGCCGCGTGGTCTCCTCACGAATGGGTCTCAGACACTCGATCACGGCATCGCCAACCGCTGGCTTGAACACGCCGTAGCCCTTCCCGTCAAATTCCGCTTCGATCTCGGCATAGCTCTTTCCCGTGACGGCAGAATAGATGCTCATCAGGTTCGACACACCGGGTTTCTTCTCAGGATCGAAGCGGACACAGAATTCGGTATCGGAATCGGTAATGGCCCGTTTAAACTTGCGTTGAATATCCTCGGGCTTTTCCATCAGGAACACGCAGCCCTCCGGAATGGACTTGCTCATCTTGGTGCTGGGGTCGTTCAGGCTCATGATCCGCGCTCCGGTTTCCGGAATGAAGGGCTCAGGAACCTTGAAAACATCCCCATAAATGCCGTTGAAACGCTTGGCGATATCCCGTGTCAGCTCACAGTGCTGCTTCTGGTCATTTCCCACGGGAACCAGATCCGGCTGGTACAGCAGAATATCCGCAGCCATCAGCGACGGATAGGTAAAGAGGCCTCCATTGACGTTTTCGGAATGCTTGGCCGCCTTATCCTTAAACTGGGTCATCCGGCTAAGCTCACCAAACATGGTATAGCAGTTTAAAACCCAGCCCAGCTCTGCATGCTGATGGACATGGCTCTGAACAAACAGGGTATTCTTCTGCGGATCCAGGCCGCAGGCAATATACTGTGCCAATTGCTCCAGGGTTCTGCGCCGCAGATCGGCGGGATTCTGCCGGACGGTGATGGTATGCAGGTCCGCCATAAAGTAAAAGCACTCATACAGATCGGACCGAGCGCCCCAGTTCCGGATGGCCCCCAGGTAATTACCCAGATGCAGATCTCCGCTGGGCTGGATACCGGAGAGCATTCTCTTCTTCGGCTCGGCAGTAACAACTTCACTCATGTGTGTCACGTTCCTTCTTTAGAAATGTAGGGATATTCTAGCACAGATAGCGCCCGGGCGCAAGGATATTTTGATTCTTTCCCTTCCTTTTCGAATTGATTTCTTTCGGAGCGTGTGTTATACTCTTACGGAAGATACTATAGAGTAAAGAGGTAGTTGCTATGGATTATCAGGCTCTTGCCGACCTTCTGTTTCCCAACGTAACCGACACCCCGGAATCCCTGGAGGAGAAGTATCCTCCCCGTCAGGTTCCCGAGGGCGCGGTCATCACCCGTATGGCCCCCTCTCCCACCGGCTTTGTCCATCTGGGCAACCTGGTGCAGGGTCTCACCTCCGAGCGGATGGCCCACCAGAGCGGAGGCGTGCTGTTCCTGCGTGTGGAGGATACCGATGCCAAGCGGGAGGTTCCCGGCGCGGTAGAGGTGTTGATTAACACACTGAAGCATTATGGCATTCACTTTGACGAAGGAGCCACCATGGGCGGTGATTCTGGCAATTATGGTCCCTACCGTCAGCGGGAGCGGGCTGCCATTTATCATGTCTATGCCAAAAAATTGGTTTCCGAAGGAAAAGCCTACCCCTGCTTCTGCACCGAGGAAGAGCTGTCTGCCATGCGGGAGCAGCAGGAGGCGAACAAGGAAACCACCGGCTATTACGGCCAGTATGCCGTCTGGCGGGACCGTCCCATGGAGGATGTCCGGTCGCAATTGGATGCAGGCAATCCCTGGGTGCTCCGTTTCCGTTCTACCGGCTCCATCGAAAACCAGTTCAAATTCGATGATCTTGTCAAGGGCAAGCTGACCATTACGGAAAACAACGTGGATCATGTCCTCCTGAAATCTGACGGCATCCCCACCTATCACTTTGCCCACGCGGTGGACGACCACCTGATGCGCACCACCCATGTGGTCCGGGGTGACGAGTGGCTGCCCAGCCTGCCCTTCCACATTCAGCTGTTCCAGGCCCTGGGCTTCAAGCTGCCCAAGTACGTCCATATCGGGCCGCTGATGAAAATGGACGGCACTTCCAAGCGCAAGCTCAGCAAACGGAAGGACCCGGAGCTGGCTCTGACCTACTACAAGTCCGAGGGTTTCCCTGTGGAGGCTGTTTATGAGTATATCATGACCCTCCTGAACTCCAATTACGAGGACTGGCGCCGGGCAAACCCCAATGCCCCCTCCACAGACTTCAAGTTCAGCCCCAAGAAGCTGAATCCCGCCGGAAACCTGTTTGACTACGCCAAGCTCACCGATGTGTCCAAGAACGAAATCGCGAAAATGGATGCGGACAAGGTATACACTCTGCTGTTGGATTGGGCGAAGGAATTTGATCCTGATTTCGGCGTAAAGCTGGAAGCAGACCCCGTTTATGCCAAACGGATTCTGGCCATCGGCCGCGGCGGAAAGAAACCCAGAAAGGACCTGGCAGTCTGGAAGGACGCCAAGCCCTATATGGGATTCTTCTATGATGAGTACCTGGAGAAGCCTGAATTTGATGACCGTTTCGACAAGAAGCTTATTGCAGCCGCTCTGAACCGTTTCCTGGATTCTTTTGATCTTGCGGACGATTCCGGAGTCTGGTTTGAAAAGGTGAAGGCAGTTGCCACTGAAATCGGCTTCACCACCGATATGAAAGCCTACAAAGCCGATCCCTCTGCCTTCCCCGGCACAGTAGCGGATGTCTCCACCTTCATCCGGCTGGCAGTCACCGGAAAGACCAATTCCCCGGACCTGTACACCGTCATGCAGATTCTCGGCTATGACCGCACCGTCCAGCGCATCCGCAGCGCTCTTTCCCTTCTGCGGTAATTCCAAACCAAATCGTGCCGGGGCACCGCCCCGGCACGATTTCTTTTCATATCGATGCCCGCTCTGCTATTCGAATGGCGGCAAATTGTTGTTTGCAGATCAGTTTTTAAAAATGTCGGAATAACACTGTAGGGGAG
>CALYTB010000011.1 GCA_945486035.1 uncultured Clostridia bacterium
ATTGCCACGACCAGTGTGCGCACTGGTCTCGCAATGACAGGAAACCTGGAGACAGCCCGACAAACACCAATTTATCGGTTCGCTTCGCCAAAGGGACATGCACACTTTTTTCACGGCAAAAAAGCAAAGAACGCAAATTTTTCATTGAACCATCATAAATCGAGGTTTGTCTATGGAAATCAACGCGCAAAGAAGGGGCATTGAGGAAAAACTCTCCAAATTGGTGGAGGCGTTTTGCCCGATTCTCTATGAGGACGATGCCGTTTTCCTGGAAAATATGAAGGACCGGAACCTGGCGGGGGATGACATCCGCCGCTACCAGCATTGGGAGTGGACGCAGGGCGTGGGGCTGTACGGCTTGTGGAAGCTCTTTTCCAAAACCGGCGACCAAAAATATCTGGAGATCCTCCGAAAATACTTTGACAATCAGCTTGCCATCGGCTTCCCCGCCCTGAACGTGAACACCATGGCTCCCTTCCTGACAATGTCCTATTTCGGAGAATATCTGGGCTCGGAGCGGTATCTGGCTCCCTGCCGGGAGAGCGCAAAATGGATTATGGAGCATTTCCCCAGAACCGAGGAGGGCGGCTTCCAGCACATCACCTCCGACACCCGGAACGATCAGGAGCTTTGGGACGATACGCTGTTCATGACAGTGCTGTTCCTTGCCAATATGGGCAGGATTGAGGGAAAGCCGGAATACCTGGAGGAAGCCCTGCATCAATTTTTTCTCCACGCGAAATATCTTGCTGACAAAAAGACCGGCCTGTGGTATCATGGATGGAGCTTCCTTGGCCGCCACAATTTTGCCGGCGCGTTCTGGGGACGGGGCAACTGCTGGATCACCATTGCCATCCCGGAGTTTCTACAGATGGCTCCCTGCGCTCCGGCCGACGCAGAGGCCCTCACCGGGATTCTGCTGCGGCAGGTGGAGAGCCTGGTCGCCTACCAGAATCCCAACGGGATGTGGCACACGCTGATCGACGATCCCGGCTCCTATGTGGAAGCCAGCGCCACCTGCGGCATCGCCTACGGCATCCTGCGCTCCGTCCACACCGGTCTCATCGACAAGCGTTTTGAAGCTGCCGCATGGAAGGCGCTGGAGCCCATCCTGGGCTATATCGGGGAGGACGGTGTGGTTCAGCAGGTATCCTACGGCACCCCCATGGGCAGGGACAGCAAGGATTTCTACAAGAGCATTGCGCTCAAGCCCATGCCCTATGGTCAGGCGCTGGCAATGCTGTTTCTCATTGAGTGCCTGTATTGACCTTCGGGTCGGCACAACGCGAGGGGAATACTATGAACATCGGCAGACAATGGAATGACCGCCTGCGGCTCTGGGCGGAGCAGTTTCCCAAGCACTATTACAAGGCCCATGCCCCGCTGAGCCTATCGTACTTTACCACCATGGAGCAGCTGCCCTATGGGGAGGCGGTGAAGCGGGCGTTCGTGCCCGCCCCCACCGGCATGAAGTGGGGCAGGAAGTGGGAATACGGCTGGTTCCGTACCCGGATCGTCATTCCCCAGGCGCTGGAAGGCCAGCGCCTGGTCTTTACGCTGGCCCCGGCGGAGGAAATGCTGGTCTGGATTAACGGCGCGGAGGCCGGCTCCATTGACCGCCGCCACAGGATGATAACTCTCACCCGCTCCGCCAGGACGGGTGAGGTCTATGAGATAATCGCGGAATGCTATGCCGGTCACGGTGTCCGGAACGAGGGCGCAGGGCCGGTGGCCTGGGGGGAGGAACCCGTCCCGGAGCCTCCGGAACAGCAGCTTACCATCGGGACTTCCAGCTTCGGTGTCTGGAATGAACCCCTTTTCCAGGCTGCCATGGACTATCTCACCCTGTACAGCCTGGCACAGAAGCTGCCGGAGAAGAGCCTGCGGGCAATGAAGGTTCTGGAAGGTCTGAAAAAATTTACTTACATCGCGGATTTCGAGCTTCCCGAGCCGGAGCTGACCCGGAGCGTTCTGCTGGCCGACGAAGTGCTCAAGCCCCTGCTGGCCTGCAAAAACGGCTCCACCGCCCCGGAATTCACCGTATTCGGCCAGTCCCATCTGGATCTGGCCTGGCTCTGGCCCGTGGAGGAAACCATCCGCAAAGCGGCCAGAACCTATTCCAATCAGCTCGCGCTTATGGAGGAATACGGGGACTATCACTTCCTCCTGTGCGAGCCACCGATTCTGTGGTTCGCGAAGCCATGGAGCTGAACGAGCCGCCGATTCTGGGAGGGGATGCCCCGGTGGGAATGGAGCCCATTTTCCTGTCACAGAACAAAAATGTCATTGTTGACACCACCAAACCGGCGGATCGGGCGGAAAACGCGCTGCTGGTTCGGGTCTATGAATGCATGGGCGCAGGGACTGCCGCTTCCTTCACCGCGGCGAAGCCCATTGTCAGAATCGAGGAAACCGATATGCTGGAGGAGCAGCCCAGACCCCTCGACCGGGACGCGCTCCGCCATGTGGAATTCGGAGCCTTTGAGATCAAAACCTTCCTGTTGTATCTGAAATAAGTCATGCGCGCAGCGGCATAACGCGCTTTCCCGGTAAATTGGTGTTTGTCGGGCCCAAAAAACGCTGTCATTGCGAGGAGCGCAGCGACGTGGCAATCCCCCGGATCTTCCGGGAAGTTCGTAAAACAGGGGTTCTGTCTACATTTGCGGTCTAAAAAGTTGGGGGATTTCCACACCAGCGTGCGCGCTGGTTCGCAATGACAGTTCTTTTTTAGTGCGCTAAACACCAATTTGTCGTACTGCTGAGTTAACCCGATAAGCACAATTGTTAATTGTCAATTGTCAATTCTAAACACCAACTTGTCAGGCAGTCGGGAAAGCCGATGGGTACGCAGTATCATGAGGGCGGTGAGAGAATGTATCGAATCGGGATTGACCTGGGCGGCACCAACATTGCCGCCGGACTGGTGGATGACGGGATGCGGATCCTGGACACGGTAAGCGTGAAAACCAATGCTCCCCGGCCGGTGGAAGACCTCCTTGAGGATATAGTGGAGCTGGTTTCCCGGCTGACGGAACGAAACGGCCTTACCCCGGATTACATCGCTTCCGTGGGGGTGGGTGTCCCCTGCACAGCCAACCCGGATAACGGCCATCTGGAGGATGCCGACAATCTGGGCTACGCCGACACCCCCTTTCTGACTCTTTTGCAGGCGAAGCTGCCCGTCCCGGTGTATTTTGAAAACGATGCCAATGCCGCCGCCTGGGGAGAATACCTCACCGGCGGCTATGACGGGGATTCCTTCCTCATGGTGACCATCGGAACCGGCATCGGCGGCGGGATCATCCTGGGCGGGAAGCTCTGGCACGGCATCAACGGGGCCGCGGCGGAGTTCGGACACATGACCCTTTCCCTGGACGGAGTCCCCTGCAACTGCGGGCGGCGGGGCTGCTTTGAAGCTCTGGCCTCCGCCACCGCCCTGATCCGGCAGGCAAGGGAGGCGATGTCCGCAAACCCGGAGAGCCTTCTGTGGCAGCTGTGCGGCGGGGATACCGGGAGAATTGAAGCGAAAACCGTTTTTGACGGCGCGGCGGCGGGCGACCCCACCGCCCTTGGGCTTCTGGATCGGTACACCACCTTCCTAGCGGAGGGAATTGCCAACCTGATCAACATTTTCCAGCCCGCCGTTGTGTGCATCGGAGGCGGTGTCAGCCGTGCGGGAGACGCGCTGCTGCTCCCCCTTCGGAAAAAAACCGGCCGGAGAATCTATTCCAGAAATTCCAGACGTAATACCCATATTTGCCTGGCGAAGCTGGATAACAATGCCGGAATCCTGGGCGCGGCACTGCTGGGTGCCGGGAAGCGGAGCGTAACATGAGCGAAGATTTCCCCAAATCATTTCCATCAAACCCGGACGGAGGCAATTCTATGAGAAACTATGAAAATCCACAGGTCACCAGTGAAAACCGCTGCGCCCCCAGAAGCTGCTACATTCCCGGAGGCTGCAGTGAATACCACCTGCTCAGCAGCACCTGGCGTTTTTCCTATTATGACCGGGATGTGGATGTCCCGGAAGAGATCACGTCCTGGGACACCATCCCCGTACCCTCCTGCTGGCAGCTTCAGGGCTATGAAAATCCCAACTACTCCAACATCAATTATCCCTATCCCTGTGATCCGCCCTATGTGCCCGATGACAACCCCTGCGGCGTTTACGAGCGGGAGTTCACGCTGGAGCGCAAATGGGGCAGCGTCTACTTTGTGTTCGAGGGCGTGTCCTCCTGTGCCTACCTGTATCTGAACGGTCGGTATGTGGGATTTACCCAGGGCAGCCATCTGCTGGCGGAATTCGACATCACGGACTATGTCCATGAGGGAACCAATACCGTCCGGGTGAAAGTGCTGAAATGGTGCTGCGGCAGCTATCTGGAGGACCAGGATTTCTTCCGTTACAACGGCATTTTCCGGGACTGCTATCTGCTGCAGCGCCCCGTGGGACACATCACCGACGTAGAACTGATTCCCGATGCCGGGGCCATCCGTATCCGGCTCCAGGGTAGCGCCGATGTGCGGATCTGGGAGGGGGACAAGCTCCTCACCCAAGGCTCCATGGAGGACACCTTTACCTTTTCCCCGGAAAATCCCATTGCCTGGAACGCGGAAAAGCCCTTTTTGTACACCGTGGAGCTGGAGCGGCTGGGCGAAGTGATCCGCCTGAAAACCGGCCTGCGGAAAATTGAGATTTCCGATCGGTACGAGCTGCTGATCAACGGCGTTCCCGTAAAGCTGCACGGCGTGAACCACCATGATACCAGCGCGCTGCGGGGCTGGTGCCAGAGCACGGAGGAGCTGCGGCAGGATCTTCTGCTGATGAAAAAGCTGAACATCAACTGTGTCCGTACCTCCCACTATCCCCCCGCCCCCGGCTTCCTGCAGCTTTGCGACGAGCTGGGGCTGTATGTGGTCTGCGAAACGGATATTGAGACCCACGGGTTCCTGCGCCGCCTGCCCAATATGCCCTACAGCTACGATGTGGAGTCCAATGCGTGGCCCTGCACCCAGGCTCAGTGGAGGCGGGAATTTGTGGAGCGGATGCAGCGGATGGTGGAGCATTTCAAGAATCACCCCAGCATCCTGATGTGGTCCACGGGCAACGAAAGCGGCCACGGCTGCAACCATGTGGAAATGATCCGCTGGGCAAAGCACCGGGACGGTTCCCGGCTGATCCATGCGGAGGATGCCAGCCGGAAGGGGCAGCTCCACAACGCGGATGTGTTTTCCATGATGTACTCCTCCCTGGAGGAGCTGGAGCGGTTCGCCCTCACCGACGACATCAATATGCCGGTATTTCTGTGCGAATACGCCCACGCCATGGGCAACGGGCCCGGGGATGTGTTCTGCTACAACGAGCTGTTCGACCGGTATCCCAAGCTGATCGGCGGCTGCATCTGGGAATGGGCAGATCATGTGGTGACCGTGGACGGGGTTCAGAAGTACGGCGGTGACTTTGAAGGCGAACTGACCCACGACGGCAATTTCTGCTGTGACGGACTGGTATTCGCGGACAGAAGTCTGAAGGCCGGTTCTCTGGAAGCCAAGGCTGCCTACCAGCCCATCCGCACCCATTACGAAAACAGTATACTGACCGTCACAAACCGCCTGGACTTTACCGATCTGAAGGATTACCTCCTCCGATACTGGATTGAGGTGGACGGAAACGACGGCCCGTACCACGATACCGTGCTTCCCCTGCCTCCGCATCAGTCTGCACGCCTGGAAATCGATGATTCCCCGGCAGCCTGCCGGTATGGTGCCCATCTGAACATTCGCCTCTTCCGGGGCAGCGAGGAGGTTGCCGCATGCCAGCATCCCCTCCCCTGCAAGTCTCTGGGGGAAACACCGCAGCCGGATGGAGCGCTCCGGGAGGATGAATTCTTCGTTTACGCTTCCGGAGAGGGCTTCCGCTACACCTTCTCCAAGCGCTACGGTGTATTTACCAGTCTGGTGGTGAACGGTGTGGAGCAGCTGGCGGGCAAGCCGGTGCTTTCCGCCTGCCGGGCACCTACGGATAACGACCGGAACATCCGTTTCCGATGGCTGCAGCTGGACGAGTGGCAGGGCGAAAATCTGGACAAGGCCTTCACAAAGGTCTACGACTGCCAGGTGGAGGACGGTTTGATTTGTGTGACAGGTTCCCTGTCCGGCGTTTCCAGAGCGCCCTTTCTCCGGTATACGCAGCGCATCCGCATCTCCCGGGACGGCGTGATTAACCTGGAGCTCCACGGCGCCGTCCGGCAGGATGCCATCTGGCTGCCCCGGCTGGGCTACGAATTCCAACTGCCCGGCGAGACAAGCAGCTTTACCTACTACGGCAACGGCCCGGCGGAGAGCTACCGGGATATGTGCCACGCCGGGTTTGTGGGACTGCATCACAGCACGGCGGAAGCGGAATATGTCCGGTATGTCCGCCCCCAGGAGCACGGAAACCATACCGCCGTAAAGCTCTTACGGATCGGGGCGCTGGAATTCCTGGCCGAGAAAGAAATGGAGATCAACGTCTCCCGGTTCAGCACTGCCGCCCTTTTGAAGGCGGAACACACGGACGAGCTGACCGCCGACGGAAACACCCACCTGCGAATCGACTACAAGGTTTCCGGCCTGGGCTCCAATTCCTGCGGCCCGGAGCTGGAAAAAGCCTACCGGCTGGACGAAAAGCAGATTGATTTCCGCTTCTCCATCCGTCCCATGACCGACGCGTGGGAGGAAAGCAGATGAAGCTGTGTATTCGCGCACATGACCTGGGGGTCAGCGGATCGGAGCGGATTCTGGGCGAACTGAACCGCTTGGGGTTGGACGGCGTGCAGATGGTGTGCTATAAGGCATACCCGGATATCCCCCAGCAGCCCGGCGCCATCACGCCGCAGCGGGCCGAAGAAATCGGCAGGGACTTTGCGGCCGCCGGAAAGAGCATCCCCCTGGTGGGCGCCTATTTCAATCCCATCCATGCCGACAGGAAAAAGGCCGACCAGGGCATTGCGATTTTTTCGGACTATCTGCGTGTCTGCAAGGCCATGGGCTGCGATGTGGTAGCCTCCGAGACCGGCTCGCGTAACAATGACGAATGGACCTACCACCCGGGCAATCGGACGGAGGAAGCTCTGTAGGGCGTGGTTCGCGCCTTCTCCCGGCTGTGCGATGTGGCCTCCGACTGCGGAAGCGTTGTCGCCATGGAGGGCTACGCCGGACACGTCTGCTGGAGCCCGGATACCCTCGCCCGGGCGAGGTCTTTGATCGGCCGCCGGACAAAGGTGGTATTTGACCTGTATAACTATCTGGATGCGGACAACCAGGGGTCTTATCTGGACCTGCTGGACAGAGGACTGGAGCTGTTTGCCGGGGACATCAGGTATTCCATATGAAGGACTGCTGCCTTTGCAACGGTCAGAAGCCCATTCAGACCCCCTTCGGCAAGGGCGACTTGGATCTGCCCGCCATTCTGGGGCGCATCCGCCGCTACGACACGGAGGAACTGCGCAGACACTATCACATTTCCAATCTGTTTGAAAAGGACTCCATCAATCTGACCTATTCCCACCAGGACCGGATCATAGCCGGCGGCATCATGCCCGTGGAGGAGGCCCTGGTTCTGGAGAGCTGCAAGGAGCTGGCTGCTCCCTATTTCCTGGCCCGGCGGGATAGTGTCTGCGCAGCTCCTCCGTGTCGTAGCACAACGAGGAGGCCGTCATCTCCCCCAGCTGGTCCATCCATTCCGGCGTGGGCACCGCGAGCTACACCTTCATCTGGGGCATGTGCGGCGAAAACCAGGCCTTTGACGACATGGACGGCATCCCCACCGCTGAGCTTCGCTGATATGCGGGGAGGAGCCGAAAATGAATCTGTTTGACTTAAGCGGCAGGGTCGCCCTGATTACCGGCGGCGCCCATTCCATCGGCTTTGCCCTGGGCGTGGGTCTTGCCCAGGCGGGCGCCACCGTCTGCTTCAACTGCTCCAGCGAGGCCAGCCGGGAGCGGGGACTCAAAGCCTATGCCGAAGCCGGTATCCAGGTGCATGGCTACGTTGCCGACGTGACCGATGAGCAAGCCGTAAAGGCCATGCTTGCGCGGATCGAGGCGGAGGTGGGCGTTGTGGATATTCTGGTGAACAACGCCGGTGTCATCAAGCGCATTCCCATGACCGATATGAGCGTGGAGGACTTCGCCAAGGTCATCGACGTGGATCTGATCGCGCCCTTTATCTGCTCCAAGGCTGTGATCCCCGGCATGATTGCCAAGGGCCACGGCAAGATCATCAACATCTGCTCCATGATGAGCGAGCTGGGGTGGGAAACGGTATCCGCCTATGCCGCCGCCAAGGGCGGTCTGAAAATGCTGACCCGGAACATCTGCTCCGAATTCGGCGGCGCCAACATCCAGTGCAACGGCATCGGGCCGGGCTATATTGCAACGCCTCAGACCGCCCCCCTGCGGGAGCGGCAGAGCGACGGCAGCCGCCATCCCTTCGACCAGTTCATCATCGCCAAAACCCCCGCCGGCCGCTGGGGTACCACGGACGATCTGGTGGGCCCCGCCGTCTTCCTGGCCTCCGATGCCTCCAACTTTGTCAACGGCCATGTGCTGTATGTGGACGGCGGCATCCTGGCCTACATCGGCAAGCAGCCCTGAGCAGAACGGAAGCGGATTCAGGAGGAACGTGCCATGAAATTATTCCAGTATTATGATGCCGCAAATCAGATCCGGGTGGGTGCCCTTCATAGGGATGCCTGTTTCGCCCTGCCCGGGGAGGTCACCATGATGCAGCTTCTTGGAAAAAGCAGCGGGGAATTGGAAGCTCTGCTGCCCGGCTGCACTCCCTTGTGCCCATCCGGGCTTCCGTTTGCCCCTGTGGTCACCGGCTCCGAGAAGATCCTCTGCATCGGACTGAACTACGATGAGCATATCCATGAAACCGGCCTGGGAAAACAGGACAGGCCCGGGTTCCCGCCGGTATTCTGCAAGTTCGGCAACTCCCTGCTGGGGCATGGGCAGGAGCTGCGGCTTCCCCGGAAGGCGAAGCAGTTTGACTATGAGGCGGAGCTGGTCATTGTCATGGGGGATACCTGCAAGGCGGTGACCCCGGAGGAGGCTCCCCGGTACATTGCCGGCTACACCGCAGGCAACGACTTCAGCGCACGGGATATGCAGTTTGCCTCCAGCCAGTGGACGCTGGGCAAGGCCTGCGACGGCTTCGCCCCCATCGGTCCCTTCTTCGTGCCCCGGGATCAGCTCCAGGCGGACAGGCTGGACATTTCCTGCAGGGTGAACGGGGTATATGTGCAGAGGTCGAACACCCGCAGAATGATCTTCTCCTGCGCGGAGATCGTCAGCTATCTTTCCGATTTCATCTGCCTGAAAAAGGGCGATCTGATCTTCACCGACACCCCCTCCGGCGTGATCCTGGGCAAGGAAGAAGCAGCCCGGAGCTGGCTGAAGGCCGGAGACCTGGTCGCCGTGGAAATCGAGGGCATCGGCACATTGGAAAACAAGCTGGTCTGAACCCCTAAGCCTCCCCGCACTTTTTCGGACAGCCCCGGAGCTTTTCGCTGTGGATTGCTTTCTTCAAACGATCTTTGCGGTTTTTGCCTCAATGAAAAACATCGCGCGATCCATTTCCTTGCCCGCATTCCTCCGGGGCGCAGGAAGCGGGAATCCCTATTGACCGAAAGATTCCGCTGCCAGACAAATTGGCGTTTGTAGTTTTGAAACGCATTATGTTCCTACCGTAGGGGCGGCTATTATGCCGCCCGAAAACGTTCAAGTTTTTGAGCGTTTCCGATAAAACGTAGCGCTATTGTTGATGGCACCTGGTGGGCGGCTGATAGCCGCCCCTACTCGTCCCGGATGAGCTTTTCCAGCACCACCAGGATCTCCCCGTTGATTTCTCCCGCCTGCGCATCCTTTCCATGATGGCAAGTGCCTGGCAAAAGGTGAACGCCACCCGGTATGATCACGTTATGGAGCGGAAGCCTCGCTGGCGTGGAATAAAAGACACGGAGGTTCAGGCTGCAATCTGTGATCTATCTTCTTTGGGCTGGATGCAGCCGCACCAAGACACTGGCTTACTGGATGACGACAGTTTCTTCTAAACACGCCATCGCTCTTCCCTTGAGGCAGCGGCGAATAACCTTGCATGAGCAATACCATCAAACAGCCTATACCCCGCACGGCTCAAGATACGGTGCGGGGTTTTCCATATCTGACGCAGATTGTTTTTCATGGGATACACAGAAATCGACCCGATTTTTTAAACAGTCTACTATTTCACCAGGTTCTTCCATATTTTTAAGGCAACACCGCATAATGGGGCAAGGAGATTCGGCCAGTGTTTTGACCCGAGCGAAAGTATGGAAAATGCGGGAATACTGGATGTATTTCCCATTTTTCATACTGCACGATTGGGGCAAAAGATCCGCCGAAGTCCGCTACTCCCATTGTGCGGTGTTGCCTTAAGAAATGTGTCCCATACGATCTGCGGAATTCGACAGAAACAACCGTAATTCTGCCGGTCATTCGAAGAAGGTTACATACAAAGTATCCCTCCGAATTTGACTTCGGAAGCAAACGACACCCCCTCTGGCGATTTGCCAAAGAGGGGGTGTCATTCCAATCAGACCTTTCCCTGAAAGTGTCTTGGAAATGGTTTACAAAAGGAGATTTCGCCATCAAAATATGAGATTAATGAATTGATTCTCTTATTTCGAGGGATAAAACAATGCGCAATAGAAGCAGCCTACTTTCCTATGAAAACCTTTAATTTCGTTCCTGTAAACAGCATGGATAAACAGTATAGAGCAGCCATACTCAGCAGAAGAATACTGACATGCGATACCAATATGGGTAACGAGACATAGCGAAACAGCTTAAACAACACTTTGATTACGATCTGGTTCAGGCAAACATATACGATCGAATTTCTACCTATACTTGTTAACCATTTCATCTTACCGGTTTTACATATGAGCTTAGAAATTGAGATACCCAAATAAACGGATAGTATTGCATTCAACCAAAAAAGCGGAAGCAACGCATATTTTCCGGTACGCATATTAACGTATCCGTTAACAAATATCAATCCCGTAGTTGCAGCTCCGACAATCAATACCTGCCACCAATTCATATTGAGGAGTTTCTCGAGCTTCCCCTCATATTTTCTTGTGATTTCACCAAACCAGTACAGTCCCAGTCCAACGAAGGAAGCGCTTAAGGCCCATGGAAGTGGATACGGTAGAATCTGATCAGCAAAGCTCCCAACGAAAACAAGTGGAATGATTAACCATTTCGCGTTCCATCTATCCAGCAGGAAATACAGCATTTCTGTAAAAAACAGAGCAGTTAAGAACCATAACGCACCAGCTATTGGCAGACCATCCGTGTTGACGGTAAGCAGATGGATCAGCGGCGCAACAGAAAAGCCATCCCAAACCAACGATGCCAGGTAACAACCAATACCGAACGACATATACGGGATCAATAAGGACCTCGCCTTCTTCCCGATATACGCACCAATGCCGCATTCCCGTTTTCTGAAAAAGAACCCAGAGATGAAAAAGAACATCGGCATATGAAATGCGTGAATAAAACAATCGAATTCATCACCAAATCCGATGTGCCCCATTACCATCGCAATTATTCCGAGTCCTCTAAACACATCAATATCGTCTAATCGCTGCATTCCTGTAGCATTAGCCTCCATCCTGTTCTCCTTGTCAATAAAATTTTTATGTACATAGAACCACCTGTATTTCTGCTATTATATCACATAATTCGAAGAGATTCCAGTGGCATGTATGCACATTCACAGATGCAGAAACCAATCACCTGCTTCACACCCAGAGTGGCACAATCTTTCTGGTTTAAATTGCCTTTTATAATTCAGATATCCCGATACGCTTTGTCATGGTTTCCTGCTGCTCAGAAACCATTTTTTTCTGTTTATAAAATTTCTGACAGGTCTATGATACCATAAACCTGTCAGAAATCACAGTAACGGTGAGATTCCGGATGTGTGGTTATTGGGCGTTTCCAATCAATCAGTGTCCCAGCGGGAACTTCTGTTTGTCCTCCACGCTGATTTCCTGTCCCAGCTGAATCTCGATCATCTTCAGTTCCGTCAGGGCAATCACTGTGTGACGCTGGCCTGCCTTCATGGGGATCACATCCCCGGGGCCCACGTTGCGCTCCATGCCCTCTACAATGGTTCTTCCGGTGCCGGAAATCACCGTCCAGGTTTCGTCCCGGTGCCGGTGGCTGTGGTAATTCATGGAGTGGCCGGGATTCAGGGTCACCTTGATGGTCAGCGACTCCTTCTCCACATCCAGTACCCGGAAGCTGCCCCAGCTTTTCTCCGCAAACATAACCTGCTGCTCAAATTTGTCCACATAGGGCTTGATATAGGAGCTCTGACCCTTGTCCGAAACCAGGATACCCTCAGGACTGGCGGAGATCACCACATCCCGCAGTCCCATGGCCAGGATGGGCACATCCATCTCGTTGACGATGTGTACATTGGAGCACACATCATTCAGCACACCCTTGCCTACCACGGTTTCCTCCATGGCTTCCGTCAGGGTGTTCCAGGTGCCCAGATCCTTCCACTGTCCGGCAAAGCGCTGAACCTGGATTCTGGGCTCCTTCTCCACCACGGCATAGTCAAAGGAAATCCTGGTCAGGGTGTCGTACTTGGCATACAGGTCCCGGTAATCCGCAAAGTCGATCATCTCGTGAGCCTTGTCCAGCATATAGCCCAGCTTGTAGGCAAACACGCCGCCGTTCCACAAGGCGCCCTGGGCGATGTAGCGCCTGGCGGTTTCCGTGTCCGGCTTCTCCTTGAATGTCTTCACCGGCGAGGTGGGTTCGGCGCTTTCGGGGATGATGTAGCCGTATTTTTCGGAAGGATAGGTGGGCTCGATGCCCATGAGCACCAGATTAGCCTCCCCCTTCTGTGCCTGAAGGGTCAATCCCTTCATCGCCTCAAAATAGTCATCCTCCACGTAGGGGTCCACCGGGCAGACCACCACGGCCTCCTCCCGTCCAACTCCCACCACATCGGAAAGATAGGCTGTAGCCAGGGCAATGGCCGGGAAGGTGTCTCTGCGGCAGGGCTCCACAGAGATTCCCACATTATCCCCCAACTGGTTGTGGATGGCGGAGGCCTGGGTTTTGGAGGTGGCGATGGTGACATTGGCCTCCGGGTCCGCCTTTCGGATCTGCCGGTATACCCGCTGGACCATGGACTCGTAGCCGCCGTCTTCGGTTTTGAAAATCTTGATAAACTGCTTGGAGCGGATGTCGTTGCTGAGGGGCCACAGGCGCTTTCCTGAGCCGCCGGATAACAGGACGATGTTCATCATGTCTTTCTCCAATCTGCGCCGCTGTGCTGTCACAACGCTCTGTTGCGGGTTTTACCGTTCCGCCCGCATGGGATTGTTCAGGAAATCCTCGTAGGACAGGCGGATTCCTTCCTCCAGCTCGGTTTTGTAGGTCCAGCCCAGGGACGTAGCCTTGGACACATCCAGCAGCTTCCGGGGGGTTCCATTGGGCTTGGAGGTATCCCACTTAATCTCCCCGGTGTAGCCCACCACCTTGGCCACCAGCTCGGTCAGCTCTTTGATGGTCAGCTCCTTGCCGGTGCCGGCGTTGACGGTTTCGTCGCCGGAGTAGTTGTTCATCAGGAACACGCAGAGGTTGGCCAGATCATCCACATACAGAAATTCCCGCAGAGGGCTTCCGTCGCCCCAACAGGTGACCTCGGTCTTGCCCTCCACCTTGGCCTCGTGGAACCGGCGGATCAGGGCAGGCAGCACATGGGAGTGGGTGGGATGGTAGTTGTCGTTGGGGCCATAGAGGTTGGTGGGCATGACACTGATGTAGTCCGTGCCGTACTGCTTGTTCAGAAACTCGCAGTATTTAAGGCCCGAGATCTTCGCCAGGGCGTAGGCCTCGTTGGTCTTTTCCAGCTCGGAGGTCAGCAGGCAGCTTTCCTTCATGGGCTGGGGAGCCATGCGGGGGTAGATGCAGGAGGAGCCCAGGAATTCCAGCTTCTTGCAGCCGTTTTTCCAGGCGGAGTGAATCACATTCATCTCCAGGATCATGTTGTCGTACATGAAATCCGCCAGGGCGCTCTGGTTGGCAACGATGCCGCCCACCTTGGCGGCGGCCAGGAACACATACTCCGGCTTCTCCGCCTCAAAGAATGCCTCTACCTGATCCTGCCGGGTCAGGTCCAGCTCCTTGTGGGTGCGGGTGATGATGTTGGTGTAGCCCTGCCGGTTCAGTTCCCGGACGATGGCGCTGCCCACCATACCCCGGTGGCCCGCCACATAGATTTTGGCATTTTTCTCCATCATGATTATTTTGCCTCCTTCAGCGCCTTTTCCCGCTTGGCCAGCGCCCGGTCGTGGTTGGCCATGATCTGCACCAGCTGTTCGTAGCTGGTCTTCTGGGGGTTCCAGCCCAGGACGGTTTTGGCCTTGGTGGGGTCACCCCAGAGGTTGTCCACATCGGTGGGCCGGAACCACTGAGGGTTCACGCACACCAGCAGCTTGCCGGTATCGGCATCGTAGCCCTTCTCATTAAGGCCAGTGCCCTCCCAACGAATACGCATCCCGTTGGCGGCGAAGGCCTTCTCGGTGAAGTCTCTTACGGTGTGCTGTACGCCGGTGGCGATGACGAAGTCGTCGGGCTTCTCCTGCTGCATAATCAGCCACATGCACTCCACATAGTCCTTGGCATAGCCCCAGTCCCGGAGGGAATCCATATTGCCCAGCTCCAGATGGTCCTGCAGTCCCTCGGCGATCCGGCCGGCGGCCAGGGTGATCTTCCGGGTGACGAAGTTCTCGCCCCGGCGCTCGGACTCGTGGTTGAAGAGGATGCCGTTGACGGCGAACATACCGTAGGCCTCCCGGTACTCCTTGGTGATCCAGAAGCCGTACTGCTTGGCAACGGCATAGGGGCTGTAGGGGTGGAAGGGGGTGGTCTCCCGCTGGGGAACCTCCTCCACCTTGCCGTAAAGCTCGGAGGTAGAGGCCTGGTAGACCTTTGTCTTCTTGGTCAGGCCCAGTATCCGGCAGGCCTCCAGAATCCGCAGAACACCCAGGGCATCCACATCCCCGGAGTACTCCGGCACATCGAAGGACACCTGCACATGGCTCTGGGCGGCCAGGTTGTAGATTTCGTCCGGCTGAACCAGGGAGATAATGCGGATGAGCGAAGAGGAATCGGTGAGATCCCCGTCGTGGAGCCGGATCTTCCCCATCAGGTGGTCAATCCGCGCGGTGTTGGAAATGGAAGCGCGGCGGGTGATGCCGTGAACCTCGTAGCCCTTCTCCAGCAGAAACTCGGCAAGGTAGCTGCCGTCCTGTCCGGTGATGCCGGTAATGAGCGCGACTTTAGACATATTGTAATTCCTCCAAAACAAAAAATGAAAACCCATCCGCCGCGGCAGAGGGGCAATAACGCCATCGTCTGACCGATTTCGGCTTTCGATGGTATTTTATCCAACAGACCCGGAAAAAGCAAGGGACGATGTTGTGCCAAACTTGCACAATATTGTCCTGCACCGCGTGGTCTGTCACGATCCTCACCGGATCCGGCGAGCGCCATTGTAGGAGCGGATAGTATCCGCCCGAAAAGGAATGGTTTTGCGCACTTCCGATAAAACGGAGGGCTATCGAATCGGGAAGGTTACGGGCGGATACTATCCGCCCCTACGGCGGCAATGCCGTAAAGAATTACCACAGCTTCCGGTATTCCCTGGGGCTGACGCCCTCGACTTTTTTGAACACGCGGCTGAAATAGGCGCCTTCTCCGATACCCACCAGCAGCCCGATCTCCTCCACGGACTTGTCGCTGAACCGCAGGAGGCGCTTGGCCTCGGTGATCTTCCGGGAAAGCAGGTAGTGATTCACCGTGGTCCCGTAGTTGTCCTTGAAGATTCTGCACAGGTAGGACTTGTCCACGTAGAAGGTCCTGGCCAGGTCCGCCAGGGAAAGCTTTTCCATGCAGTGCTCGTCCAGGAACGCCTTGATCTGCCGGATATCCACCCGGGAGGCCGGATGCTCCGCGGCGCTGTCCGGGTTCCAGGAGTAGGACATGATCCGCTCCAGCAGCACCGACAGCTGAGAATGGATGCGCATATCCCGGATATAATCCTCCGAGGAGGCCGTATCATACAGCGCCTTCAGAATCTGCGAGAAGGGCGCGGCGTCCTCCGGATGGAATACCGGCTGCCCGCCCCGGGACAGATACTTCTCATAAATCGCCGGGATGGCCTCCCCGCTGAAATGGCACCACCGCAGGCTCCACAGCTGCTTATACGTAGCGTGGGCATAGGGCTTGCGGCAGTCCAGGAACACCACATCCCCCGTTTCCAGCGGATACCGCTTCCCCGCAAACTGAAGCTCCCCCGCCCCGGATTCCACCACGAAGCAAAGAAACGACCGCAACCCCTCCCGCCTGCTCGTATGCCCCCGCAGCGCTTTCAGAGACCCCACCTCCTGCAAATGAAACAGCGATTCCCGCGCAAACGCCGAGGGGGTGTAGAGGATACGGGAAGATTGGACGGAGGGGGAGGTGGTAAAGAGGTTATTAGATTTCAATATTGCTTCAGCTTCCTTTTTTATACGACAATCTGCTCCATATGAAGCATGACTCCAGATTATGTATCACAAATCAGCCTATTTCAACGACATCCTTTCCTGAATAAAAATCGCCAATGACATCTGCTATTGCCGTACTTATCTTGCGATCAATATAGCGAAGATTTCTTCCACTATCTATAGCTCTTAAGAAAGCGACAAGCTCATATCGGATTCCTTCACCATCCAGTTGGTAAAAGTATCTTTTGTTCTCAGCGGGATTTTCATATCGTATTTCAAAGTAGTCCGTTTTCCACCATGGGGCCGGGACATAGATATAGCCTTTAGTCCCCGAAACAATTAATTCACCTTCTGATTTGACCCCTTTCCCAACCTTTATTGAGCCTACTCCATTCTCAAAAACAAAATCTATTTTTGAGAATGCATCAAACCTCAAATCCTTATCCAGCAGATGTGTGGCAATTTGTTTGGACTTATATTCAGTCCCCATCAACTGGAAAATAGGTAGCATCGCGGTTGGACCCCAATCACATATACTATTCCAAGCGGGGTAATACCCTGCACCAAAATCTTTAAGGCTTGTACATGTCGCATCCACGGAGATAATGGTACCGATTCTACCCCCCTTTGCAACAAGAACCAGCCGCGAAAATGCAGTAGAATATGCTGTCTTCACGGCTTCCATGAGTATACATCCCTGCTTCTCGGCTAGAGCGAAAAGCTCGTCACATTGACTACTACATAATGTAATCGGTGATTCGCACAGAACATGCTTTCCTGCTTGGAGTGCTCTCCTAATGTGTTCAAAATGCTTATCTGGATAGGACCGAATGTACACTGCATCAACAGAATCCAAGAAAGCAGAATAATCATCAGTCGTAATTGCTAGTGTCCTTAGTCCCTGTGGTATGTATTCCTTTTTCTCAGAGAAGGCAGCACAGACATGCATACCGTTAACAAAATCACATTCTGCTGCAACCTTATTTAGAAATTCAGCTTCGCCAACAAGCCCAAGGCGCTGTGCACGTTTCTGTTCCCGTATTTCAGAACTGGATACGCCTTCAGTCCTATCAAGATATACAACCTGGCAATATTCCTTCAGATAATCAAACTTTCCAACCCAGTCAGATCCGACGGTAAAGATATCAATGTCATATCGTCTGATATCATCAATCTTCTGCCCCTCATATTCTTCAATGATGATTTCATCTGCAATACCAGTAGCTCTGACTGCTTCAAGTCGCTCCATTAGTGATTGCTGGACATTGATCTTTCCACGCGTTTTGTCAAAATCATCAGCAGTTACGCCAACGATCAAATAATCGCCTAACGCCTTTGCACGCTTTAACAGTCTAATATGCCCATAATGAAGCAAATCATAAGTTCCGTATGTGATAACCTTTACCATTTATGTCCCTGCTTTCCGAGTGCTATCTTTGTATGTTTCCTCCATCTACATCAAATCCATAATACCAGCGCTCACCATTTTCTTTTATCAGTTTTCCCCCACATTTCTCAATCACAGCTTTTGAGGGGAAATTTGGTTTTGTGACCGTTGTGAGTATCTCGGAAACTCCACCGGCCCGCGCAATACTTATCAATGCTGAGAAAAGAACTTTTCCATAGCCCTTGCCTCTCTCATCTTTGCTTATTGCATAACCTATATTTCCGCCAATACTACGAGATGCTTCTGTGAGTCCCCATCTAATTTTCCCAAATCCGACAGGCTTGCCATCAACATATAGCCAATAGATTGATTGAGGAACATAGCCTTCTGGGAGTCTTCTGCCATTCGCCCAGTCAATTTGCTTTTCTTCCCACTGCAGGAATTCTTCGTAAGGCATCCCATTGACATCATTTCGGAAGTCATTCTCACAGTATTCTATCGTTTGAAGGAAATCATATACAACCTTCCCATCTCTTGAAGAAATCGGAACAAGTCTTATTCTCTCATTGATGATATAATCGCTTGACGGGATAGTGTGAATATCGCAAGATTTCATTTGTCCAGTTTCATATCCGTATTTCGACACAAGGTAATCCGCATAGCATTCCTCTGTTGAAAAATCAATTCCTTCATGCATAGCAGCTCCCTTGTCAAACACTCTCCACGTGCCATAGGTTTGAGTGAGAACCCTGTCATAATTTCGAGGTACGGCGACGGATAGATACTCAAAAGGCATCTCAATGCAATCAAGAATATCCTCCTTCTTCCAGTAATTTCTTCGTGTTCCAAAAATCCATGAAACAAGGCCTGCTTCATTTGAATCCGTGATTTTTACTCTACGAAATAAGTCATTTCTCATATTGAAGAGTCGCTGCTCTCCAATTACGGTCAAAAAGACTTTTCCGATTAAATGTTTCACTTTATCGGAACCACTCTTGATCGATGTTAGATAAGCATTCCTGTAGATCTTTCGAATTGTGCCTTGTTTTCTCTGCTGTGATTTCAGAACCTTTTCTGAACCCACGCCATCAATCGGAAAGATATCAATAAAAATCCCTTGATTATATGTCAGATTCTCCTCTGTATATCTCAGATCAATCGCAGCTGTACTACTATTTCTGATCTGAATATATTCGATATTCCTTCCGGGATCTGATAAAGATGTTTGCAGGAAAAATGGGGGTTTAAGTTCCTTAGGAGCTATCTCGATAAGCTTATCATAATCTGGTCGAAGCATACCAATATCGATATCATCATCCCATGGAATGAAACCTTTATGCCTAGCTACGCCAAGTAGGCTTCCACCAACAAATTGATAAGAGAGTCCGTGCTTTTTACAAATATCAATCAGGATCTCGACCATTTGCAATTCGGCATACCAGACTTTTTTCATGTCTGGCCCGATGTATGTATCACACCTAATCTCAGGTTGCAAAAACCTGTCTGCTCTAAATTCTTTTTCCATCGTGACCATCTCAGTAATAATTCAAAACAAATTATTTATCAAGCTCAACCAATGCTGCCGTAAACTGTTCCATGTACTTCTTTTCACCAATTGACACCCTTAGACAATCACCAAATTCGCCAACCTTTGGATATGTCTTGATGAGGATTTTTTTCTCTGCCTTCATTCGATCTACTATGACCTGGGCTTTAGTCCTCGGCTTAATGAAAATAAAGTTACCAGCCTCGCCCTTGTGAGGATAGCCATGTTCATCAAGCCAATCCACCAGATACTGACGACCAACAGTGAAGTTGGTGATCAACTGATCCAACATTCCAGGCGCTTCAAGAACTGCCTCAGCAAAACGCATAGCAAACGCATTGGTGTTGTGGGGAGTGCACATCTTCTGTACCATCTTCACACCTTCTGGCCAGCCTGTCACATAACCTAGGCGGCATCCAGCCATGGAAAAGAGCTTTGAGAAAGTACGTGTAATAAAGACGTGCTCCTGTTCTAGAGCGTATTTTATAAATGTCTTTGGATAAAAATAATGATACGCTTCATCCACGAGAACAGTAATCTGCCTCTCCCGTGCCACCGTCATAATCTTCTCAAATTCTTCATCTGAATACACATTGCCCATCGGGTTATTAGGGTTGAGGAGGATAAGAAGCTGCGTGTCTTCTGTCATCTCAGAGATGATGTTATCCACGTCCATGCTTAAATCTTCGTTGTAGGATACCTTCACAAAATTCCTACCATACATTTCTGAGTAAACCTGGAACATAAAATAGGACGGCACAACGCCAACTATACGACCGTCAGGTGAAGTGAACGCTTGGATAATATAACGGATACCCTCGGCAGAGCCATTGACCAGACATATATGACTTATATCGGTTCCCAAATGCTTCGCCAGAACTTCCGTGAAATGGAGGGTTTCCGGATACTGCGCTACAAACTGAGGTGATACGCCGGCAAGAACATTTTTAATAAAGTCTTCCGGCAGCCCTCCTGGATTCTCATTTAAATCCAAACGCAGATAATCCTTTCTCTCGTTCTGATCAAAGATTCGATAAAGATTTTCAATTTTCGGGTCTAAGTAATACATTTTTCTTTCCTCCTGTGATTATCTGAAGTATTCCTCTAATTCTTGTTTACCAAACCAGAATGTATAAGGATGATCTGCATCATAGAAAACCGTATTGTCGTGATGAGTTCCTCGCTTTTCCAGGGGGGGAAGCTGCATGTAATCCCCATATTGTAGCCGTAAGCACTCATCATTTCCTACCGCAATGCTCATTTCAGTAAACTCAAACGGAACTTCTACAATTCTATCCACGTTCTCTCTCTTAAAAAAGTGGATGCCCTGCTTAGCATAATGCGTAAGCATAATGGTGTCGACATATTTTGTTGACTTGCAATTATATTTTTTGCACAGCTTCTCCCATTTGTTCCAAAGGTCTTCCGTTTTGACACCTTTATAGAGTATAGTAAGTAGTCTCCTAATCCCTCTTTTATTAAAATGGAAGAACCTATCGTGAATCAAGTAAGAATACAGGGAAGACCTTGCATATTGAATCTTCCTGGCCAGAGGGCTATCGGGAGTATTGTCGAAAGGATAAATCTCAATGAAAATTCCCTGATTACCTTTCTTGTTACGCTCATCTCTCAGTATCCCTGTAGTAGACCCATCTCTTACTCGAAGGAGCGCAGTAAAAACATCTCCCACAGCCCCATACTGAACTTCGTACTTTTTATCAAGTTCGTCTCTTGAAAATGCCAAAAAACTATCGAAATCCGCTCTCAACATCCCGATATCCAGGTCATCATCCCATGGAATGAATCCTTTATGCCGCATGGCGCCTATGGCTGTTCCGCCTATCAAGAAATACTGCAAACCATGTTTTTTGCAGATTCGCTTTATCTCTTCCATGATTTTTAGTTCAGTGTACCATAGCTTTTTTCGAGCTGCATCGACGTGGAAGCCGTCCCGATCTTCCTCCATAAGGTATTTGCTCTCTTCCATCATTGTGCCTGTCCTTTCTTGGAAATGGCTTTTACTTGTGGGTAAATAATCTTCCAAGCTATAAAAAGATTAATGAGTAGGAAACTGCACCCTACAATAAGCCTTATCCAGAAATACTCTACTAACCATATGCTAAATACATTGATCAGCAAGATGCCTGCTACAAACCCAAGAATCGCATTTGTGTTAAACATCTGCTTCCCGGCAATTCTCTTCGCAATATTATAATGGAAGACAAAATAAGCTGCGTAGGAAATCAACGTTGTATAGGCGGCGGCTTGGTACCCATAACTGCTGATTGCAAAGTAGTTTAGAACTATATTCAAAACCGCCGCGCCCATCGTTCCAAGTGCGATCATATGAGTCTTCTTATAGTAATACTCAATTGCCGACGGTATCGTGTAAAGGAAGGTGAAATACGTACAACACAGAAGCGGAATGACCACATACTTTGCATCCTGATATGTCGCTGAACCCATTATCAGTATGATCTCAGGACCGGCAATCATCAGACAGCCAAGTAAAACAAACATGCCATAAGCGTAGTAAGTTGAGAATTTTTTTATCGACTCATGATCTCCCGCGGCCATCTTCTCATAGAACCAAGGCCCCCATACTGTATCCAGCGAGGTGGTCGTAACCTTCACAAGTTCTTCGATATTCACACCCAAGCTGTAAATGCCAGCCTGAGAAACGCCGACCATGGACTTGATCATAACACGGTCGAAAGAAGACAGGATGATCTGTGATAGACCATGTGGGATGATCGGAAGGCTATACGAAACCGCAAATCTCCAAAATGCTTTGTTGTAGCGTGGTTTCTCTTTCCTGAAAGAACTGGCATAAATAAAAATTGCAATACACACCATCGGCAAAGCACTACCTATAATCCGCCCCATGTACCGCTCATTTATGAAGAGCGTATACATTAGGATCAAGGAAAGGACGAGGTTAGTCAGTGTGTTAACTAAGGATATTTTCAGGAAGTCCTGATATCGATAGCTTAAACTCACTTTGCCATTATAGATCATTATAATCGCGTTGGCAAACGAATGGCACAGGAGGATATTCAGAACGATTCTGTTGAGATCAAGTAGGTTCTGAAACGATCCAGAAAAAAGGTTTACTATCACAAGGAGCGATGACAAAACAATCAGTGGTATGATAAGGATTGATGATAAATATTCATTGAATCTTTCCTTATATTCATATTTGGCATTCTTTAGTGTACTGTGCAGAGCCAGCGCAATAAACACAGAAATTATGCCATCATAGGTCATATATATACTATAGGTTCCATAATCCGCTGTGGACATTATTCGAGTAAATAGCGGAACAGTAAGGAAATTAATTCCCTTGAGTAGATAATTTCCCACTGTATAGCCAATCCCAGCCTTAATTACCCTGTTAGACTTACTTGCTATACAATTTCGCATACCTTGTCCTTCCTTATATGCGATATTTCAAATTATTTTATGTGGCTTTTCCTCGTTTCCAGAACATAATGGAAAAAGGAAAAACAAAAAAAGTGTCATCTTCGCAATTTGCTCTGAATTGAGAAAAACAATAAATGTACCGCAAAGGAATAATATGCTAACAATTGAAGAATTAAAATACTGCCTTATGCCCCATAAAAATTGCCACGAATATGCAAGAAAAAATGGAATACCAAGATACATCAACATTGCTGAAAACGAATTAGAGTTATCTGTTACATTGACTGCATTTAAGGCTTTGTCTGTATAAGTGTTAAAAAGGCCAAAACCTGTAAGAGGTCTTTCTAAACCAATTCGGATGGCTTGTAAAGTATCGTTCGATCTCTCTGAGAAGGATCCTTGTCTATGAACAATCTTGTCTCTGATCATATGGGTACTGTTCTCTCTGACTAAAAACACAACGATAACCACAAACACTACCAGACCAACTAAATACCTTGTTGACTTTTCTTCCTTTTCTTTCTGAAAAGTTTTCCTATTTCTTTTCTGAAACACAATTGCCATAAGGACAAGGAAAAACTCAATATACCCAGTAATCGCTAAAGTCGAAAACAAAGTTATCGAGTAAACAATAAAATATACCATTCTTTTTTTAGGAGGAATACTTACATCAGCAAGCAAGACAAATGCAACCGCAATATTAATGAAAATTGCAAAAGCGGGGGACTCCCAAAAAATTCCTGCATTTCGATGAAAAATATACCATCTACCTAAAGTATGATAAAATGTATAGATATAAAATTTATTTTTAAACCATATTTCTCTTGTACCTGGTAATGAAATGCCTATTTCGCTAGTTAAAAAGCAAACCAAGCTTAAAATACAAAGCCAAAAAAGCACCCTGCAGTAATTTGTTGTAAACGTTTTTCTTGTTATGTTAGATGTAATAATAGCAATCGAAAATAACTGAATCAGTAGAATAACAATATCACTATTCAGTTCCAAAAACTTTATATTTAGAATAGAATTTAAAAGAACCACACCCAAAACACCTAACAAGGTATTGAACTGTTTGCGACCAATTTGTGGGTGTAAAATGATATAGACAAATGCAATTCCAAGAAGCACAAACATTGTAAACTTCATGTTAAAAATGCATAATGTCAACGATCCAGTGGATAGAATAATCCACAGGGTAGCAAATAGGTCTAATCCTTTTTGCAGTTTATCTTTAGAGAGAGCCATTTTCTCTTCCTTCTTTTGAATTATTACTCATATTTTTGTAGGCTCATAATGCAGGCTTTACTATCAATGTTTACATTATGATTGTAAATAAGGTTTTTTAAAGTGACGAACAATATGTGCCAATTTGGTGCGCCAATATTTCATATTTCTGAAAAGCAGTATCTTAAGCTTTGGAGCGCCATAAAGCATCGGTATTCTATCACATTCATCTAAAACCTTCCTTAGATTACTGTCACTTGCCCCTCCGGCTTTCATTTCAACAAGCTCTTTGTCGATATATTTGAACTTCATTCCTGCTTTTTGCATACGTACCATCATCTCCTGATCCATGGCGAACCGGAACGAAGTGTCAAATAGCCCAACTTTATCATACACCTGCTTTTTTACAAAGGTAGCTGGATGCATGATTACCATGTTGAACATTAAATTATGGAGATCTGGGCTGGCTTTTCTAACATACCTAAATCCATGCGTTTCATCATTCCATACGATGTTTCCATACAGAATATCGGTATCCATATGTTTGCTGACAGTTTGTAATGCATCCGAGAATAGGCAATCACCCGCATTAATAATGGAAACAATTTCACCCTCAGCCTGACTTACACCTTTATTAAACGCATCGCTAATACCCCCATCTGGTTCCGATTTGAACTTAATTCTAATTCCTTTATCCGCAAATAAAGATAGATACTTTTCAATCACATCAACAGTTCCATCCTTTGATGCACCATCGACAATAATATATTCAAAGTCGGAATAATTCTGATCGAGGACTGACTTTAACGTATCCTCAATATCATCAGCCGCATTGTAGGCAATTGTAACTATCGAAAATCTCATATTCCTTCCCTCCGAAATCTCCCTGTTTTGTTGCATTCCGGAAAGTGCCTAGTTTTTGGCACCAATCACAGCACAACTATGCCGAATATCCAGTTTTCAACACCATAGCACATGTACTATCGTTCAGAAGTGATTTTCCCCTAGGCTATCACTTCCAGTAGCTTCCACCCTCGACAATATTTCTTCTTTTGGGTGTTTCCTCATCAGAAGGATATACCCAGTATTGATTGAAATGAGATGCCCACTCGGGCCAGTTATCCCATCGTTTGCCCCTTATGCCAAACAACACCTGAAGATCACTTGCCATATGAATAGCCTGCTTTCCCATACTCTTTATATGGGCGGCAAGGGGTATCCCATAGGCTCCCGCTCCAATTAATGCAATATCAAAATCTTTTTTTTCAATCTCATCCTCCATGTATTGTAAGGCATCAAACCACGAGGGAAAGTCAATATACTCGCTTTCTCCCGCACTGGATTGAACTGCTCGAATAAATTCAAGTGATGCAAAAGTCGGCAAACACTTCTTTCCAAAAAGTTTGTCGCGGACCTCATACTGGTTCCTCATGGTTTCAGCGAATGGGTGAACAATAAGGACCTTTTTTCCTTCCAATGAAATCGTCCATGGCTCGTCAAGGAAAAGCACAAAATTCGTCCGTAGTTCAAGTAATTTGACATCTCTCGGAGCATATTTTTTGATTAACGCCGCCTCGCCAACGCATCCCCAGGTAAAAATGCCATTTGCACACTTGACAGAGTCAGAATACACGCTACAGAACTTGTCTATACTTCCTACATCATTTGGAAATACACCCGCATTAAATTTGATATTGTGGATATTTCTCTCTTCATATGGTTTGTGCTTAATCCACTTATACACCGTTCTGCTTTCCTCAGCTCCAAGCCGACACAGCATAAAAGGTTCATCCGTGTTGATCAGATTAGAGATATATTCAGTTCCTGCACTAGCATCTAAAATTGGTTTACCAATGTAATTTAATTTATAAGAACTCTCGCGATAGATTCTTTTCAGTTTTTGAACCACCCTAAGATCATTGTCGGCCATTTTTCTATACTCCTAATTTGCAATTTTCAACTTCTCTGCAGATTACCATAAGTAGTTGTAGGAAAATACAACTTCTAATTAATATCCCCTTTGGTTTTCGAATTCTAACCTTCAAAAGTGTTAATTATGGTTCGTCCTGTACTCAAATACTCACACTATTCTACGATATATTTCCATTAGCTGATGATAATTTGCAAAAGGACTAAATTCTTGTAAATACTTTTTGTATGCTTTTTCCCCAAAACAATCCATATCCATCTGTTCACTTCGCATGACCGCATTCATTAAACTGATTTCGTCATCATATTTATACTTTAGTCCCGTGATTCCTTCCTCAACCAGGCTTCCAATATTACCGATATCACCAGTAATCACAGGTTTATGAGCAGCATACGATTCAATAATTACCATTCCAAATGTTTCATAAATCTGCGAGGGCACAATTACGGCCTTACATTCCGAGATAAGCTTTGCTATTTCTTGATGATCAATATAGCCAAGCAGTAACACATTATCTAATCCACGTGCTTTTACCCACTCTCTTTTCTCGTCGAGCAAAGGGCCATCCCCCGCTACTAGTAATTGCATCTTTGGCATCTTAGAAAAAGCAGATAAAAGCAATTGGATCCCTTTGATTTCTTCAATTCTTCCAACGAAGAGATAATAATCAGCTCTCTCTCCTCCCTGCAAATTCTCAGTACTTTCAAATGTAAAGTTCGGCTTGATAAATACCCTATCCGGCGGCATTTGTTTGAGCTTGAGCAGTTTTTCTTTATTGAACTCCGTGAGGCAGATGTAATTGATCTTTCCGTAAACCCCAGTCATTCTGTGGATCGCTGTGCTGATTACACAGGCCAACGTCTGCATTCTGCTCCCCCGGTAGCATTTATGCTTCACCGCGCACCAAAGCCCATGTTCCACGCAGTCCTCGCAGATATGTCCATCCCTGTAGAAAGTCGCCCCGGGGCAAAGCAGCCTAAAATTATGGACAGTCTGGACAACCGGTACTCCACACTTCAATGCCGCATAGTACACGGCAGGGCTTACCAAATTGAGCGTATTATGAACATGTACGATATCTATTTGATTCTGTTTGATTAGGTTCTTGATTTCCCGATATGTTCTGGGATTAAAAATAGTAGTAAAAGGAAGTCCCAGCTTTTGCAGCTTGGACATTTGCTTTATTTCAGAGTTGTGCCTACTGTAAAGTATCACAACATGGCCGTGCTCTTCCAGCATCCTCTTTTCGTTCGCTACAACCGTATCTTCCCCTCCGGGAATCTGGTAGTAGTTGTGAACCATTAGGATTCTCTGCTTCTTGTTCTCCTCCACCCTGATCCTCTACTTTCCCCTTACCATCGCATTCCAGATAAACTTCGTATTCGTATGCAGATACCGCCTGAACAGTCTCTTCGGGTCCTGCATCAGACGGTACACCCATTCCAGATTGCTCTTCTGCATCCACTCCGGGGCCCGGTCAATGTTCCCGGCGTGATAATCAAATCCTGCGCCCACACCAAGCATCAGGCCATGGATTCTCCCCTGGTGATCTGCCATCCATTTTTCCTGCTTCGGCGCACCAAGGCCAACCCAGACGAAGTCCGGCTTGGTTTCGTTGATTCTGTCAACAATTTCTCTGTCCTCGTCATCCGTCATGGGTCGAAACGGCGGGCTGTACATTCCCGCGATCTGGATGCCGGGATAGGTTTCGTCCAGAACATTTCTCAGCTTCTCCAGGGTTTCCTCCGTAGAGCCATAGAAATAGTGTCGGAAGCCCTTCTCCGCGGAAATCTTGAAGATCTCACCCATCAGGCTCGGCCCAGTGGTGCGCTGCATCTGGGCATAGCCCCGCTTTCTGCCGACGGAGGACAGCGGCCCCCCGTCCGGTATTGCCATGATTCCCCCGTTTTGAATTCTGCAATACTCAGGGTCTTCGTAAGCGGTTACCGTGGTATGGACATTCGCCACACAGACATAGTCCCCGGAAAGCTCCCGGACATTGCTGCTCAGGTAGTCCACCAACCACTCCATATCAATCGCGGCTATCTCCACGCCCATAATATTGCACGTTGGAATCGCGGATTTGTCCACAGTCCGATGATAGGAATCACAACATGTCAACGCACCCATTTGCCTACCGCCTCACACTTTTCTTAATCCCTCCGGAAAAGATCCCTCGTATAGACCTTCTCCCTCACATCATCCAGCACACTGTCATACCGGTTCGCGATAATGGCGCCACTCTGCCGTTTGAACTCCTCCAGGTCGTTCACCACACGGCTGCCGAAGAAGCGGTCGCCGTCGCGCAGGGTGGGCTCGTAGATGATCACCGTTGCGCCCTTGGCCTTGATGCGCTTCATCACGCCCTGGATGCTGCTCTGGCGGAAGTTGTCGGAGTTCGCCTTCATGGTCAGCCGGTACACGCCCACCACGACTTCCCGCTCCTTGCTTTCATCCCAGCTGTCGTTGGCGCAGTAGGCCCCGGCGATTTCCAGCACCCGGTCGGCGATGAAGTCCTTCCGGGTCCGGTTACTCTCGACAATCGCCTCGATCAGGTTCTCCGGCACGTCCTGGTAGTTGGCCAGCAGCTGCTTGGTGTCCTTGGGCAGGCAGTAGCCCCCGTAGCCGAAGCTGGGGTTATTGTAGTGGCTCCCGATCCGGGGGTCCAGGCACACGCCGTCGATGATCTGACGGGTGTTCAGGCCCTTCATCTCCGCGTAGGTGTCCAGCTCGTTGAAGAAGCTGACCCGCAGCGCCAGATACGTATTGGCGAACAGCTTCACGGCCTCCGCCTCGGTGAAGCCCATGTACAGCGTGTCGATGTCCTCCTTGATGGCTCCCTCCTGCAGCAGCCGCGCGAACACCTGGGCCGCCCGCACCAGCCGGGCGTTTTGGACATCCGTGCCCACAATGATCCGGCTGGGGTAGAGGTTGTCGTAGAGCGCCTTGCTCTCCCGCAGGAACTCCGGGCTGAAGAGGATGTTGTCGCAGTGGAACTTCTCCCGGATGCTGGCCGTGAAGCCCACGGGGATGGTGGACTTTATGACCATAATGGCCTCGGGATTGCACTCGATGACCAGCCTGATCACATCCTCCACCGCGGAGGTGTCGAAGAAGTTCTTCTTGCTGTCGTAGTTGGTAGGCGCGGCAATGACCACGAAGTCCGCGTCGGAGTAGGCCTCCCTGGCATCCAGCGTGGCGGTCAGATCCAGTTCCTTCCCAGCCAGGTACTTCTCGATGTACTCGTCCTGGATGGGGGATTTCCGATTGTTGATCAGCTCCACCTTCTCGGGCACAATGTCCACCGCGGTGACCTTGTGATGCTGGGAAAGCAGCGTGGCGATGGACAGCCCCACATACCCGGTGCCCGCCACCGCGATTTTCAAATCCTCAAAATTTCTCATTCTCTTCCTCACATACCTTTGTCCAGGCAAAAAAGTGTACTGGTGAACCGGCGCGCTCCCACGTAAGCCAGGTGCATAACAGCCTTGCATTTTGTCAATGCCGATGACAGTCACACCCGCAGCCCCGCGAAACCGCCGCTCCATCAGATCGCTGCCAAGAAAACCGGCAGCACTACTGACCAGAAACCTTTTGCCCTAGAAAGGAACCTTCCTCTTTTTTCGAAGCCCCAGCCTGTGCGTTTCCGCCCCAATCCCGGAGCTTTCCATCGGATATTATATACCTAAATTCTACATAAGTCAATCCATCCAGCCCTTTTCCTACCAGTTTCTCCCCCCTGGGGAGGGATTCAGACCTTGTGCCGGATTCTTTATGGAAAATGACGAGTAAGGGACATCGGATGGGTTTTGCAAAGGAACGAAAGCGCGATTTGTAATCAGAAATGACAATTTCGTCATCCCGGATAACATAACTGCGGCTTAGGTCA
Source organism: uncultured Clostridia bacterium (assembly GCA_945486035.1). Classification (GTDB taxonomy): domain Bacteria; phylum Bacillota; class Clostridia; order Oscillospirales; family Oscillospiraceae; genus Faecousia. The sequence goes on from CALYTB010000011.1 coordinate 30,009, forward strand.
AAGCCTAAGCCGCACTCGCGTATTTTTCAGTTATCTCCCCTGTGGTAACGGATCTTCATATGCTCGGAAGCGTTCTTCAGAACCAGGGAGAGCGCCTTTTCGGACGCTTCCCTGACCATGTCCGTGATCTTCCTGTTGGCTTCCTCCAGCACCCCGGCAGGTTCCCCGTTCAGAACTCTTTCATCATAATCATTCAGCAGCTGCTGTCCCATGTTCAGAACCGCATTCCGGTACCGTTCATTGAAAATCAGGCCGCTCATATGGGCATCCGTCAGCGCCGCGATGAGCCTGCTGTGCCGGTACATATGCTCCTAAGAAAACGCCAAGCAAATCATCCGCGGCTGGACGGAGAATCGTTTGCCGCCAGCTTCTTCCGATGTACGCTCTGCTTTTCCGTTTCCAATGGAATATTTCAAATGATGATTGCGAAACTCGAATTGCACACGCGCGCATTCATCCATTTTCTTCTTTTCTTGGCGTTCATTTTCATTCATAGCTTTCTCATTCCGGGAAAAGCTATGGTTGCGAAAAGGATTTGACCTTTTCTCCCGGAAAGCGACTTCGTTTTCCGGAAACTCACAAAAAGGAGAGAATCACTATGAGCAGCAACAACAACCAGCTGAACATCCCCAATGCCCGGGAGGCAATGGACAAGTTCAAAATGCAGGCCGCTTCTGAAGTCGGCGTGAACCTGAAGCAGGGCTACAACGGCGACCTGACCTCCCGCGAAGCCGGCTCCGTCGGCGGCCAGATGGTCAAGAAGATGATCGAGGCCTACGAGCAGGGCCTGCAGTAACAAGTATGAGCGGACAGCCCTTCGGCTGCCCGCTCTATTTATCCATATGGAGAATTCTATTTCAGTACAATCCTCGCGCTCACCGTATTCTCCCCGGTGAGGCTGCGGCTATACGCATCCGGCTGGGATCCGCCGGCGTACAGAAGAAACGCTCCCGGTTCGTACACCCGTTTCCCGTCCTCCGTGACCACCGAGAACATCTGCGCGGGGATTTCCGCCTCTACCGTCGCCCGCTCCCCCGCTTTCACGAAAACCCGGCGGAAGGCGCACAGCCGGTATTTCGGCACCGCCGCGGACGCTTCCACATCCTTCAGGTAGAATTCCACCACCGCATCCGAGTCCACGTGCCCGGTGTTCGTCACGGCAACGCGGGCTTTTACTCCGCGGCCCGGCTCCGTCCCGCCGTCCGTCTCCAGGTCAGAGTAGGCAAACCTTGTATAGCTCAGCCCGTAGCCGAAAGGAAACAGGGGCTCCCCCGTGAAATACTTGTAGGTTCTTCCCCTCATACTGTAGTTGCAGAAATCAGGGAGCTCATTGTCGTTTCTGTAAAAGGTCACCGGCAGTTTTCCGCTGGGACTAAACTCGCCGAACAGCAGATCCGCAATGGCCTTGCCGCCCATGGCCCCGGGATACCAGGCCTGGACAATGGCCGCCGCCCCCGCATTGCCCTCAGCAAAGTCGATGGCGCTGCCGCTCAAATTCACAATGATGAACGGAGTATCCCCCTCGCAGAGGGTTTTCACCAGCTTTTGCTGGGACTCCGGCAGCAGCAAATTCTTCTTGTCGCCGCACATATCCTGCCCCGGCGTTTCCTCGCCCTCGATGGTCTCATCCAGGCCCGTCACCAGAATCACAAGCTCCGATGCTTCCGCCATGGCCTTCACTTCTCCCAGCCGGTCGGCGCAGTCGAATTCCTCCGGCATATAAAGGTGGCAGGCTTTGGTGTAGAGCACTCTGCACTCCGGCAAGCTTTCCCGGATTCCCTCCAACACTGTGCAGTACCGGTTGGCCGCACCGTGATAGTTGCCCTGCAAAGCGGTGATGGAATCGGCATTTGGGCCGATGACGGAAACGCAGTGCAGATGCTCCTTCGCCAGCGGCAGAATCCCGTCGTTTTTCAGCAGCACCAGGGATTCCCGGGTCATCCGCTCATTGACAGTGCGGCTGTGGTCCGTGTCCACATCCCCAATTCCCAGGTTATCAAAGGGCGTGTGCGCGTCAAACATTCCCAACTTCATCCGGGTGGTCATCAGCCTGACCGCGGCATGGCGAACAGTCTCCTCGGAAAGCAGCCCCTGCTCCACGGCACTGAGCACCCGCTCATAGGTGCAGCCGCAGTTGAGCACGCAGCCGTTTTCCAGCGCCAGCTTTACCGACTCCTCCGGCATGGAGGTGACCTTATGATGCTGATGAAAATCCGCCACCGCCCAGCAGTCCGAGGTCACATAACCCCGGAAACCCCACCGCTCCGCGAGAATCTCCTTCAGCAGCGTTTTGCTCCCGCAGGCAGGCTCCCCGTTGACCCGGTTGTAGGCCCCCATGACCCCCTCCACGCCCGCATCCACCAGGGCGTGGAAGGCGGGCAGGTAGGTTTCCTCCATATCCTGCTTCGAGACCTTCGCGTCAAATTCATGGCGGAGCTTCTCCGGGCCGCTGTGCACCGCGAAATGCTTGGCGCAGGCAGCGGCCTTCAGATATCGGGGGTCGTCTCCCTGAATTCCTTTCACAAAACTGACACCCATTTTCTCCGCCAGGTAAGGGTCCTCTCCATAGGTCTCCTGGCCCCTTCCCCACCGGGGGTCCCGGAAGATGTTCACATTGGGAGACCAGAAGGTCAGTCCCTTATAGATACCGTAGTCTTCATATCTCTGGTTGATGTTGTACTTGGCTCTTCCCTCCGTAGAGATCACATCGGCCACATCGCGCATCAGCTCGTCATCAAAGGATGCCGCCATGCCGATGGCCTGGGGAAACACCGTCGCCATACCGGCTCTTGCCACGCCGTGCAGCGCCTCGTTCCACCAGTTGTAGTCCTTCACCCCCAGGCGCTCCACACCCTTAGCCTCGTGAAGCAGCTGGGCCGCGCATTCCTCCAGGGTCATCCTGCCAACCAGATCCTCCGCCCGCTCTTCAAAACTCAGGCGCTCGTCCAAGTATTTCGGGCATTCTTCCATATTCGTATCCTCCCATTCTTTGCCGCAGGACCAACTGTCCCAGAAATCACATACATTCTTGTCCCGTCAGTCTGATAAATTGTTGTTTAGCGGCTTCGCCGAATTGACAATTGACAATTGACAGTTG
>CALYTB010000012.1 GCA_945486035.1 uncultured Clostridia bacterium
CAGCGTGCGCGCTGGCTCGCAATGACAGCATATCTTTACAAACACCAATTTGCCGCTGAGCTTCGTCAATCGGATATCCACATTCTGTATTGCAGCAAAGCACACTTTTTCCTCAAACCGCAATGTGCGGCGCTTTTCCAGTCCCATTATATTGGATTATCTTCGAAAAAGCAATACCAAAACCCCGGAGCTTCCGAAATATGCCGCAGGCACCATATCTGCTTTGCAATCTGGTATTATTTTTCATAATGATTTTGGCACTATATTTATTACCTGTTGATGCTATAATAGCCCCGACCTGAACGAGGAGGTACTCTTATGAAAAGCAAACAAACTCTGACCCTTGCCATGTCTGCCCTGTTCGCGGCGCTGTGCTACATCGGTTTCTCCTATTTCCGCATTGATATCCCGGTTGGCACCGAGAAAACCGCCTTCCACCTGGGCAATGTGTTCTGTGTCCTGGCTGCCCTGTTCATCGGCGGTTTCTGGGGCGGCATGTCCGGCGCTGTGGGTATGACCATTGCCGACCTGACCACAGGCTACGTCACCTCAGCGCCCAAGACCTTCCTGCTGAAGCTGTGCATCGGGCTGGTTGCCGGTTTTGTAGCCCACAAGGTCTTTCATATCAGCAAGGAAGATGCCCGGAAGGTGTCGCTTCCCATCGCTACCGTGCTCTCCTGCGCGGCCGGCATGGCTTTTAACGTGGTCGCCGACCCGGTAGTGGGATATTTCTATAAGACCTATCTTCTGGGCGTTCCCCAGGAGGCCGCCGCCATCTGGGCCAAAATGGGCGCTGTCACCACCCTGGTCAATGCCGTGGTAGCGGTTGTCGTCGCATCCATCTTCTACCTGGCCCTCCGCCCCGCCCTGAAGCACGCCAAGCTGCTCCCCACCGTATAACACGTCGCCGCCCATCCGGGCGGCGATTTCCATTCCTTTATGATTTGTTAACATTTCGGCAGCTCGCTATGCTATAATAGGATTGTCATTCTATATACCAAGGAGGAACTGTCATGTCACTGCAAAGCCTTCTTTTTCATCTGCAAGCGGGCAAATCTGACCGGAAACGGGATGCAGCGATCCCGCTGCCCAAGGGCATCACCGAATGCCGAAACATCTCCTACGGACCCGAAGGAAAATGGAATCTGCTGGACGTCTACTATCCCGACGGAACGAATGCGCCCCTGCCCACCATCGTCAGCATCCACGGCGGCGGCTATGTCTACGGCAGCAAAGAGATCTACCGCCGCTACGGCATGGATATGGCCCGTCGGGGCTTCGCCTTTGTGAATTTCAACTACCGTCTGGCCCCCAAGTGGAAATTCCCCACGCCCCTGTTCGATACCAACGCCGTGCTGGAATGGGTTCGGGTCAATGCGGCGCGGTATCACCTGGATCCCCAGCGGATCATCCTCCTGGGGGACTCTGCAGGAGCCCAGCTTACCAGCCAATACGCCGCCATCCACACCAATCCCGCCTACGCCGAGCTTTTCAATCTGGATCCCGCCAAGGTCCATATCTGTGCCGTAGGCTTAAACTGCGGTATCTACAATATGGAGCCCTGGCTGGCCACCCCCCGGAAGGGCCTTCCCCTGGACTACCTGGGTAAGGACCTTTCCCCCGCCGATCCCAGGCTGCAGGTTCTGGATGCCGTCACGGACAAGTACCCCCCGGCCTTCATCACCACCTCCTGCAACGATTTCCTCCGGGAAAATGCCGAGCCCATGTATGACTTCCTCACTGCCAAGGCAGTCCCCTGCGCGTGGAAATGCTACGGAACGCCGGAGCGGCAAGAGGTGGGCCATGTGTTCCATGTGAACATCGCCCTCCCGGAGGCCACAGAGTGTAACGACGACAGCGCCGCCTTCTTCCGCCGCTTTGTCTGACCGAATCCCCCACATCCCCGGAGGCCCGCCTCCGGGGATGTGGTTTTGAGGACAGTGCAGCGGAGAGATAAATTGGTGTTTGCAGATCAGTTTTGGAAATGTCGGAATAACACTGTAGGGGAGCCATTCATGGCTCCCGGCGGTGAAATGTTCCGATATCCCCAGCATTTCGGCGAAAACGTACCGCGTCACGGGAGCCATGAATGGCTCCCCTACAGTAAGGACGAAGCGCGTTTGAAATCTCCAAGCACCAATTTCCCTTCTGCCTTTCCTCCCTCTAAAGAAAATCTTAAACATTTCCCACCTTGACACCCCTCTGTTTGAACGCTATACTAACTGTACTAGAACAGCTAGTACAGTTAGGAGGGATTCTATGGTTCATCTGGACTACCGGGATGCACGTCCCATATACATCCAGATCATCGACGGACTGAAGGAGCAGATTTGTGCCGGAGTTTTGCCCCATGGCCAGAAGCTCCCCAGTGTCCGGGAGTTGGCATCTCAGCTGGCCATCAACCCGAACACCATCCAGCGTGCGTACCGGCAGCTGGAGATGGACGGCTGGATCGCCACCGTACCCGGGAAGGGCTGCTTTGTCTGCGGAAGCGATGCCCGGAATCGGGAGCTGGAGCGGTGGTTCTCCGCTTTTGATGAAGCGGCTTCCGCGCTGATGGCCCTGGGCATAGCCAAAGAGAACCTGATAGACCGAATCGGTCAAGGAGGAAACAACAATGCTTGAACTGAGCCACATCACCAAAGCTTTTTCTGGCTTCAAGGCCCTGGACGACCTGAGCCTGCAGGTTCCCACAGGTGCCGTCTACGGTCTGGTGGGCCCCAACGGCGCGGGAAAATCCACCGCCATCCGCCATCTCACCGGCGTTTACCGCCCGGACAGCGGAGAAGCCAACCTGGACAGCAGTCCCATCTACGAAAATCCCGAAGCCAAACAGCGGATCGCCTCCATCCCGGACGAGGTATTCTACTTCCCTTCCGCCAGCCTGGAGGACATGCGTATATTCTACCGTGGGCTGTATCCTACATTTGATGATAAGCTCTTTGCGGAACTGTACGATGTTTTCAAGCTTCCTAAAAAGAGCCCCATCCGCCGGTTCTCCAAAGGAATGCAGAAACAGGCAGCCTTCCACCTGGCCCTCAGCGCCCGGCCGGAGGTGCTGATTCTGGACGAGCCTGTGGACGGTCTGGACCCCATCATGCGCCGCCAGGTCATGAGCCTGCTGCTGGGCAGCGTGGCCGAGCATTCCATGACCGTGCTCATCTCCTCCCACAATCTGCGGGAGCTGGAGGATGTGTGCGACCATGTGGGCATCATGGATCACGGCAAAATGCTGCTGGAACGGAGCCTCGCGGATATGCAGGGCCTGACCCACAAGCTCCAGATTGTCGGGAACATTCCCCAGGGTCTGGAGGTGCTCCATGAATCCAGCTCCGGAAGGCTGAAAACCCTCATCGTCCGAGGCAAGGTCGAGGAGATCAACGCCAGGGCGGCAGCGGCAAAGCCGGACTATTTCGACCTGCTGCCCCTCTCTCTTGAGGAAATCTTCATCTATGAATTGGGAGGTGTCCAGGATGCGGTCAAGAACATCCTTCTTTAACAAACAGCTCTACCGGAAGAATCTCACCCGGTTCGCGCCGGTGTTCCTGCTCTATATTCTGTGCCTGTTCATGGGGCTTCTGCTCATGTACCAGGATGACCGGGACATGGCCCGCAGCTTCTGGTTTGCCTCCCGGGTGGCGGAGAGCATCCAGGTCATGGTGGCGGTGAACCTGCTGTTCGGCCCGCTGATCGCCATGCTGCTCTTTGGGGATCTCTTCAACTCCCGGCTGTGCATGGGGCTGCACGCCATGCCGGTGCGGCGGGAGACCATCTTTGTGACGGGTGTCCTTTCCGGCCTGACCTTTTCCCTGGTTCCCACCGGACTTATGACCCTGGCCTGCATCCCGCTGCTGACCGCCACCTGCGTTGTAAATGCCTGGGCGATCGCCCTGTGGTGGTTCCTTGCGGCGAATCTGCAATTTCTCACCTTCTTTGGCATCGCGGTGTTTTGCGTATTCCTCACCGGAAACCGGGCGGCCATGCTGGCAATCTATGCGCTGCTGAACTGCGGGGCATACCTGATCCACGCGGCTCTGGACGCCATTTATGTTCCCATGCTCTACGGCGTGGTTTTGACGGAGACGATCCCCAATCTGCTGACCCCCTGTTCCATGACCGGCCTGAGCCTTGTGGAGATTGAAAACTACAACGCTCTGCTGCAAAGGTTTCCGGACAAGAATTTTGTCGCGGCCTTCCAGATTCATGGGGCAAATGTGGCCCGGCTTGCCGTCTGGGCTGCTGTGGGCTTGCTCCTGCTGGGGGCCTCCCTGCTCCTCTATCGCCGCCGCCACCTGGAGTGCGCCGGGGACGCGGTGGCCGTCCGGGTGCTTCATCCCGTGTTCCAGGTTTGCTGCTCCGTCTCCGCCGCGGTGCTCTCTGTGCTCGCCATGACCATGTTCTTCGGCTACCAGATCTCCTCCCGGCCCGGTATCAGCTACCTCTTCCTGGCCTTCGGACTGGCTGTGGGCTGGTTCGGCGGAAGAATGTTCCTGGCCAGGAGTACCCGGGTCTTTGGTGGAAAGAGCTTCCTTGGCTTCGGCATTCTGGCCGCCGTACTGGCGCTCAGCATTGCGGCAACAAAATTCGACATTCTTGGCATCGACGATTGGAAGCCCCAGCCGGAGAAGCTCCAATCCGTCTGCATTGAATCCGGGGGCTATTCCTTAGAAGTCACCGACGATTCGGAAATGCGGCAGCTTCTGACGCTCCAGGAAATGGCCCTGGAGGACCGGGTGCAGGACACCGGCTACTATCCCCGGTCCTACATAGAATCCTCCCCGGAGGGGCTCCGGAACGCGGATAATTCCGGAGAAGGCTTCTACTACGGAGAAGGAGGCTATGATCCGGACGAAGAGCATCTCCGGGCCTATGATGTTACACTCAGGTTCTACCTCAAAAGCGGCCGCACCGTGGTTCGCCGCTATCCCGTCTGGGTTTCCCTGGAGGAGGGAGCGATCATCCGGGAGTTCCTCAGCCGCTGGGAGGTGGTGTGGGAGCATGCGAATTTCGGCGACACCCCCTTCGACCCGAATCACGCGCTTCAGATTCTCTTAGAAGGCATGGATAAGGAAACAGAACGGGCCCTGAGCCCTCGGGATGCCGCCTCCTTCCTGGAAGCCATTCGCTTGGACTGCGACGAACGCACCATGATGCAGCAGACGTATTTCCACGACGGATATTTTACGCTGCAAGACGGAACAAAAAGGCAGTGCGTCTATTTCTCCCTGTGGGATACAACCACCGGCGCGGCCCAGCTGGCCATCTATCCGGACAGCCGCCACGCCCTGCAATGGCTCCGCGACCACGGCTACGACTTCTACCAGGAACTGAACACCACCTACTCCGGTGTCAAATTCGGATAAATTGTTGTTTGTATGTTCTTGCTGTCATTGCGAGCCAGTGCGCACACTGGCGTGGCAATCCCCCCGATGAATGGAACCAGGTAACGATTTCTACCAAAAAACGCAGTGTTTCCCCGTCCTGTAGGGCAATTGTCGATACATTTCCCTTCTAACCGGGGGATTGCCACACCAGTCTGCGGACTGGTTCGCAATGACAGGTAATTTGTGACGCAGCCCGACAAACAACAATTTATCGTTCTCCCTCCCGCCTATCATCCCTACAACGCAAATTCCCCCTCAGAGCATAGCTCTGAGGGGGTCGTACTATCTAACGGGAAATCAAACGCCGGAGTAGGCGGAGAAGCCGGCATCAATGGGCAGTACCACGCCGGTAATGGCGGAAGCAGCCCGGTCATCGCACAGGAACAGCACCGCGCCCAGCAGCTCTTCGGACTCAACAAACCGACCGGTGGGAGTTCCGTTCAGGATCTTGGCACTCCGGGCGGTGAGGGAGCCGTCGGCGTTAAACAGCAGATTTCTGTTCTGGTTGGAAACCAGGAAGCCGGGAGCAATGGCGTTGCACCGGATGCCGGTTCCGGCAAAATGGGTGGCCAGCCACTGGGTAAAGTTGGAGATACCGGCCTTGGCCGCGGAGTAGGCAGGAATCTTCGTCAGCGGAATATAGGCATTCATAGAGGAGATGTTCAGAATGCAGCCGCTCTTTTTCGCCACCATATCCTTGGCAAAGGCCTGCGTGGGAAGCAGCGTGCCCTGGAAGTTCAGCTTGAACACAAAGTCCACGCCGTTGGGGTCCAGATCAAAGAAGGTCTTGGTGCCCTCCTTGGCCTCGTGCTGGTACTCGTTGTCGGTGGTGGCCCGGGGGTTGTTGCCGCCGGCGCCGTTCACCAGAATGTCGCAGGGGCCCAGGTCGGCCAGCACCGCCTGATGCACAGCCTCCAGCGCCTCGGGGTCCAGAACATTGGCCTTGTAGCCCTCGCAGACGAAGCCTTCGGCCTTCAGCTCCTCCGCCAGCTTCTTCACCGCATCCTCGTTCAGGTCCAGAGCCGCCACCTTGGCGCCGCTCTCGGCAAAGGCCCGGGCCATGACGCTGCACAGCACGCCGCCCGCACCGGTCACAACCACAACCTTGCCGCTATAATCAATATTCAAAGGAAGATTTGCCATTTTTATTACCTCCAATTAAATCTTTCCGTCCAAACGGTCCAGCATATCCCACACGCCCAGCATGTACATGATGCCCAGTGCCCGGTCATAGAGGCCGTAGCCGGGGCGCACCGTACCGGGTCCCTCGCCCCACAGGTGACGGCCGTGGTCGGGACGGATGTAGCCTTCGTACCCGCAGTCGTGATAGGCCTTCAGGATTTCCAGGATACCGGTGTCTCCGTCGCAGTCCCGGTGACTGACCTCGGAGAAATCACCATTGGGGAAATGCTTCACATTGCGGATGTGGGCAAAAGCAATCCGGTCGCAGTGCTTGCGCACAACCGCCGCCACATTGTTCTTGGGGTCGGCGTTCAGGCTGCCGGAGCAAAGGGTCAGGCAGTTGTAGGGATTATCCACCATCTTCAGGAACCGGTCGATGTTCTCCTCGTTGATCAGCAGGCGGGGCAGTCCGAAGATGTCCCAGGGAGGATCATCCATGTGGATGGCCATTTTGATATCGCATTCCTCGCAGGTGGGCATGATGGCCTCCAGGAAGTACTTGAGGTTGGCCCACAGCTTCTCGTGGTCAACGTCCTTGTAGGCCTTGAACAGCTCGTCCAGCTTTGCCATCCGCTCCGGCTCCCAGCCGGGGAAGGACATATTGTACTTCTCGGTAAAGTCCAGGATGTACTTGGCCATAGCATTGTAGTCATCCTGAATCATGTTCTTTTCGTAGAACAGGGCGGTGGAGCCGTCCCCCACCGGATGAAACAGGTTGGAGCGGGTCCAGTCAAAGATGGGCATAAAGTTGTAGCAAATCACTTTCACGCCGAACTTGGACAAATTACGGATGGTCTGGCAGTAGTTTTCGATGTACTGATCCCGGGTAGGCAGGCCGATCTTGATGTCATCGTGGACGTTCACGGACTCCACCACATCCATGTTGAAGCCGTAGGGGGCAAGCTGCTTCTGGACCTCGGCAATTTCCTCCACTTCCCAGATTTCCCCGGGCAGTTTGTGGTGCAGAGCCCAGACGATGCTGGTGACACCGGGGATCTGCTTGATGTCGGAGAGCTTGATGTTGTCATTGCCCTCGCCGTACCAGCGGAAACCCATTTGCATTGGCATTGGAACTCCTCCTTATTCTTTTTTCGCTTGATGATAGTATACCTCTATTTTTTCACAATGGAAATTGCAAAGATTGTTTGACACATTGTAATTCTTGTGCTAATATCATTTTTGAGGTGATTGTATGCGGGAGCGTACCCAATTGTTCGATCCGCGCCAGAACATGCGCCGGACCGATTATGAAATTTTTCACTATCGGGACCAGAAGCCCTCGGATGTAGAGGTTCACCACCATGATTTTTTTGAAATCTACCTTTTCCTCAGTGGCCAGGTGGAGTATCGGGTGGAGGGCCAGCTGTATCATCCCCAGAATGGAGATTTGATTCTCATCAACCCCATGGAGCTTCACCAGCCCATCCTCCACCCCGGAAAACAGCCCTACGAACGGATTGTTCTGTGGATCAGCAAGACATATCTGGAACGTTTTGACCAGGGACCGGAAAGCCTGATCCGCTGTTTTGACACCTCTCTTCCCACCCACTCCAATCTGATTCACCCTACCCCTTCTCAGCACGAGCAGCTTCAGTCCCTGATGGAAGCCCTCGTTCGGGAACGCTCCTGTGGGGATTACGCCAGTGGTTTGTGTGCGGAGGGAATTCTCATGCAGTTTCTGGTGCTGGTAAACCGTCTGGCCCTTCGGGCTCCTCAGGAAACAGCGGCCCCGGGGGAAACCCCCGCCCTGATTTCCCAGGTCCTCAGCTATATTAACGACCACTACCGGGAGGAGCTGTCTCTGGAGCTTCTGGCCCAACGTTTCTATGTGAGCAAATACCATCTGTCCCATACCTTCAGCAAAACGGTTGGGACCAGTGTCTACCGCTACATCATTCTGAAGCGGCTGATGATCGCCAAGCAGCTGCTCCAATCCGGCGCCCCCCCCGGAACCGTCTACGCCGGCTGCGGCTTCGGTGACTACGCCAATTTCTACCGCGCCTTCAAAGCCCAGTATGGCATCTCCCCCAGCGACTGCACCGCGGAAGGATAACCCCCCCTTGTGCCGGTAAATTGTTGTTTAGCGGCTTCGCCGAATTGACAATTGACAATTGAGAATTGACAATTATAGTGTCCGTTCAGAATGATCAGAAACACCAAAATTATACTGTAGGGGAGCCATTCATGGCTCCCGGCGGTAAAATGTCCCGATTTTCTGCGCATTTCGGCGAAAACGTACTGCGTCACGGGAGGCATAAATGCCTCCCCTACAGCAAGATCGAAGTGCTTCTGAATACTATAAACAACAATTTACGCTTCCGGCAGCCGCTTCGCGCGCATTGAAAACCCCGGCGGATTTCCGCCGGGGTTTTCACAGCATTTGACACAGCCAGAAGATGAATCCATACACCACACTGGCCGACAGACCGTACACGATCACAGGCCCGGCGATGGTGAACATCTTCGCCCCGACCCCCAATACAAAGCCCTCGGTTTTAAACTCCACCGCGGGGGCCGCGATGGAATTGGCAAAGCCCGTGATTGGCACCAGCGTACCCGCCCCGGCGTGTTTGGCGATATCATCGTAAAGGCTCAGACCCGTGAGCAGCGCGGACAGCGCAACCAGGGTCATGGATGCGGCGGTTCCCGCCTGCTCCTTCTCAAGCCCCAATGCATCGTAGCCGTTTACCAGCAGCTGCCCCAGCACACAGATCACCCCGCCGATCCAGAACGCGTTGAAGCAGTCCCTTCCCACAGGTGATTTGGGGCTCATCTCTTTGACAAGCCGTCCGTATTGTTTTTCCGTCATGAAAATCCCTCCGCCCACAGTATGCCCATTCTTTTCCCCACAATGCTTGACAATTCCGCTTTCGGGGAGTAAACTTAATGGTTGCAAGTGCAACGATTTTCGGGAGGCTTATACGTCATGATGAAACGTCAAAGCACCCTCACGGAGGGCTCTATCTGGAAAGGGATGCTTCTGTTCGCTCTTCCCATCTTTTTGGGAAACGTATTCCAGCAATTTTACAACGCCTTTGACTCCTGGGTAGTGGGCCGCTTCCTGGGGGACACGGCACTGGCGGCGGTCAGCTCCTCCGGCAGTCTGGTTTTCATGATGATCGGCTTTTTTAACGGTGTCGCCATGGGTGCCGGCGTGGTCATCGCCCGCTGCTTCGGCGCCCGGGATTACGATTCCATGCGCAAAGCCATCTATACCGATATCGCCATGGGTCTGTCCGCGGGCCTTGCCCTCACGGTGTTGGGTGTTGCCTTCACCCCCACCATTCTGCGCTGGATGGGCACGCCGGAGAACGTGCTGCCCCAGTCCATCTCCTATTTCCGGTATTATTTCTTCGGCGCGTTGTTTTGCGTCATGTACAATATTTTTGTGGGCATTCTCCACGCCCTGGGCGACAGTAAGCACCCGCTTTACTACCTGATGATTTCCACTGCCGTCAATGTGGTGCTGGATCTCCTGTTCGTCGGCGTACTGCGCCTGGGGGTGGGCTCCGCCGCCATGGCTACAACCCTGTCCCAGGGGATCAGCGCGCTGCTGTGCTGCATCCACCTGCTGCGTATGGACGGCCCCGCCAAAATCCATGTCCGGGAAATCCGCTTCCACAGTCACACCCTTCGTACCATTCTCCGGATGGGACTTCCCTCGGGGGTCCAGAATTCCGTCATCGCCCTGGCAAACCTGGTGGTGCAGAGCAGCATCAACAGCTTTGGCTCCGCCGCCATGGCAGGCTGCGGTTCCTATTCCAAGCTGGAGGGCTTTGCTTTCCTGCCCGTCACCTGCTTTGCCATGGCTCTGTCCACCTTTGTGGGGCAGAATCTGGGAGCCGGGAACTATGCCCGGGTCAGGAAAGGCGTGACCTTCGGAATCGCCTGCTCCACCATCGCGGCGGAATGCATCGGCATTGTGTCCTACTTCTTCGCGCCCCAGCTCATTGCCATCTTCAACGATTCTCCCCAGGTGGTGGATTTCGGCTCCCGGCACATGCGGATGATCTGCCTGTTCTACTGTCTGTTGGCCTTCTCCCACTGCATCGCCGGCATCATGCGCGGCGCGGGCCGGGCCTCGGTTCCCATGTACACCATGCTCTGCTGCTGGTGTGTCATCCGTGTCAGCTATATCACCCTGGCGCTGAATGTGATCAATCGTTTAGAGGTTGTATCCTTCGCCTATCCCCTGACCTGGACCCTCAGCAGCATCGTGTTCCTGATCTACTTCCTCAAAGCGGACTGGATCCATACCCCCCTGGAAATAAAGAATTGACCCCACCCGCAGGCCCAAACGCCGTACAAATTGTTGTTTGTCGAGTATACGCTGTCATTGCGAGCCAGTTCGCAAACTGGCGTGGCAATCCCCCGGTTAGAGGGGAAATGTATCGATAATAACCCTGCAGAGTGGGAAAACGTTGCGTTTTTTGGTGGTAATCGTCACCTGGTTCCTTTCAACCGGGGGATTGCCACGACCACTTAAGCGGACTGGTCTCGCAATGACAGGAAACTTGGAACAAAGCGACAAACACCAATTTGTCTGTCTTCTGAGCAGCCGATTCTTCTGTCGACTAATATCTATTTCCCATCATCCACCGCTTCCCCCGCATACGCAAACCTGGGGCCCAGGTAGCCATCCCGGTCTACGGTCTCGGTCCACATGGCCGCGGGGCGGACCCAAAGCCCCCGCTCCCCGTACAGCGCCCGGTAGACCACCATGGGCTCCAAAGTTTCCGAATGCTTCGCAATCCCGATCAGTTCATACCGATTCCCCTTAAAATGCCGGTAAATTCCCGGTTTCAGTTCCATATTTCATTACCTCCTTATAAAAATCGCGCCGGAAGTCTCCGGCGCGATTTCTTTCGTTAACTCTTAGGCACATTGCCCCGCAGATTGTTCAGAATGGCGGCGCTGTCAAAATACTTGGAGAACTGGTCGGAATGCCACGCCATATTCTCGCCGGTGACCATCAGACGGGACTGCCGTACATAGGTGTTGTTCACCTCGGCAGAGGGTGCGGAACCGTGCTTGACGAAGTACCGGAAACCGGCATCGGAAAGCACGCCGAACTTCGCGCCGGAGTAATCGCCGATGTCGCTGGTACGGGCGTATACCATCACATCCACGTCCCCCAGAACCGGCGCAACCTGACTGGCCCAATCCTGCAGGTCCGCCTTAATCTGGGTTGCGCTCTTGTCGCCATAAGCGATGTTCCCGTAGGTATAGGAGGCCAGCGTATAGCCCTTATCCCGAAGCGCCTGCACCAGAGTCTTGGCGCCGGCCACCTGCTCATCGTAGTAGGCCTGGCTCACCGTGGAGATGTTGGAGGTATTAATCCGGTAGCCGAAAATGCCCTCATAGCCGCAGACCGCCAGAATCGCACGGGCGCCCTGATAGCTGAAATCGGGATGCTCCTTGATGAAGTCCTCCAG
This sequence comes from uncultured Clostridia bacterium, assembly GCA_945486035.1. GTDB lineage: Bacteria > Bacillota > Clostridia > Oscillospirales > Oscillospiraceae > Faecousia. The sequence continues at coordinate 12,002 of CALYTB010000012.1, forward strand.
AATGGGCACAAGATCGTAGTTGCCGGTTTGGGTCTGGCCGGAGGAATCCACCATCTGTGCCTTGATATCGCCGTTGTTATCCACGATCAGCCGATAGGCGAAGCCAGCCCCGCCGGCATCCGGCTCCTTGTCGTCGTTGCTGTCCACCATGTAATTAAAGTAGTTTACCATGGTTTCCGTGATCATAACGGGTTTCTTGCCCTCGGGCAGCCGGATGGGCTCGGTGAAGAAGTTTGCATTGCCGTCCAGGCCCGTATTGGTTCTGGTAAAGCTGTCAAAGTCCACCAGCACATAACCGCCGGCATACAGCTGGTCCAGAATCTTACTGAATTCATCAATGGTAACGAAATTCTTATTGTACTGTCCACCCAGGTCCTTATTGGCAAAGGCCCTCGCGGGATCGGCAATCAGCACGTGGAAGCCCAGGTTGGCAATGGAAGTATAGTCCTTCCACTCCACCAGACTGCTCTTGGCGCTGGCGTACTCCGCCTTTTTGACCTGCATTTCCTGGGTCATTTCCCCGGAGTAGGATTCCAGAGCCGCAATGGCCCCATCATAATCGTACCCCTGGGCCAGTCTGTCGGCCTCTTCCATAACCCGGGCAACTTCCTGCTCCTGCCGGTTTGCCTGCTCGGAGGCAGCCTGGGACTCCCGAAGGGCGGTATCCTTTTCCTGCTTCCGGCGCTCGATGGAGTTGGAAACAGCGCCCACCGCGAACACCACAATCAGCACCAACGCCACTCCGGCAAGAATCGGGGGCAGATAGACTTCCTTGAAGATCTGCGCTTTGGTTTTCTTTCTTCTGCGGCGGCGGGGGGCATTGGGATCCTGAGGCTGTTCCTGCTCCCGCAAAGGCGCCATGTAGAAGTCCAGGAACCGGGAGATCAACGTGGGGCCGGTCCGTACCTTCTTCTCACGCTTAGGCTTGGCAGGCTTCTCCTGTCTGGGTCTGCGGCGGACAGGTCTGCCGTCTTCCTCCCCGGACTCATCAGAATCCGCCTCCGCATCGGGCTCAGTCGGATCGGCAGGCTGCTCAGGCTCCCCATCGTTGTCGTTCGCAGGCTGACTGTACACCGTTTTCTCAAAGTCCTCCTCATCAAAATCGGTGGCGTCAAAATCCTCCTCTTCGTCCGGATCCTCCCGGGACACACCAGAAGAACGCACCAGCACATCAGGTCCTTCGTCCGGTAGCGCGACATCCTCCTCCGGTTCCGCTTCCTGTGGGAAGTCCCCGAAGTCCTCACCGGAATCCTCCGTATTCTCTTCGGGCAGGTCCAAATCCTCCGCAGAATCCAAATCCTCCAGGTTCAGGTCATCCAGATTCAGGTCGTCCAGGTTCAGATCATCCAGATCCAGGCCGTCCAGGTCGAAATTCGAGGAATCCTCCTCCGTCTCCGCCTCCGGGGCAGCATCGGGCTGCTCCTCGTCAAACTGGGAGAAATCGATATCCGCATCCAAATCGGAATCCAAAAATTCGTTTGGATCAAAGCCGTATTCTTTTTCAAAATCGAAGTCCGGATCAAATTCGTTCTTCGCCATAACAATCTTCCCACCTTTGCGGTATAGTCACCCTTATTTTATCATTAGAACTTTCAAATTGCAAGCCAAATCCAAAGAAAACCAAAAAAATACGAATCTTGTCATATTCGCCCGCTACTTTACATAAAACTCCATCCATAAATGGAAATATCCGCCGAAAACCGGCGGATATTTCCCGAACAGCCATATTGATTTGAAAAATATTTCCTTTTATCCCGGATCCGCAGCCCCCATATACGCCCTCACCCACTCCAAACTGGAAGACGGTAAATTGGTGTTTGGCGGGCAGGGCCCGCGGCCAATGCGTCACGAACCCTGGGTAGTGAACCAACATCCTTTGGGCCCCTCGACCGATACCGCTCAGGAAAACTGCTTTCAAAATCCTTACGATGCTGCCGTAGGGGCGGCTATTAGCCGCCCCTACGGTGGCATCTCGACAAACACCAATTTTCCTCTCCGCAGCTTTGGTCACATGGGCAATATTCCCTCTTCAGACATACCGCACCTCAATCTGTCCGAAGCTCACGCCGCCCTCCAGCCGGATGGTGACCGACGCATCGGGGTCAGGATTCCCCTGGGTTTCCAATGCGCCCAATGTCGTACTGACATGGGGATCTACCTTGCATGTACGAGGAACAATCAGAACCAGCTGTCCAAAGGAGCACTTTCCCCGGATGACGGTTCCGTCCGCGATCTCCTCGCACCGGGTCAGATCAACCCGAAGCTCTCCGAAGCTGACCGTCGCCTCTCCGGCAGTCAGCCGCGGCAGCCCGATTTCCCGGGTATTCTCTCCGAAGCTGGTGGCGCACCGGAAGGCTTCTTCCTCCTGCTGGAAGAAGGATTCCCCCCTGGCTGCAGCCTTCCCGTCATGAACAACATGATATTTTCTACCCTTCGGCTTTTTGAGCGCATCCATCAGCAGGCTCAGGCCAAACAGCAGCAGCAATACCGGCAGAATCTGGTTTTTTCCCATACGGAAGGGAATCAGTTCCAGATTGCACAGCAGGAAATACCCTCCCAGCAGACCGCAGCCCAGACGAAAGACCGAGAACCGGGGCCATAAGCCGCAGATTCCGAAGATCATCAGCCCCGTCGGCCAGAGGATATCCCACAGCCCCGCGTTCCATCCAAGGATGTTGCCCACAAGCAGCAGTGCGCCCGTCAGCAGCACCCAGGCAGCCAGGCCCAGACCGTTCTTTCGGTCACCGTCCCACTGCATCTCCCAGTTTCCGCCCTGGAAGTGGATTCCCTCCGGCTCCTGCTCTTCGTCTGGGTCCACCAGCTGTGCCGGGTGAACTTCCTGCCGCTGCACCCCCAGCAGCTCATCGGTGCTGATCCCAAACAGCTCCGCGAGTCTGGGAATCATGGCAATATCCGGGCAGGACTGGTCGTTTTCCCATTTGCTTACCGCCTGGGCGGTAACTCCCAGCTTCTCCACTATCTGATCCTGTGTAAGCCCCAGACTTTTCCGTCCGGCTGCAATCCGTTTTCCCATCGTCTGTTCCATATAGAAACCTCCCTTTTGCTTTCTGCTGCTATCATGCAATATCTCGCGCAAAAAAGCTATCAATTATTCGTTAATTTTCTCTTTTCTGTTTTTCAACAGCCGGTTGACTTCCGTTCAACCCCCGGTTGAGCTCTGTTTTTCTTGCATTCTCCTGCCTGATATGCTATGATGCAGGGGCATTATTATATTGCCTCAGGAGAAAAATATGGAAAAGATAACCAGCTTTACCATTGACCATCTTCGCCTTCTGCCCGGGCTGTACGTATCCCGCAAGGATACGGTTGGGGGCCAGGTGGTCACCACCTTTGACCTTCGCCTCACCCGCCCGAATTATGAGCCGGTGATGAACACAGCTGAGGTGCATACCATCGAGCACCTGGCGGCAACTTATCTGAGAAATGACCCCCAGTGGAAAGATCGGGTACTGTATTTCGGCCCCATGGGCTGCCGCACCGGCTTCTATCTGCTGTTGGCCGGAGACCTGTCCTCCCGGGATATTCTGCCCCTGGTTTCCGACTGCTTCCGCTTTGTCCGGGACTATCGGGGTGAGGTTCCCGGAGCCTGTGCCCGGGACTGCGGCAATTATCTGGACATGAATCTGCCTATGGCGAACTACTGGGCAGACCGCTACGTCCGCCTGCTGGAAACCATGGACGAAACCCATCTGCACTACCCGGAATAAGGAGGCTATTATGATTAAGCTCGGAATCATCGGCGCTATGGAGGAAGAGGTAGAAACCCTGCTCACCTGTCTTGAGAAAAAAATCAGCTCCCATCACAGCGGAAGTGTTTTTTACGAGGGGACACTGGAAGGTTTGCCCGTCGTCATCGTCCAATGCGGCATCGGTAAGGTAAACGCCGCCATCTGCACCCAGATTCTTATTGACCTGTACGGCGTGACTCACATCCTCAACACCGGGATCGCCGGTTCCCTGAATCCTCGGCTGGACATTGGGGATCTGGTCATTAGTCGGGATGCCATGTACCACGATGTGGATTGCGCCGCCTTTGGCTATCCTCTGGGCAAGGTTCCCGGGATGGACACCGCTGCCTTCCCCGCTGATCCGGAGCTGATTCAGCAGGCCTGGCAGGCCTCCGAGACAGAAAACCCCGGCCATAACCGCATTGCCCGCATCGCCAGCGGAGACCAGTTTGTCAGTCAAAAGGCGCTCAAGGAGCGGATTATCTCCATCACAGGCGGCGACTGCACCGAAATGGAGGGCGCGGCCATTGCCCAAACCGCCTACCGTGCCGGTATTCCCTTTGTGATTCTCCGGGCCATTTCCGATAAGGCCGACGACAGCTCCGAAATGGACTACCCCACCTTCGAGCGCATCGCCGCCCACCGCTGCGCCAGTGTCACCCGCCGGGTGGCCCGCTCCCTGGCAGGGAAACAGTAATTGTACCACCAATCCAACAATGAATTGGTAAATTGGTGTTTGTCGGGCTGTACCCCGATTACCTGTCATTGCGAACCAGTCCTCAGACTGGTGTGGCAATCCCCCGGATGAATGGAACCAGGTAACGATTACCTCCAAAAAAACGTGAATTCTTTCGCATTTGTAGGTACTTATCGCAACATTGTACGTCTAACCGGGGGATTGCCACGCCACTTAAGCGCACTGGCTCGCAATGACAGCTCATCTTTACAAACACCAATTTACCGTACCAACCCATCCCTTCACAATCGGTTTTACCAGATTGGGCTGCCTGCTGAGGCAGCTCATCTTTTTTAGGGGAAGTCCCTCGCCGGTGTTGCGGTTGTGGCCCGGCTCAAGGACCTGGCGGCAGCCTCTGCCATGCGGACATGAGATTCCGGGAACCCCTCTCTGTACCAGGACAGCATCATCGCCATCATCCCCCAAACCCAGAAAGCAGCAATGTGCCTTGCCCCGTCACTCTCTCCACCGGGCAGCAATTGTCCCATAATCAGTGTGTCGGAGGCAGAAAAGTCCACAGCCCGTTCCGTCAGAATCGGGCTGAGCCCACTGTTTTCCAGAGCATCCAGCAAACCTCTTTTTTCTTTCCAAAACCGGAAAAAGTACTCCAGTCCCTCCCGGATGCTTCCCGCGTTCAGGTTGCCTCCCCAGTCCCAGTATTCGATCAGCGTATGGTCAATCAGCGCATGGAGCGCCCCGTCCTTACTGTCAAAATACCGGTAGAAGCATTTCCGGGGAATTCCCATCCTCTGACATAAATCACTGACCGAAATCTCCTCATAGCGCTGGGTCTTCATTGCCTCCAGGAGCCCCTGTTCCAGCTCCCACTGCCTCTGCGCGGAACGGTCTGTTTTGCAGAGCTTATACACACCATCGCCTCCTCTTGCTCACCAGTATAACAAAATCGGATGTTCTGCGCAACATTTTTGTGTAATTCGTATAAATATTTTCCTCTGTTCTCGGGATGAGATGTCACAAAAATCCCTTTCTTGCCCCTCGTGAATAATTCGTTCATCCTTTATAATAAAGGATGAGATGCGGGTCAGCCCGCCATAAAAGGAGGAAATCCCCATGGCAAAAAAGAGTGTCCAACTGGATGCCAACGGTCACCGCAAATTCGGCATCCGCGATTCCCTGGCATACGCAGCCGGTGATCTCGGCTGTAACATGAGCTTCGCGCTCAAAGGAACCATGGCAATTTTCTGGACCCAGTTCATGCGCATGGATCTTTGGTATTCCCTGCTGCTGATCATCGTCCAGGTCTGGGATGCCATCAACGATCCCATGATCGGCTCCATTGTGGATGCTGACCGTCATCAGTACAAGCGCAACAAGTTCCTGCAGTACATCTGGGTGGGCTCTCTGGGCCTGATTGTGGGCGGAGCCTGTTGCTTCCTGCCCTTCCCCAACGCTCCCACCTGGGCCAAAGCCATCATCTTCATCGCGGGCTATGTGGTGTGGGATGCCTTCTACACCGTGGCCAACGTCCCCTACGGCAGTCTGCTGTCTCTGATTTCCTCGGAGCCCGCCGACCGGGCCTCCCTGTCCGCCTGGCGCAGCGTGGGCTCCCTGGTGGGCAATATGCTCCCCATGGTGATGCTACCCTTCCTGATTTACGATGCCCAGAACAATCTGGTAGGCGAGCGGGTATTCCTGGTTGCCCTCGTGATGGGCTTCTTTGGCTTCCTGTGCTTCCAGTTCATGATCCGCAACACCGTGATCCGGGTGGATCTGGATACGCGGCTCAATGAGGACACCCCGAAATTCAACATCGTCAAGGCCATGGGCAACTTCCTGAAAAACCGTCCTGCCATAGGTGCTACCATCGCGGCCATGGGTATGTTCCTGGGTATGCAGGGAGCCTCCACCGCCGTGGTTGTCCTGTTCCAGTCCTATTTTCACAATGTCCAGATTTCCGGACTGATTTCCATGTTCTCCATGATTCCCATTCTGTTCTTCACCCCTCTTGCCAGAAAAATGGTCGTTCGCTTCGGCAAGAAGGAGCTGGCAACCGTGGGTGCCATCTGCTCGCTGATTGCCAGCGCTGCCATGCTGATTCTTCCCATCACTCCCGACGGTAAGGGAATCGTGATCTATGTGGTCTGCCAGCTGATCAACTCTCTGGGCATGGGCATCTACTCTACCGTTTCCTGGGCAATGATGGGTGATGCCATTGACTACAATGAGTGGAAGATCGGTTCCCGGGAGGAAGGTACCGTCTATGCTTTGCACTCCTTCTTCCGGAAGCTGACGCAGGGTGTGGGACCCGCTCTCGCTCTGGTGATTATGGTCGCGTTGGGCTATGTCGGCGCCAACGAAGGCAACCAAATCCCCGAGGTGGCACGGAATATGCGCTACTTAGTCCCCGCTCTGTACACCTTCAGCGCCCTCCTGCAGTATGTGGGCCTTGGCCTGATCTATAACCTGGACAAGAAAACCCTGGCTCAGATGGAGCAGGAACTGGCCCAGCGCCACGCAAAGTAAGTCATTGAAATATTTACTGCCTCTGCCCCAACGGGCAGAGGCAGTATTTTTATGTGTGTCGGTTTTCATCACAGGAAGAGAAATTGTTGTTTACAGCACTTGTTTTAGATTACATGTCATTGCGAACCAGTCCGCAGACTGGTGTGGCAATCCCCCGGTTGAATCGTACCAGGTAACGATTACCACCAAAAATCGCAGTGTTTCCCCGTTCTGTAGGGCAATTGTCGATACATTTCCCCTCTAACCGGGGGATTGCCACGCCAGTGTGCGCACTGGCTCGCAATGACAGCATTTCTAAGCGCACAAGCGTAAACAACAATTTACAATCCGTTTCCCCGCAGTTCGATGATCTGATCTCGCAGCACCGCCGCGTACTCGTATTCCATCATTCTGGCGGCTTCCTTCATCTGCTTTTCCAGGCGGGCAATTTCCTTTTCCTTCTCGGCCTTGGTCATCTTCACGCCGGTTCTTCCCTTCCGCTCGGCGGTAGGCGAGGAAATCTCAATCAGATCCCGGACAGACTTGATCACCGTCTTGGGTACAATACCGTGGGCTTTGTTGTATGCATCCTGGATTTCCCGCCGGCGGGCGGTTTCGTCCATGGCAAGGCGCATGGAGGGTGTCACCGTGTCCGCGTACATAATCACCTTGCCTTCCGCGTTTCTCGCGGCCCGGCCGATGGTCTGAATCAGGCTGGTTTCGCTGCGCAGAAACCCTTCTTTATCCGCATCCAGTATGGCCACTAAACTTACCTCCGGCAAATCCAGGCCTTCCCGCAGCAGGTTGATGCCCACCAGCACATCAAATTTCGCCATTCTCAGATCCCGGATGATCTCCATCCGCTCCATAGCACCGATGTCCGAGTGCATATACCGCACCCGAATCCCTGCCTTTTGCAGATATACCGTCAGATCCTCGGCCATTTTCTTGGTCAACGTGGTCACAAGTACCCGCTCCTCCCGGGCAGTCCGGGCATTGATTTCCCCGATCAGGTCATCAATCTGCCCATCAACGGGCCGCACCTCCACCTGAGGATCCAGCAGCCCCGTGGGCCGGATCACCTGCTCCACAATCTGTCCGGAACGGGTGCGCTCATACTCCGCGGGGGTCGCGGAAACGTAGATCACCTGGTTAATCTTCTGATCGAATTCCGTAAAATTCAGGGGACGGTTGTCGTAGGCCGACGGCAGCCGGAACCCATAGTTCACCAGAGAATCCTTCCTGCTCCGATCCCCGGCGAACATGGCCCGGCACTGGGGGAGCGTCACATGGCTCTCGTCAACGAACATCAGGAAATCCTCCGGGAAATAGTCCAGCAGCGTGGTGGGCGGCGTGCCGGGAGCCCGCCCCTGGATCACCCGGGAGTAGTTTTCAATACCGGTACAGAAGCCGATCTCCGTCAGCATTTCCAGATCGTAAGCCGTCCGCTGGGAAATCCGCTGCGCCTCCAGCAGCTTGTTTTCTGCCCGGAATTTTTCCACCTGCTGATCGCATTCCATCTGAATCTCCCGCATGGCCCGCTGCATCTTTTCCCGGGATGCCACATAATGGCTGGCGGGGTATATGGCCACATGCTCCACATAACGCTCCGCAATGCCGGAAACTGCGTTGATTTCGCTGATCCGGTCAATCTCATCCCCGAAAAACTCGATTCGGATTGCCCTTCCCGCGGAGTATGCCGGATAAATCTCCAGAGTGTCTCCCCGAAGCCGGAACTTGTTACGGGAGAAATCCAGATCGTTACGCTCATAGCGGATTTCCGCCAGCTTTCGGAGGATTTCATCCAGCGGGCGCTCCTGACCAACCCGCAGAGACAAAACCATGCTCTTATAGTCAATGGGATCTCCCAGACCGTACAGGCAGCTCACCGAGCTGACCACAATCACATCCCGTCTTTCCGAGAGCGCGGACGTGGCACTGTGCCGCAGGCGGTCGATTTCCTCGTTCACCGAGGAATCCTTCTCGATATAGGTATCCGTATGGGCGATATAGGCTTCCGGCTGGTAATAGTCGTAGTAGCTTATGAAATATTCCACGGCGTTATCCGGGAAAAACTCCCGGAACTCCGAGCACAGCTGCGCCGCAAGCGTCTTGTTGTGGGCCAGCACCAGAGTAGGCCGGTTCAGCTTTTCGATGACGGAAGCCATGGTGAAAGTTTTGCCGGAGCCGGTAACGCCCAGCAAAGTCTGCTCCCGCAGTCCCCAGTTGACTCCGTCTACCAGGGCGCGAATGGCCTCCGGCTGATCTCCCGAGGGCTTGTATTCCGAAACCAGATGAAAACGGTCCATGTGTTCCTCCTTCAAATCAGCAGGCAGTCATCAAACCGAACCCCGGACTGGGCCATGGAAACGTAGTCGTCATCCGCCACCACAATATGGTCCGCCAGGGTGATTTCCACAGCCGACAGCGCCATGGCAATCCTACGGGTAGTCTGGATATCCTCCGCCGAGGGCAGCGCCACCCCGCTGGGGTGATTATGGGCCAGAACCACACTGGATGCGTTGGCTCCCAGGGCGGTCTCCACGATTTTGCGCACGGAGATTCCCGCGGAATTAACGCTCCCTTCCCCCACCTCTTTGCAGCAGAGCACCTTGCACTTGGCATCCAGGCACAGCAGGAACACCGTTTCCAGCCGTCTTCCGAAGAAGTGCGGCACCAAATATTCCGCGCATTGCTCCAGGGTGGGCAGAATTGAGGTCTGGGTGCTGCGGTGCACCATGTAGTAGCGCCCCAGCTCCGTAATCAGATGCAGGAAGGATGCGGATGACTCCCCCATTCCCGGGATACGCTTCAGCTCCTCCACCGGAGCCTCCAGCACCTGGGAAAGGCCTCCGAAATGCTCCAGCAGCGCGTGGGCAATGGGATTTGTATCCTTTCGGGGAATGCAGTAAAACAGAGCCAGCTCCAGCACCTGAACCTCGGTAAAGCCGTCCAGCCCTTGGTTCTGAAAGCGCTCCTTCAGCCGGGAGCGATGTCCGTCGTGAATTGACAATTTGTTCACCTCTTCCCCAGTCCAATGGGGTTTTCTCTGGATCGCCTCTTGCTATTTCCGGGATAATCCGCTAGAATAGAAGCGTCGAATTCGGTCGAAACTCTCCGGGAAAGATTTCCCGCATTCTGCGCATGATAGTATCGTCAGGAGGATAACCATGGAACAACAAAGAGATATCTTGGGGATGCTGGATCTGATGGTTGTCCCCGCCTTTTGTGTCAGGGATCAGACTGTTCTGCGCGGAAACCCGGCAGCCCAAGGCTTGCTCATATCCCCGGGAACGCCCATTCGGGAGCTTCTGCTCACCGGGGAAACGGAGTACGCTTCGTTCCGCGGCGGATGTCTCTACCTCACCCTTACGCTCTGCGGGACACCCCGGGCAGCCTCCGTCAGCCGGATGGAGGATCTGGACATCTTTGTACTGGAACCGGCCAACACCCGGGAGGAACTGGCCTCCCTCGCCCTTGCGGCCCGGGAGCTGCGGGAGCCTCTGGCGGATGTCATGCTGTCGGCAGAGCGGCTGTTCCCCACGGTTGGGGAAGGTGAAGCCGCCAACCTGAACCGGAGCCTGTACCGGATGCTCCGTATTCTGGGCAATATGGCCGATGCCGGAAGCTTTGCTGCCGGCTCCCACCAGGAAACCGTCAACATCTGCGCGGCTGTGGAAGATATTTTCGCCAGTGCCCGGGAAGCCCTCTTGCAATCCGGGAAGGAACTGCTTTTTGAAGTTCCGCAAAGCGCCATCTACTGTCTGGCAGATGTCCAGCAGCTGGAACGGGCAATCCTGAACATGCTCTCCAACGCCGGGAAGTTCGCCCAGAGGGGAGAACCCATCCGGGCAGAGCTTAGCCGCCAGGGCAGAATGCTGCGCATCCATGTCACCAACAGCGGCGACGGCATTTCCCGGGAACTGCTGCCGACACTGTTCACCCGATATCTGCGGCAGCCCACGCTGGAGGATTCCCGCTTTGGAATCGGTCTGGGAATGGTGCTGATCCGTTCCGTGGCCAGCAGCCACGGCGGTACGGTCCTCATTGACAGTCCCGGTGAAGGCCTGACCCGGATTACCATGACCCTTGCCATCCGGCAGAACTCCGAGCCGGTTCTGCGCTCTCCCATCCTTCGCACGGATTACAGCGGAGAGCGGGACCATACCCTGGTGGAGCTGTCCGATTGTCTGTCCCCGGAGCTGTACGATCCGCAGCCCTGATTTCCGCCTCCCCGCCTTCGGGGAGGCTTTTTTACGGTTCAATGAAAAAACTTGTGTGATTTGTTTTTCTGGAAATCTGAAGGAAACAGCGCCATCTGTAGGGTGCGGTCATGACCGCACCGCAACGGTTATGGGATAGAGTTGTAACGTTTTCCAGAAAAACCTGCTTATTTCTAGTCGAAACCCGGGCGGGGCGGTCATGACCGCCCCCTGCAGAAGACGCTGTCAAACAACTTAGGTGTTTATGCATCCTGCGCCCCGTTGGAATGCAGACAAGGGAATGGAGCGCTCAAACACACAGACTTTTCATTGAGGCTTTTTTACAGATACTTTCTAAGGTACTGCCCGGTGAAGCTTTCGGCCACCTGAGCAACCTCCTCCGGCGTTCCCTGGGCCACCACCCGACCGCCGCCGTCGCCCCCCTCGGGCCCCAGGTCGATGATATGGTCAGCGGTCTTAATCACATCCAGGTTGTGCTCGATCACCAGCACGGTGTTTCCCCCGTCCACCAGGGTTTGCAGCACCTCAATCAGCTTGTGCACATCCGCGGCGTGAAGGCCCGTGGTAGGCTCGTCCAGGATATAGATGGTTTTACCCGTGGAAGTCCTCGCCAACTCTGTGGCCAGCTTCACCCGCTGGGCCTCTCCTCCGGAAAGGGTGGTGCTGGACTGGCCCAGCTTCACATAACCCAGTCCCACCTCTACCAGGGTCTGGGCCTTCCGGCGAATTTTCGGCAGATTCTCAAAGAACTCCACCGCCTCCTCCGCCCGCATGTCCAGAACCTCGGCGATGTTCTTTCCCTTGTAGCGCACCTCCAGAGTCTCCCGGTTGTATCGGGCACCGTGGCATACCTCACAGGGAACATATACGTCCGCCAGGAAGTGCATCTCGATTTTCACAAGGCCGTCGCCGCAGCAGGCCTCACACCGGCCGCCCTTGACGTTGAAGGAGAACCGGCCCGGCCCGTAGCCACGCATTTTCGCATCCGCCGTGGAAGCGAACAGGTCCCGGATGTCGTTGAACAGTCCCGTGTAGGTGGCCGGGTTGGAGCGGGGCGTTCTGCCGATGGGGCTCTGGTCAATGTCAATCACCTTGTCCAGGTGTTCTATCCCTTCCACACACCGGCAGGCGCCAGGCCGTGTTCTGGCATGGTTCAGCTGGGCGAGCAGTGTCTTGTTCAGCACCTCCCCCACCAGACTGGATTTACCGGAACCGGATACGCCGGTGACACAGGTCAGCGTTCCCAGCGGAATCTCCACATCGATGTTTTTCAGGTTGTTCTCCGTAGCGCCCCGAATCGCCAATGTTTTGCCGTTTCCTTTCCGGCGCTGGGAGGGCACGGGTATTTTTTTCACACCGGACAGGTATTGACCGGTTACGGACCTGGGACAGCGGAGAATATCCTCCAGCGTACCCGCGGCCACAATCTCTCCGCCGTGGCTGCCCGCGCCGGGTCCCACATCCACAATAAAATCCGCCGCACGCATGGTGTCCTCGTCGTGCTCCACCACAATCAGGGTGTTGCCCAGATCCCGCAGCTGCTTCAGGGTGCCCAGGAGCTTGTCATTGTCCCGCTGGTGCAGTCCGATGGAGGGCTCATCCAGAATATACAGCACCCCCATCAGGGAAGAACCGATCTGGGTGGCCAGCCGGATTCGCTGGCTCTCCCCCCCGGAGAGGGTACCCGAGGCCCGGGCCAGGGTCAGATATCCCAGACCCACATCCGTCAGAAATTTGAGCCGGGAGCGGATTTCCTTCACAATCTGCTCCGCCACCATGGCCATGTTGCCCTCCAGGCGAAGCTGCTCCATGAATGCCAGCTCCTGGGCCACGCTCATCCGGCAGAAGTCCATAATGCCGATGCCCCCCACGGTGACCGCCCGGGCAATCTCCGACAGCCGTTCCCCGTGGCACTGGGGGCAGGGTGCCGAGGCCATGCACTCCTCCAGCTCCTTGCGGGCTGCATCGGACTGGGTTTCCCGGTAGCGGCGGGAGATATTGTTCAGGATTCCCTCAAAGGGCTGCTCCAGAACACCCATGCCGCTGCCCCGGTTGTAGGTCATTTTCAGCTTTTCACCCTTGGTTCCGTAGAGGATCACGTCCATAGCCTCCGGGGAAAGCTCCTTTACCGGGGCCGTGAGGGAGAAATGGTACTTCTGGGCCAGCGCCTCAAAATACATCCGAAAAATGGAATCCGTCCGGGCACTCTGCCAACCGCTGGCCTGGATGGCGCCTTCAAAAATGGACTTATTTTTGTCCGGGATCACCAGATCCGGGTCCGCCACCAACTGAAAGCCCAGGCCGGTGCAGCAGGGGCAGGCGCCGGAGGGGTTGTTGAAGGAGAACATCCTCGGCTCCAGCTCCGTCAGGCTGATGCCGCAGTCCTCGCAGGCGTAGTTCTGGGAAAAACTCAGCTCCTCCCCGGTGGAGGGCAGCTCCACCGTCACAAGGCCACCGGAGTGGACACAGGCGGTTTCGATGGAGTCCGTCAGCCGCCGCCGAAGCCCTTCCTTCAGCACCAGCCGGTCCACCACCAGATCAACGGAATGCTTTTTGTTCTTCTCCGGTTTGATTTCCTCCGTCAGATCGTAGAGAATTCCGTCCACCCGAACCCGGGCAAAACCCTGCTTCCGGGCATCCTCAAATACCTTCTGATGCTCACCCTTCTTCCCCCGGACTACCGGAGAGAGAACGATAAACCGGGTTCCCTCCCCCAGGGCCTCCACCCGGTCCACAATCTGGTCAATGGTCTGGCGGCGGATTTCCTTCCCGCATTTGGGGCAGTGGGGAATGCCCACCCGGGCCCAAAGCAAGCGCAGATAATCATAAATCTCCGTCACCGTGCCCACGGTGGAGCGGGGGTTCCGGGAGGTGGTTTTCTGATCGATGGAGATCGCCGGAGACAATCCGTCAATGGAATCCACATCCGGCTTGTCCATCTGTCCCAAAAACTGCCGGGCATAGGAGCTGAGGCTCTCCACATAGCGCCGCTGTCCCTCGGCATAGATGGTATCGAAGGCCAGACTGGATTTTCCCGAGCCGGACAGGCCGGTGAACACCACCAGCTTATCCCTCGGAATGGTCAGATTCACATTTTTCAGGTTGTTTTCCCTGGCTCCCTGAATCACTATTTTATCGTTCATGACTTACTCCTGTCCAATCATCTTTTCGCCGTCCGGCTATAGCTTTCCCGAGAATTGACCGGGCGAACGCAAAACTCTTTACAGACAATTATATCACATTTTTTTGTAAGTCACAAGACATTTTACAAACAAAATTTCGTTTTACTTTCCGGGAGCGCTTCGATCCGGAGAAATCAGCCGAATCCTGACATATTCCGAAGAAAAACGCAGAATATAGGCGCTTTGCTGGAAGGGAATAGAATTCCGGCCCTATTTTTGTCGCTTTTTTTCCGGAGTTTTTGTTGCAATTATCCGCCGTTCCAACTATAATATGGATGCGATTGTTCCTGCCCGGTCTCTGGGCACAAAAAAGAATATTAAAGTGAGGTATTGTTTCCAATGATTGCGTATGGTGATAACATCCAGATAATCTGCGGCAATTCCAACCCCGAGTTCGCGAATACCATCTGCAAAGAACTGGGTATCCCCATGTCCAAGGCAACTGTGAAAACGTTCTCCGATGGTGAAGTGTCTGTTTCTCTGGAGGAAACCGTCCGCGGAGCGGATGTTTTCCTGATCCAGTCCACCTGCAAGCCTGTTAACGACAACCTTATGGAACTGCTGGTCATGGTGGATGCCTGCCGCCGTGCTTCCGCCGGCAGAATCACCGCCGTCATTCCCTACTTTGGTTATGCCCGCCAGGACCGCAAGGCCAAGAGCCGGGATCCCATCTCCGCCAAGCTGGTGGCCAACATGATCACCGCCGCCGGAGCCAACCGGGTGCTGACCATGGACCTCCATGCCGCCCAGATTCAGGGCTTCTTCGACATTCCTCTGGATCATCTGCTGGGCAACCCCACTTTTGTTGATTATTTCATGAAGAAATTCCCGGAGGATCAGTTCAACCACGATGATTTCGTGGTGGTCTCCCCCGACGTTGGCTCCGTGGGCCGCGCCCGGGCCTTCGCCACCAAGGTGCACATGGGTCTGGCCATTGTGGACAAGCGCCGTCAGAAGGCCAATGTCTGCGAGGTTATGAACGTCATCGGCGATGTCCGGGACAAGACCTGCATTCTCTTTGACGACATGGTGGATACCGCCGGCTCCCTGTGCAACGCTGCCAAGGCTCTGGTGGATATCGGCGGTGCCAAGGCCGTCTATGCCTGCGCCACCCACGGCGTGCTCTCCGGCCCTGCTTACGAGCGCATTGAGGAGAGCCCCATTCAGGAAATCGTGTTCCTGAACACCATTCCTCAGCTGGCCAATACCCCCAGCAACAAGATCAAGTTCCTGGATGTAGCCCCCGTTTTCGCCCGTGCCATCGAGCATATCCACGGCGGCACCTCCATCGCCGACCTGTTTTAAGCCGTGACCGGCAGCAGCGAAGCCTGGCTCATTGTGGGCCTGGGCAACCCCGGCAAGGAATACGAGCGTTCCCGTCATAACTGCGGCTTCCGGGCCCTGGACATCCTGGCAAAGGACCTGGGCTGCAGCGTAGACCGGGGCAAATTCCAGGGGCTCTACGGTCAGACTGTCTACCGCGGCAAGAAGCTGTACCTTCTCAAGCCCATGACCTATATGAACCTGTCCGGCCGTTCGGTGCTCCAGCTCAGCGCCTATTTCAGCATCCCACCCCAGCGGATCATCGTCCTCTTCGATGACATCTCTCTGGAGCCCGGCAGACTTCGGGTCCGCGCCGACGGCTCCGCCGGAGGTCACAACGGCATTAAGTCCATCATTCAGGAGCTGGGCAGTCAGAGCTTCCCCCGGGTCAAAATCGGGGTCGGCGCCAAGCCCCACCCGGATTACGACCTGGCGGATTGGGTGCTGTCCTCCTTCTCCTCCCAGGAGGAAAAGGCTCTGTCCGTCTCCCTCCCCAACGCAGCCCAGGCCGCCCTGGCCATCATCGACCACGGCGTCAGCGAAGCCGCCAACCGTTTCAACGGCAGCCATCCCTGATACAAAACCGCAGACCAACCGGTCTGCGGTTTTTCATTGTGCAACAGTCAACTCCCCAACAATGCGGCAAATTGTTGTTTACACGACACGTTCCAAATGTTCTGTCATTGCGAACCAGTCCGCAGACTGGTGTGGCAATCCCCCGGTTAGAGGAGAAAATGCATCGACAATTGCCCTACAGAGCGGGGAAACGTTGAGATTTCTGGTGGTAATCGTTACCTGATTCCTTTCAACCGGGGGATTGCCACGCCAGTGTGCGCACTGGCTCGCAATGACAGCGTTTCTTAGATAAACAACAATTTACCAACCTGCTGAATCCTGCCAATGCGCACTTCATAGGTATATTTTGCGCAATCACTCTCAGAACTCCCCCGCAGCATACATCACAGCAGAGAGCGCGCAAATCGGGGCGGTTTCGCACCGGAGAATTCTGCTGCCCAACGTGCATACCCGCAGCCCCGCCTCCATCGCCTGCTGTACCTCTTTTTCCTCCAGCCCACCCTCCGGGCCGGACATCAGGCTTACCGAGGTAAAAGGTGCTTCCTCCAGAGCCATCTTCAGCGTGGTAGCCCGTTCATTCTCATACAGCAGAATACCTCTGTCCGCCTTCGCCGCTCGTTCCAGCGCTTCCCGGAAGCTGTCCAGCACCACCACCTCCGGGATCCTTCCTCTCCCGGACTGCTCTGCCGCGGAAAGGGCGATTTTCTGCCATCGTTCCGTTTTTTTGCGCAGGCTCTTTTCGTCCGGCCTGGACACACACCGTCCCGAAGGAAAGGCCACAATCTCATAGGCGCCCAGCTCCGTGGCTTTCTGGATTACATGCTCCAGCTTGTCCGCCTTGGGAAACGCCATGTATACACTGACCCGCACAGCCGCCTCCGTCCGGGATTCCTGCCGCTGTTCCACCACAAGCTCCAGTCCGCCGGAAAGCACCCGGCAGAGGCATTCTCTCCCCTGCCCGTCACAGACAAGGGCCTGCTCCCCTTCCTTCATCCGCAGCACCTTCGCGTGCTGGGCATTGTCCCCGGTCAGCACAATCCTGTCAGAATTCATTTGCTCCGGCGAAACAAAAAACCGAACCATACACCGCGTCCTCTCTTTCTGTCCTGTCGCATCCTCCGGGTTTTCATATCCCCCACGGTTTTTTATAGTTTATCAGACCGTATCGAATATGACAAGTCTTTTCCCGATTTTCCAATGGTTTTTGAAAAATCTATTGACAAACCATCCCCCCGTTGCTATAATGTTTAAGCATCTTCGCGAGAGTGTTGGAATGGTAGACAAGCACGTTTGAGGTGCGTGTGGTTTCGCCGTGTGGGTTCGAGTCCCATCTCTCGCACCAAGAATCTGAGATACCCCTTCGGGTATCTCAGTTTTTTTATGAAAGAGGGTGCCTCGAAAGGGCAGCGGCAGCGCTAGCTGCCGTAAAACCAGTCCGGTGGACTGTTTCCAGCCCGTAGGATACTCTCTTCAGTCTGAGACCAAATCGAACAGATCCGATTCCGGTATGCGCTAATCGGCTTTCCTCAGCTGTTCGACAAATTGTTGTTTAGCGGCTTTGCCTCAAAGTTTTCTGTCATTGCGAGACCAGTCC
>CALYTB010000013.1 GCA_945486035.1 uncultured Clostridia bacterium
TGGGCATTTTGATCATTCTGAAATGATACCAAAATTGTCAACTGTCAACTGTCAACTGTCAACTGTCAATTGTCAATTCGGCGAAGCCGTTCAAACACCAATTTATCGCTTGCTTTTCTATTTGTCCTGAAGGGACTCTGCGGTTGTCCGCTGCCCACTGTCCACTGATTTTCCCCAGTATACCACACCCGGCGGAGGAAAACAAGCGGGGGGATTTCGGGGGTTGAAAAATCGCCGGGAAACAGGTATGATATAGCTGTTAAGAAATGTCTGTCTGGAGTCAGGAGGCTGCAATGAATCAGGTCGCCATTGAAGAATACGATCTCGCGCTGAAAGCGGGCCAGAGGGAGGCCAGGGAGCTGACCGCCGCGGGGAAGAATCCCAATCCCGCCGTGCTGGATGAAATCCTGCCGGAGGGCACCCTGGATACGGCCCAGGATGTGGGACTGCTGGAAATCCCGGCCCACCGGATTGTGGGTGTCAAGTCCGCCGGGCGGATCACCGCCTTTACCGCCAGCTTTAAACCCTTGCTGGACCGGAATTCGGAATTCGCCTTCAAGTGGATTACCCTGTGCGAAGCCCATTTAGGAGACACGGGCATCCGGGACCCCATTGAGTGCTTTGAGTATCTGGGCGATTTCTACGTCCAGGAGGGCAACAAGCGGGTCAGTGTGCTGCGGCACTTCGGCGCGCCCCGGATTCCGGGCAATGTCCGCCGGATTGTCCCGCCTATGAGCGAGGAGCCCCGGATCAAGGCCTACTATGAATTTCTGGAGTTTTACAAGGGCTCCCGGCTCTACGAGGTCCAGTTCCGCCGCCCCGGGGACTATGCCAAGCTGCTGAAGGCTCTGGGCAAGCAGCCGGAAGAGCGCTGGACCGAGGACGAGCGGCGCACCTTCCGGGCGTATTTTCAGTATTTCCGGGAGGCTTTCGGCAAGCAGGATCTGCGGGACCGGGATGTGCTGCCGGAGGAGGCGCTGCTGCTGTGGCTGGAGCTGTATCCCTACGCCGATTTGGGCAGGCTCTCCACCGCCGAGCTGCGAAAATCTCTGTCCGAGCTGTGGAAGGATGTGGTGTCCGCCACCAGCGAAAGCGTGAAGGTGGAGACCAAGGCGGAGGAGCCCCCCGCCGCGGGCCTGCTCACCCGGATCACCTCGCCGGATCATCTGAAGGTGGCCTTCGTCCATCAGCTGAGCCCCGGCACCAGCCCCTGGGTCACGGGCCACGAGGAGGGCCGCAAGTACCTGGAGGCCGTCATGGGAGACAAGGTGACGGTTCGAAGCTATTTTGATGCCAACACGGAGGAGGCCTCCCGGCAGAAAATTGAGGAGGCGGTGGCCGACGGGGCCCAGGTGGTGTTCACCACCGCGCCTCCCCTGATCCGGGCCACCCTGAAGGCTGCCGTGGAGCATCCCAAGATTTCCTTTTTCAACTGCTCCGTGGATAAGGCCTATACCAGCGTGAAAACCTATTACGGACGGATTTATGAGGCCAAGTACATCGCCGGAGCCATCGCCGGGGCCATGGCCAATGACGACCGGATCGGCTATATCGCCTCCTATCCCAATTTCGGCGTGCCCGCCTCCATCAATGCCTTCGCCCTGGGAGCCCAGCTGACCAATCCCCGGGCCCAGATTGAGCTGCGGTGGAGCTGCGTGGCCGGGACCCCCCAGGCGGATTTCCTGGCCGACGGCATCCGGGTGGTGTCCAACCGGGACGCGCCTAGCCAGTCGAAAATGTATCTGGATTTCTGCAGCTACGGCACCTACCTGATGGACGGCCGGGGGGACATGATCCCCCTGGGATCGCCGGTGTGGCTGTGGGGGAAATTCTATGAGTACGTGGTCCGGGGCATCCTCAGCGGCGGCTGGAAGAACGAAAAGGGCGGCGCCGCCCTGAACTACTGGCTGGGCATGGACAGCGGGGTCATTGACATCAGTCTGTCCGACAAGCTGCCCGAGGGAACCCGGCGGCTGGCCTGGCTGCTTCGCCGGGGCCTTATCGAGGGGTCGCTGGACCCCTTCGCCCGGCGGATTGTGGCTCAGGACGGCACGGTGAAAAGTGACGGAACCCACCGCTTTACGCCGGAGGAGCTGCTGAAGATGGACTGGCTCTGCGACAACGTGCTGGGCTCCATCCCTGCCTTTGAGGATGTTCTGCCCATTTCCCAGCCTCTGGTCCGGGAGCTGGGACTGTACCGGGATTCCATTCCGGCGGAAAAGGAGAGAAAGATCCGTGAAGATTCTGATCGTATCCGATGAAGAGTGCCCGTCTTTATGGGATTATTATGTGCCGGGAAGACTCTCGGCCTACGATCTGATCCTGTCCTGCGGGGATCTGAATGCCAGCTATCTGAGCTTCCTGGTGACCATGGCCCGGTGCCCGCTGCTGTACGTCCACGGAAACCACGATACCCGGTACACTATGTACCCGCCGGAGGGCTGCGACTGCATTGAGGACAAAATCGTGGAGTACAACGGCCTGCGGATTCTGGGCCTGGGCGGCTGCCGGAAATACCATCCCGGCCCCCACCAGTACACCGATAAGGAGATGCGCCGCCGGATCCGGAAGCTCAGGCTGGCGCTGCTGCGAACCGGCGGGGTGGATATCGTGGTGACGCACGCGCCGCCCAAAGGCCTGGGAGATGGGGAGGACCCCGCCCACTGGGGCTTTCAGGCCCTGGTGGAGCTGCTGGACAAGTACCACCCAAGGTATCTGGTTCACGGCCATGTGCACATGAGCTACGGCGCGAACACCCCCCGGGTGCGCGAATACGGGGATACCACTCTGATCAACGCCTGCGAGCGGTTTGAGCTGGAGCTTCCCGACCCACCCGTCCCGGAAAAGCACCGGGGGGAGCTCCTGTGGCGCACCCGCCCCAAGTGGCTGGATCGGCAAAGGTATCTGGACGATTAACGGACACAAAACGTGAAATTGGCGTTTGGCAATGACAGCATTTTTCATGGCAATGACAGCGAGGAACGTACAAATACCAGTCTCCCGTACTGCGGAAGCGATATACAGAAGGAGTTTTTACCATGTTTGAGGGTTTTTCTCCGGAGACCATTGATTTTCTCTGGGGAATTCGGATGAATAACAACCGGGACTGGTTCCAGGAGCACAAGAAGCAGTATGTGGACAGCCTGTATGAGCCCATGAAGGCCCTGGGAAAGGAGCTGTTCCGGCCCTTCCTGGAAGAACCCGGAAATGTGCTGAAGGTCAGCCGGATTTATCGGGATGCCCGGATGCACCCCCCGGAGCCTTACAAGGAAAGCCTGTGGATCTGCATCCGCCAGGATGTGGAATGGTGGGCGGAGAATCCCTGCCTGTATTTCCAGATCACCCCCGAGGGGGCGGACTACGGCTTTTTCTTCTGGAAGCCCCGGACGGCGGCGCTGGAGGACTTCCGGCGGTATATCGCCGGGCACAGTGAGGAATTTCTTACCCTGATCCGGCAGACCGAGGCCGCGGTGGGCCAGCCGGTTACGGCGGCGTGCTACAAGCGGCCCAAGCCCTGTGAAAAAGAAGAGCTGGAGCGGTTCTTTGCCTGGAAGGGAGAGATCGGCTGCACCCGGGAAATCGCCCCCGGCCCCGAACTGTTTGACCCGGCGCTGGCCCGGCAGGTGGGGGACTTTTTTGAAAAGCTCACCCCGCTGTACGATTTCTTCAACCGTTTCCGGGCGTGAGGATGGCGAGGAAACAGGAAGAACGAGAAATAGGCGTTTGACAGACTGCCTTGGAAATGTCGGTAAATCACTGTAGGGGAGCCATTTATTGGAATTATGGAATGATTGCCACCGGCAATCATGGTAATTCTGATTCGCTGCGCGTTTCACCACTCCCGGCAGTGAAATGGTCCTGAATCCCTCGCATTTCGGCGAAAATGCACTGCCCTACGGGAGCCATAAATGGCTCCCCTACAGCAAGGACGAAGTGCGTTTGAAATGTTCAAATACCAATTCGTCTGCTTGACACGAAATAGATAAATGCAATTGCCATCATAGATACAAAGGAGAAAACATCATGAAGAACACCGTATTTCAGGGCATGGCTACGGCCATGATTACCCCCATGAACGCCCGGGGCATCGACTTCGATAACATGGGCCGGTTCATTGACTGGCAGATTGCGAGCGGCATCAACGCTCTGGTGGTCATGGGCACCACCGGCGAGAACGCCACCATCGAGCCGGAGGACCAGACTGAGGTGATCCGCTACACCGTGGAGCGTGTCGCGGGCCGGATTCCCGTCATCGCGGGCACCGGCACCAACAACACCGAGCATGTGCTGCGCAACACCCGGGAGGCCTGCCGGGTGGGAGCCGATGCGGTGCTGGTGGTGACCCCCTACTACAACAAGGCCACCCAGAACGGTCTTGTCAAGCACTTCTATGCCGTGGCCGACGCTTCCACCGTGCCGGTGATCGTCTACAATGTGCCCACCCGCACCAGTGTGAACATCCTGCCCAGGACCGCCGCCACCCTGGCGGAGCATCCCAATATCGTGGGCATCAAGGAGGCCAGCGGCAACATGGCCCAGATGGTGGAGATGGCGGCCCTCTGCGAAGGAAAGCTGGATATCTACTCCGGCGAGGATGCCCTGACGGTGCCCATGATGGCCATGGGGGCAAAGGGAACCATCAGCGTGCTGAGCAATGTGGCCCCCCGGGAGGCGGTGGCCATGACCGATGCCTGCCTGGCGGGGGACTACAAGACCGCGGCCGCCTGGCAGTGTAAGCTGCTGCCCCTGATTAACGCGCTGTTCAGCGAGGTTAACCCCATTCCCGCCAAGGCGGCGGTGTCCGCCATGGGCTTCGGCGAGGACTGGCTGCGGCTGCCCCTGACCCCCATGGAGCCTGCCGCCCGGGCAAAGCTGTATGACGAGATGAGAAAGCTGGGGATCAAAGTATGAGAGCGGTCATCTGCGGGGCCAACGGGGCCATGGGAAAGCTGATCTGCGGCATTCTGGGCGACGAGGTCGTGGGAAAGGTCAGCATTGACGGCGAAAATGGCGTGGCGAAGACCTTTGACGAGCTGGGCCCGGTTCAGGCGGATGCGGTGATTGATTTCTCCCACCACACCGCCGCGCCGGAGGTGATCCGCTATGCCAGGGCCATTGGAGCCGCGGCGGTCATCGGCACCACCGGCCACACCCCGGAGGAAAAGGCCCTGATTCAGGAGGCGGCGGAGGATATCCCTGTATTTTTCTCCGGGAATATGAGCCTGGGCATCGCGGTGCTGTGCCGCCTGGCCCGGGAGGCGGCGGGGTATTTCCCCGATGCGGACATCGAGATTGTGGAGGTTCACCACAACCGGAAGGTGGATGCTCCCAGCGGCACGGCCCATATGCTCTTCGAGGCGATTCATCAGGTTCGGCCCAACGCCGTGGAGCACTGCGGCCGCGCCGGAGAGGGTAAGCGGACCAAGGACGAGATCGGTGTTTCTTCTCTGCGCCTGGGGTCCGTGGTGGGTGTCCATGAGGTGCACATCCACACGGGCAGTCAGTGCCTGACCCTCAGACACGAGGCCGTCACCCGGGCAATGCTTGCCGACGGCGCCGTGGATGCCGCCCGGTTCATGGTGGGCAAGCCCAGGGGACTGTATAATATGGAGAGTCTGCTGGAAAATAATTGACAATTGACAATTCACAATTGACAATTTGCGTATCCCTTCGGGAGGATAAGGTTTATCGGGACATTTCAGCAGAGCGATCAATTGGTGTTTGCCGATTTCGTACGCACTGCGTTCTTACTGTAGGGGAGCCATTCATGGCTCCCGTGACACAGTACGTTTTCGCCGAAACGCTCAAATTATCGATACATTTCACCGCCGGGAGCCATGAATGGCTCCCCTACAGTGCTATTCCACCATTTCCAAAACAAATCTACAAACAACAATTTGTCGAACTGTGCAGGGCCGGTTAGCATATAGGGCGGTTCCGGAGGGGCAGAGTCATTGTCAATTCTCAATTGTCAATTGTCAATTCGAATGGAGGTGCGTTCGATGGACGTATATTACATGAACGGTGCCGGGAATGATTTTATGGTGCTGGATGCCCGGGGGAAGCGGCTGGATTTCGGGAAGCTGGCTGTAGAGTTATGTAAACTGGAGAACGCTGACGGCTTCATGGCTGTGGATGTATCCGACAAGGCGGATTTTAAGCTGCATTTTTACAATTCCGACGGCTCCCGGGGGGAGATGTGCGGCAACGGTGCCCGGTGCATCTGCCGGTTTGCCCATGATCTGGGCATTGCCGGGGAGGCCATGACCGTGGAAACCGATGCTGGGTTGGTACCGGGCTGGCGACTGGACGAGAACACCTACCGGGTCCGGCTGAACAATCCCGGGGTGCTGGACCTGCACCGGAAAGGGGACATTGCCTACGCGGAGCTGGGCTGTCCCGGCGTGCCCCACGCGGTGGCAGAGTATGAAGGCGACTTGTGGGCCGACGCGGACAGCCTCCGGGAGCGGATGCGCGCCCTGCGGTTCGACCCGGCCTTCCCCAAAGGGGCGAACGTGAATTTTTATCAATGGATGGGCCCGGGGGAGGTGCGGATGCTGACCTTCGAGCGGGGGGTGGAGGACTATACCCTGGCCTGCGGCACCGGCTGCGGCAGCACCGCGGCGGTGCTCTCCCTGCTGGGAAAGCTGCCCGGTGGAACCCTCACCGCCCACAATCGCGGCGGCACCCTGAAGGTCACCGTATCCCGGGAGGGGGATGCCGTTCGGGAAATCCTCCTGGAAGGCCCCACCCAGGTCGTGCGGAAATACGACTTGCCGCTGTGACGGAGGAAACAGGAAGATAAACTGGTGTTTGAAAATGTGCGCTTAAAAAACGCTGTCATTGCGAGCCAGTTCGCAAACTGGCGTGGCAATCCCCCGGTTGAATGGAACCAGGTAGCGATTACCACTAAAAAAGCCATATTTTCTGCTCTGTTGGGCAAATATCGATACATTTCTCCTCTAACCGGGGGATTGCCACACCAGCGTGCGCGCTGGTTCGCAATGACAGGTAATCGGGGCACGGCCCGACAATCACCAATTTGTATCATGGCATGGGGAAGGGGAATTTCTCCGGAAGAGGGTACTTTTTCGGAAATTTATCTTGACATTTGGGGAGGAAACAGGTAAACTATACTGGTCTGCGAATGCGGACATATCCTTGCTCACGGCGCGACCGTGGGCCAAAAGTCCAAAAGGAGGTGCAATCAACATGGCTAAGATCACCGGTAAGTATGAGGTGCTCTACATCATCGACCCCGCTCAGGGCGAGGAGGGCATCGCAGCACTTGTGGAAAAGTTCAAGGCAATGGTGGAGGCGGAGGGTACCCTCTCCAACATCGATGAGTGGGGCAAGCGTCGGCTGGCCTACCCCATCAACGATCTGACCGAGGGCTACTACGTTCTCATGAACTTTGAGTCCAAGCCCGAGTTCCCCGCGGAGCTGGAGCGTGTGATGAAGATCACCGAGGGCGTCCTGCGCTGCCTGACCACCGCTGTGGAGGAGTAATTCTATGCTCAACCACATTGTCATCATGGGTCGGCTGACCCGTGACCCCGAGCTTCGCCGCACCGGCACCGGCATTGCCGTTGCCAGCTTCTCCGTAGCTGTCGAGCGCGACTTCGGCAAGAATGAGAACGGCGAAAAGGAAACTGATTTCATCGATTGTGTTGCTTGGCGCAATACTGCGGAGTACGTCTCCAGGTATGCTGCCAAGGGCCGTTTGGTGGTCGTTTCCGGTCGGCTCCAGATTCGGGGCTGGACAGACAAGGACGGCAACAAGCGTCGAACTGCAGAGGTTGTGGCGGATAACGTCTACTTCTGTGACAGCAGGCGTGATGGCGACAGCAGCGGTTCCGCTTACGGCGGCAATACCTACGGCGGCAACAGCTACTCCGCGCCTGCGGCTCCCAGCTATGGCAGCGCTCCCACCCCCAACTATGGCAGCGGTTACGGCGCTCCCGCCAGCGCTCCGGCTTCCGATTTCGCGATGCTGGAGGACGACGATGCCCAGCTTCCGTTCTGAATTACCTGAACTTTTCTGAAAGTGACTTACGAAGGAGGGAAAATCCATGGCCAACGAACAGCGTGCTATGCGTCCCCGGAAGCGCAAGAAGGTTTGCGCGTTCTGCGTGGATAAGGTGACCAGCATCGATTACAAGGACACCGCCAAGCTCCGCCGTTACCTGTCCGAGCGCGGCAAGATCCTGCCCCGCCGTACCACCGGTACCTGCGCCGCTCACCAGCGGGACCTGACCACCGCCATCAAGCGGGCCCGTCAGATCGCTCTGCTGCCCTACGTCGCTGACTGATTGACGAATTTCACCCCGGAACCAATTGGTTCCGGGGTGTTTTTATGGAATGTGCTTATCGGTTTTACTCAGCTGCCTGACGAATTGGTGTTTATCGGGCTGATGACAGGAAAATACCTTCCCCCGGGGGGAAGGGGGACCGCGAAGCGGTGGATGAGGAACGGCGACCGCTGCAGATTACCGAATCGTCCCTATTTTTCGGAATTCGTCCAAATGTTGTACCGTAATTCCTACCGCTGCGGAAAATTTCAGGTTTCGCCATTCCTCATCCGCCCCTTCGGGGCACCTTCCCCCCGGGGGAAGGTATTGCTTTCCGTCAGCCCTACAAATACCAATTTAGGTTATCGGCTTTAATAAGCAGATCGTGGAATCAGTGTTTCCCAATCTGTTTTGAAAATGTTGGAACAACACTGTAGGGGAGCCATTCATGGCTCCCGGCGGCGAAATGTTCCGATATCCCCAGCATTTCGGCGAAAACGTACTGCTCTACGGGAGCCATGAATGGCTCCCCTACAGGAAGGACGAAAGGCATTTGAAATATTCAAACACCAATTTGTTTAGCTTACTAAAACCGATAGCCTGAATACCAATTTATCGGTCAATACTCCACCGGCTCGGAGAGGGGCTTTTCCAGAAGCTCGGGGTTTTCCAGCAGGGTTTTGAGCAGCCGGACGGTTTTGGCGTAGTAGTAGCCGTCGGCGATGCGCTCGTCGATGGTGAGGCCTAAGTCCACGCTCATGCGCATATCCACATTGCCCTCGTCGTCGTAGAAGGGGCGCTTCTTCATCAGGCCGATGGCGCAGAATACGGAGTTGGTGCCCCAGTTGGTCATGTGGTGGTAGCCCGCGTCCAGCTTCAGGGAGCCCAGGTTCGTCAGTACCGCAGAGCAGTAGTAGGGGTCGGTGGCGATGATGGATGACGGCATCCAGCCGTGACGGTCCAGGAACCGGGCAACGGCGCCGATCAGGTGCTTGCCGGGAATTTTCTGGATGATGTCCATGCTGGCGGTGGATTCATCCTTATTATCACTGCGGCAGAAGGATACCTGGCGGTAGATTTCGTCGTGGATGGTGTCCAGGGTGTCCGTGTCCTTGGCGTAGATCCGGGCCAGGGCCTCGCCGCCGTGGTCTGAGAACACCTTCTTCACCGTGAAGGCTGCGGTGATCTGGTTGCGCTGGTACAGATTCTTGTTGGCGATGAAGCGGTTCATTTCCGGCCGCAGGGTGATAACCTTCAGGATGGCCGTCACCACCAGCTGGAACAGGTTGTAGCGGTAGGGAGGATTCGAGGCGTTCTTCTCCTCCAGGAATTGTTCCGCCCTGGTCAGGTCAACGCGGATGTGCATGAACGCTTCGTTGTCGCACCGGTTGGGGTACATCAGCGGCATGATGTAGTGCATGGAGTCGATTTTTCGGATCAGGGTGCCGTCCTTCCGGTCACCGAATTTTCTGCCCATGAGTTTTCCCTCGATTCTTGATGGTTTGCAAGGGCAGAGGAGCCTGCCCGCTCAACTATATAATCTATCACGGGAACCTAAACTGAATCTAAACAAAAGCGGCACCTCCGGGACTTGACGACTCCGGGCAGGGGGGATACAATGGAGAGGAGAAACAGATAAATTGGTGTTTATCGCTCTGTCTCCAGGTTTTCTGTCATTGCGAGACCAGTCCGCAGACTGGTCGTGGCAATCCCCCGGTTGAATGGAACCAGGTAACGATTACCTCCAAAAATCGCAGGAGTTCCCATTTTTGGGTGCTATTCGGTACATTTCCCCACTAACCGGGGGATTGCCACACCAGTGTGCGCACTGGTTCGCAATGACAGGTAATTTGCAGTGCTCCCTTTCAAACACCAATTTATCGTTCTGGCGGCGGGATAGAGAAAGGACGGAAAAGCTATGTTTCAGATTCTTGTGGTGGATGATGACCGGAACACCCGGCTTTTGCTCCGGGCGGTGCTGCAGGCGGAGAACTATACGGTGTTTACCGCGGAGAACGGGGAGGATGCCCTGCAGGTCATGGACAGAGAGCACATTGACCTGGTGGTGCTGGATGTGATGATGCCCAAAATGGATGGCTACGAATTCACCCGAATTCTCCGTCAGACCGACAACAACCTGCCCATCCTGATGGTGTCCGCCCGGCAGATGCCCGCGGACAAGCGCCAGGGCTTCCTGGTGGGCACCGACGACTACATCACGAAGCCCATTGACGAGGTGGAGATGCTGCTGCGGATCAAGGCTCTGCTCCGCCGGGCCAGGATCGCCAGCGAGCGCCGGATCGTGCTGGGGGAGGTGGTGCTGGACTACGACTCCTTCACCGTGTCCCGGGGAGGCGAGACCCAGGAGCTGCCTCAGAAGGAATTTCTGCTGCTGTACAAGCTCCTGTCCTACCCCGGAAAGATCTTCACCCGGATCCAGCTTATGGATGAGATCTGGGGTGCGGACAGCGACACCGGCTGGGAAACCGTCACCGTCCACATCGGCAGACTGCGCAAGCGGTTCGAGAGCTGGCCGGAATTTGAGATTGTCTCCGTCCGGGGACTGGGCTATAAGGCGGTGAAGAAGGTATGAAACGGGAGCAGCGGGCCCACCGCCTGGCGCTGACCTTGCTGACCGCGGCGGTGATTTTCGTCATGCAGGTGCTGGCCGTGGGCATTTCCGCCGTGGTGGTGACGGTGCTGGCCCGGGCGGGCTTTCTCAGCCATGGGGAGACCGACCAGGTGGTGGTGTTCATGGCCCTGATCAGCGTGGTGCTGGGGGCCATGATCACGGCCTTCTCCAGCCTGATCTTCCTGCGGCCCGTGAACCGGCTGGTGTCCCAGATGAACCGGCTGGCCCGGGGGGATTTCCGGGCCCGGATCACCTTCGGCAAGCCCCTGCGGGATCATCCCACCTTCCGGGTGATCGCCGACAGCTTCAACAAAATGGCTCAGGAGCTGGAGAACACCGAGATGCTCCGCTCCGATTTCGTGGGCAATTTCTCCCATGAGTTCAAGACTCCCATCGTCTCCATTACCGGGTTTGCCAAGCTCCTGAAGCGTGGGGAGCTGACCGATGCGCAGCGGCAGGAGTACCTGGATATCATCGAAACCGAATCGATGCGGCTGGCTGCCATGGCAACCAACGTTTTGGACATGACCAAGGTGGAAAACCAGACCATTCTCACGGACGTTACCCGGTTCAACCTGTCCGAGCAGATCCGGAGCTCGCTGCTGCTCCTGCTGGAGGGAAAGTGGTGCAATAAGGAGATGGACTTCTCCCTGGAGTTCGGCGAGCACATGATCATGGCGAACGAGGAGCTTTTGAAGCACGTCTGGATCAACCTCCTGGACAACGCCATCAAGTTCACCCCCCAGGGCGGCACCGTGGGCGTGGAGATTCAGGAGCGGGGGGAGGCCCTGGCCGTCACCGTCCGCAATACCGGCAGCCGGATCGAGCCGGAGCAGATGGAGAAGATCTTCCACAAATTCTACCAGGCCGACGAGTCCCACGCCACCGAGGGAAACGGCATCGGCCTGGCCCTGGTGAAGAAAATCGTCCAGCTCCACGAGGGCGAGGTCAGCGTGGAAAGCGGGGACGAGGCCACGGCGTTTACCGTGACCCTGCCCCGAAAGCAGCCGGCGGGCGGAAATTGAAAGAGCGGCAAATTGGTGTTTGCAGATTTGCACACGCACTGCGTCCTTATTGTAGGGGAGCCATTCATGGCTCCCGTGACGCAGTACGTTTTCGCCGAAATGCTGGGGATATCGGAACATTTCACCGCCGGGAGCCATGAATGGCTCCCCTACAGTGTTATTCCGACATTTCCAATAAGGATCTGTAAACAACAATTTGCCGGATGAAGGGAATATTCACGGGAAGGAGCCTTGTTCACGGTTCCTTCCCGCTTTGTTTCGATTCAGTTTAGGTTGGACAGGTATATTTTGCCGTGGAAAGTGTAATTCTGGAAGGTGAGGAAAATGAATCTGTTTCTGACACTGGCGTTTCTGTTTTTTATCGGCTCTCTGGCCGGGTGGGTGCTGGAGCTGCTGTACCGGAATTTCCGCAAGCCTCTGCGGCAGTGGGTGAATCCCGGCTTCTGCACCGGGCCCTATGTGCCGCTGTACGGGTTCGGGCTGTGCGCGCTGTTTCTCATCGCGTCGCTGGAAAACCTGCATCTGATTGAAAATCCCTGGCTTAACAAGCTGGTGCTGTTTCTGGGCATGGCCGTATGCATGACGGTTCTGGAGTACCTGGCGGGTATCCTGTGCCTGGATGTGTTCAAGGTGCGTCTGTGGGACTATTCCGGCCTATGGGGCAATGTCCGGGGGATCATCTGCCCGCTGTTTTCCCTGATCTGGGCGGCGCTGGGGGCGGTATACTATTTCCTGATTCACCCCTACATTCTGGAGGCCCTGCGGTGGCTGTCCGGAAACCTGGCCTTCTCCTTCGTCATCGGGCTGTTCTTCGGGGTATTCCTGGTGGATCTGGCCCATTCCGCCCACCTGACCGTGCGGCTGAAGGCCTTCGCCGAGCGCAACGACGTGGTGGTGGCCTACGAGCGGATCAAGGAGGACATCCGGGCAAGAACCGAAAGGGCCAGAGGGAAATACCATTTCTTCCGTCCCTTCCACAGCGATACCTCCCTCGGTGAGGTGCTGAAGGATCTGCGGGAATCCTTCGAGTCCCGGATCCGGAAGGAGTAGGGAGGGGAAATTGGTGCTTAGAATTGACAATTAACAATTGACAATTGACAATTAAGGAATCCCTTCGGGATAAAACATAAAATGCTTATCGGTTTCATTCAGCAAACCGACAAATTGGTGTTTGAAAATACATGCTGTCATTGCGAGCCAGTGCGCAGGACTTCCGTGGCAATCCCCCCGATGAATGGAACCAGGTAACGATTACCACCAAAATCGCCACATTATCCTACTCTGTAGGGCAATCGTCGAACATTTTACCTCTAACCGGGGGATTGCCACACCAGCGTGCGCGCTGGTTCGCAATGACAGGTAATCGGGGCACAGCCCGATAAATACCAATTTATCGGAACAAATTATGGAAAGAAGAAAGGAAAGGGAGCATTTATGAATGAGGTAAAGCGTCCGAAGAAACCGCTGATTTATTATTACATGATCGTTCTGGTGGTCATGATGCTGATCAACCTGATCGCGGTGCCCTGGTTCGCGGAGAAGCAGATTCGGGAGGTGAGCTACGGCACCTTCATGACCATGACCGAAGAGGGCGACATCGGCCAGGTGGACGTGCAGTCCAACCAGATCCTCTTTACCAACAAGGAAGGCAATCAAATCTACAAAACCGGCCTGATGTACGATCCCAACCTGACCCAGCGGCTCCATGACGCGGGGATCACCAGCTTCGGCAGCGAGATCGTGGAGGAGACTTCTCCCTTCCTCAGCATCCTTTTAAGCTGGGTCCTGCCCATTGTGGTCTTTGTGGCCCTGGGACAGTTCATGTCCAAAAAACTCATGGACAGGGCCGGCGGCGGCTCCGGGGCCATGTCCTTCAACACGGGCAAGAGCAGCGCCAAGGTCTATGTGAAGTCCTCCGACGGCATCAGCTTCGCCGACGTGGAGGGCGTGGACGAGGCCGAGGAGAGCCTGGCGGAGATCGTGGACTACCTGCACAACACCGAGAAATACACCAGCATCGGCGCGACGATGCCCAAGGGCGTGCTGCTGGTGGGCCCTCCGGGCACCGGCAAGACCATGCTGGCCAAGGCCGTGGCTGGCGAGGCGGACGTGCCCTTCTTCTCCATCTCCGGCTCGGAGTTTGTGGAGATGTTCGTGGGCATGGGCGCAAGCAAGGTGCGCGACCTGTTCCGGCAGGCCAAGGAGAAGGCTCCCTGCATCGTGTTTATCGATGAAATCGACGCCATCGGCCTCAAGCGCAGCGCGGGGGCCATGGGCGGCAACGACGAGCGGGAGCAGACGCTCAACCAGCTGCTCACCGAGATGGATGGATTTGAGGGCAACTCCGGCGTTATCATCCTGGCGGCAACCAACCGGCCCGACGCCCTGGATCCGGCGCTGACCCGGCCCGGCCGGTTTGACCGGAGAGTAAGCGTGGAGCTGCCCGACCTGAAAGGCAGAGAGGCCATATTGAAGGTTCACGCCAAAAAGGTGAAGATTGCCGACGATGTGGACTTCAACCGGGTGGCCCGGATGGCCTCCGGCGCTTCCGGCGCGGAGCTTGCCAATATCGTCAACGAGGCCGCCCTCCGGGCCGTCCGGGACGGCCGGGGCTTCGCCACCCAGGCGGATCTGGAGGAGAGCATCGAGGTGGTCATCGCGGGCTACCAGAAGAAGAACTCCATCCTGACCGATCAGGAGAAGAAAACCGTGGCCTACCACGAAATCGGCCACGCCCTGGTGGCGGCGCTGCAGACCCACTCCGCCCCGGTGCAGAAGATCACCATCATCCCCAGAACCTCCGGCGCGCTGGGCTACACCATGCAGGTGGAGGAGGGGGACCACTACCTGATGACCAAGGAGGAGATCGAGAACAAGATCGCCACCTTTACCGGAGGCCGGGCTGCCGAGGAGGTGGCCCTGGGCACCGTGTCCACGGGAGCCTCCAACGACATCGAGCAGGCCACCAAGCTGGCCCGGGCCATGATCACCCGCTACGGCATGAGCGACGAATTCGATATGGTGGCCATGGAAACGGTGAATAACCCCTACCTGGGCTCTGACACCTCCCTGACCTGCTCCGCCGGAACCCAGACCCGGATCGACACATTGGTGGTGGAGCTGGTCCGCGCCCAGCACGAGAAGGCGGTGCGGCTGCTGCAGGAGAACCGGGCGAAGCTGGACGAGCTGGCCCAGTTCCTGTATGAGAAGGAAACCATCACCGGCGAGGAATTCATGAACATTTTGGGGAAGCCCTGAGAAAGACTGCCGGCTTGCCGGGGGTTCCCGAAGGAGCGGAAGCAATGCACGGAAATCGAAACCTATGGATGAGCCTGGCGCTGCTGCTGCGTCGGATCCGGCTGGAGGCGGTAGGGGTGGAGGCTCTGCCCGGGGACGGGCGGTATCTGCTGGTGAGCAACCACCGCTCCCCCGCGGACTCGGCCCTGGTCAGGGCCGCACTGGCCGAGCCGGGGCTGCGCTGCCTGCGGGAAGGGCCGTTTTCCCCAACCGGGGCGCCGCTCATGGCCTGGCCGGAGGGCCGGATCAACACCGCCGAGGAGCTGCTGCCCTTCTCCCCCCGGCCCTTCGAGCTGGCCCGGCGGGAGGGACTGCCCATTGCCATTGCCTCCCTGCGGGGGTCGGAGGCAGCCGCCAGGTGGCTTGCCAGGCCCGCCAGGGTATGCCTGAAAATTCTGGGGGTGATCCCCATCCGGGAGTTCGGGGAGCTGGACGATGAGAAGCTGGCCCAGATCGCCCGGGAACGGATCACCGACGACCTCCTGCGGGAGGCATGAGTTCAATTGACAATGAACAATTGACAATTGGGGTATCCCTTCGGGAAAACGCTTATCGACATGATGCAGCAGTTCGACAAATTGGTGTTTGAAGATTTCAAACGCACTTCATCAACACTGTAGGGGAGCCATTCATGGCTCCCGTGACGCAGTACGTTTTCGCCGAAATGCTGGGGATATCGGAACATTTCACCGCCGGGAGCCATGAATGGCTCCCCTACAGTGATTTTTCAACATTTCCAAAACAGTACGACAAACACCAATTTGTCAGGCAGCTGAGTAAAACCGATAAGCACATTATGTTTTATCCCGAAGGGATTCCTTAATTGTCAATTGTCAATTGTTAATTGTCAATTAAAAACACCAATGAACCTGTCTGCATTCGATTTTGAGAGAGGAAGAAGTCATCTATGAAGGAACGAATCACCACCGCGCTGATTCTGGGGATTGGGGCTTTGATTATTCTGCTCCTGTCCGGACTGCCCCTGGTCATGGAGCTGACTGCCGCGGCGCTGGCGGTGATGGGGGTGTTTGAGCTGCTGCGCACCGCCGGGGCCGAGGTTTCCAGAGCGGGGGTGTACATCAGCCTGGGCGCGGCGGCGCTGATCACGCTGCTCCCCATGAGGTACTATTCCCGGCGGATGCTCTTCCTCTATCCCGCCGCCCTGGCGCTCTTTCTGGTGCTGATGGCGGCCTTCCGCCGGGGACGGAAGCTGCCCGCAGCCGTGGTCACGGTCATCGGGGTGGTCATTGCCCTGTTCGCCCGGGGCGCGGTGGAGCTGCGCGGAGTGGGACTGCGCTACCTCATCGCGGCTCTGGCGGTGTGCGTCCTGACGGATTCCGCCGCGTTCTTTGTAGGCAGGCGCCTGGGACGGCACAAGCTGGCCCCCCGGATCAGCCCCCACAAAACCGTGGAGGGGGCGCTGGGCGGCATCCTCTGCGCCGTGACGCTGGTGGTGCTGGGAGCGTGGATCTTCTGCCGGGGGAACGTGGACTATCCCCAATTGTTGATTTGGATGCTGTCCGCCAGCGTCATTGCCCAGTTCGGGGATTTGTCCTTCTCTACCGTGAAGCGGATGGCGGGGGTGAAGGACTTCGGCACCCTGCTCCCCGGCCACGGGGGCATTCTGGATCGCTTCGACAGCTGCTTGTTCGTGCTGCCCTACACCGTGCTGTTCGTGACCTTCTGCGGCAGATTTTTAGGCTGAGTGAGGAAAATTGGTGTTTGTCGAGATGTTTTGGAAATCCTGGAATTACTCTGTAGGGGAGCCATTCATTTGAATTATGGAATGATTGCCACTGGCAATCATTGTAATTCTGATTCGCTGCGCGGAGCACCACTCCCGGCGGTGAAATGTACCGATTATATGAGCATTTCGGCGAAAACGTACTGCGTCACGGGAGCCATGAATGGCTCCCCTACAGTAAAAACGCAATGCGTACAAAATTGCCAAACACTAATTTATCGTTCTGATAACAATCAGAAACCCCGGCGAACGGTTTGTTCGCCGGGGTTTTTGATGACTTTTACTTGCGCAGGAACAGGACACCCAGGCAGTTGGGGCCGCAGTGGCTGGAGATGGTGCAGCCGGCAGAGGTGACGATGACCTCCCGGAAAGGCTGCAGTTCCTTCACCAATGCCACGGCCTTGTCCTCAATGTCCTGGGGGACACCGGAGTGGGTGATGAAGATCCGGTGGCAGTCGATGTCCGTCCGGCCCTCCAGGCGGCCCCGGATGTAGGCCAGGATGGTCTTTTCCATGGTGCCCCGGTATTTGTGGCCTACCTGCATCTTGCCGCCAATCACTTCGATCTCCGGCCGCAGCTTCATCAGGTTGGCCCCGAAGGCCGCCACGCCGGAGCAGCGGCCGCCCATGTGCAGATATTCCAGGGTCTGAAGCACGAAGCTCACATCCAGCTTCGCCCGGGCCTCCTCCAGAGCGGCCACGATTTCCTCGGGGGATTTGCCCTCGTCGGCCAGCTCCCGGGCCAGGAGCACCAGGTGGCCGCTGCCGGAGGACAGGTTCCGGCTGTCCACCACATAGACATTTCCCACCATTTGGGCCGCCAAGCAGGCGTTCTGGTGGCTGGCGGAAAGCTCCGAGGACAGGTTGATGTGAATCACCGGGTCCCCCTGGGCGGTGAGGGAGCGGAACAGCTCCTCATATTCACCCACGGAGATGGCGGAGGTTTTGGGCAGGGAGCCGGTGGCGGCGGCGAAGGCATAGATATCCTGGGGCTTGATGTCCACCCCGTCCCGGCGGAAGTCGTCCCCCAGACTGACCCCCAGAGGCACCGGCTGGGCCTGGTAGGTTTCGTAAAGGGAAGCGGTCAGGTCGCAGGTGGAGTCGCAGGTGATGCGGATGTTTGACATATAGATGATCCTCCTAAAGTATGCCGGACGCCCGGCGGGGTATGAAATGTAAGTTGACAGTGGACTGTGAAGGAGTCCCTTCTGTACGAATAAAAAATCGGACGACAAATGGGTGTTTGTAGGGATGCGCCCCAAATTACCTGTCATTGCGAACCAGTCCGCAGACTGGTGTGGCAATCTCCCTGTTGAATGGAACTAGGTAACGATTACCACCAAAAATCGCAAGGTTTTCCCGCTCTGTAGGGCAATTGTCGATACATTTCCCCTCTAACCGGGGGATTGCCACGACCAGTGTGCGCACTGGTCTCGCAATGACAGGAAACCTGGAGATAGCCCGTCAAACACCAATTTGCAGGGCTGTCAACTGTTTGCGGAATGAATGCTTACCGGATATCCCCGTCGTCGAAGGGGTCGCCGCATTCGGGGCAGAATTTGGGGGGCTTGGTGGGGTCCTTGGGTTCCCAGCCGCATTTGTCGCAGCGGTACTGGGGCACCCCGGCGGGCTTTTTCGCGCCGCACTCGGGGCAGAATTTGCCCTTGTTCACCGCGCCGCAGGAGCAGGTCCAGCCATCGGCCTGGGGCTTTTTGGTGCCGCATTCGGGGCAGAATTTGCCCGTGGCGGAAGCGCCGCAGGTGGGGCAGGTCCAGCTGCCGGCGGCCTTGGGCTCAGGCTTCTTCGCACCGCACTCGGGGCAGAATTTGCCGGTGGCGGTGGCGCCGCAGACCGGGCACACCCAGCCGGGAGCGCTCTGCTGAGGCTGGTACTGGGGCTGCTGGGGCTGATACTGGGGCTGCTGGTACTGGGCCTGGCCCATCATGCCGGCCATGTTCATGCCCATAAAGCCGGTCATGGCGCCCTTCTCGTTCTTGGCGGCGGACTTCATGGCCTCGGCCATGGCGCTGGTGCGCATGGCATCCGCCATGCCGGGGGTCCGCAGAGCGGCGGTGCGCTGCAGCTCCTTGATGGCGGCCTCGTCCTCGGGGCTGGCGCTGACACTGGACACGCCGAAGGTCACAATCTCCAATCCCCGCTGGGCGCGCCACTGGGAAGAGAGCACCTCATTCAGGGCGGCGGCAATCTGTGTGGTGTGGGCCATCAGGGCGCTGTAGCGGATGCCCATGGCGGAAATCTTGGCAAAGGCGGGCGCGAGCGCGGTGAGCAGCTCGCTCTTCAGCTGGCCCTCCAGCTGGTCCCGGGTATAGTCGTAGCTTACATTGCCGCAGACATTCTTATAGAACAGCACCGGGTCGCAGATCCGGTAGGAATAGGTGCCGAAGCAGCGCAGGGATACCTCCATATCCAGACCGATGTTGTTGTCCACCACCCGGAAGGGCACGGGAGTGGGGGTGCCGTATTTGTTGCCCACCAGCTCCTTGGTGTTGAAGTAGTAAATGCGCTGGTCCTTGGCAGGCTCCCCGCCGAAGCTGAAGCGCTTGACAAAGGAGGCGAAGGACTGGGAAACAGCCTCGTCCAGATCACCGGAGAAAATGGAGGGCTCGGTGGAGGCATCGTAGGTGTACTCGCCGGGCTCGGCGGCAAACTCCGCGATGCGGCCCTGATCCACGATCATCATGCACTGGCCGTCGGCCACCAGAATCACGGAGCCGTTTGTGATGATGTTGTCCGTACCCTTTGTATTGGAGGAGCGGCCCCCGGCGCTCTTGCGGCCTTTTGTCACCAGGACATTGGCATCGATGGCATCACAGCGGAAATAGTCCTTCCATTGGTCCGCCAGAACGCCCCCGGCAGCGCCAAGAGCGGCTTTGATAAGTCCCATAGCTGACTCTCCTTTATGTTCAAATCTACCCCGGAGGCAGGAAACACCACCGGACGCTATCACTATAGCAGAAAAGAGGGGAAATTTCCACCCCGAATGCAATATTTTTTTGCAAACACGACAGGAACCCGCGCTCCGGCAAATTGGTGTTTGTCTTTGCGTGTCAAAGTTTCCTGTCATTGCGAGACCAGTGCGCACACTGGTCGTGGCAATCCCCCGGTTAGAGGGGAAATGTACCGAATAGTACCTGAAAGAGTGGAAGACACCACAATTTTTGGTGGTAATCGTTACCTAGTTCCATTCAACTGGGGGATTGCCACGCCAGTGTTCGCACTGGCTCGCAATGACAGCAAGTATTCGTCAAACACCAATTTACCGCTTGGGTGGGGCGCAAATTTAAGGAAATATTAAACTGCGGGATGTTGATTTTTGGTGGGAGTTTGTATATGATTGACGGTAACAAAGTAATTACAAGAAGGTTACGGAGGAATGTAAAATGAAACTGAAAAAGTGGATTGGGGCCGTGTTGGCGCTGGGGCTGGTATGCTCCCTGGCGGGCTGCGGCGACAAGGGCCCCGCGGTATATGTACAGAGCGTGAAAACCCTGGTGGAGCTGGGGGGTATCGGCGCGGAGGACCGGTTTGCCGGTATGGTGGTCTCGGAAAACGTGGTGGAGATCCAGCGGGATTCCGACAAGAGCGTGGAGGAGCTGCTGGTTCGGGAGGGCGACGATGTGGCCCAGGGCCAGGAGCTGTTCCGCTATGACACGGAGCAGATTCAGCTGATGCTGGACAAGCAGCGGCTGGAGCTGGAGCAGCTGAACGCCACCATTGACAGCAGCAAAGAGCAGCTGGAACAGCTGAAGAAGGACCGGGACCGGTCCTGGGGTACCCAGAAGCTGCAGTACACCGTCCAGATTCAGACCACCGAGGTGGACCTGAAGGAGGCGGAGCTGAAGGTCAAGTCCAAGGAAGCGGAGATTGCCAAATCCGAGGAGATTCTGGAAAACACCACCGTGGTATCCCCGGTGAACGGCCGGATTCAGGCCATCAACGAGTCGGGCACCGATGACCAGGGCAATCCCGCTCCCTACATCACCATCCAGCAGGCGGGCTCCTACCGGGTCAAGGGCATGCTGGGAGAGCTGCAGCGGGGCGGCATCATGGAAGGCACCCGACTGAAAATCCTCTCCCGCACCGATGAAACCCAAGT
Organism: uncultured Clostridia bacterium; assembly: GCA_945486035.1. Taxonomy (GTDB): domain Bacteria; phylum Bacillota; class Clostridia; order Oscillospirales; family Oscillospiraceae; genus Faecousia. The sequence continues at coordinate 21,106 of CALYTB010000013.1, forward strand.
CTGGTACGGCACCGTGACGCTGGTGGACTATGAGAATCCCAGCCAGGGCAGTGGCAACGAGATGTACTCCGGCATGAGCGTGGACTCCATGACCGCCGCCAGCCGCTACCCCTTCTATGTGGAGCTGGAGACCACCGAGGGCCTGATTCTGGGCCAGCATGTGTACCTGACCCTGGATACGGGGGAGGGAAGCAGCGGTATGGCCCTTTCTGCCGGGTTTGTGACGGTGGAGGAGGACGGCTCTGCCTGGGTGTGGGCCGAGACCGGCCGGGGCCGTCTGGAGAAGCGGACGGTGACCCTGGGAGAGTATGACCCGATGATGGATACCTACATCATTCTCGATGGGCTGACCACCGAGGATTTCATCGCCTTCCCCGATGACAGCCTGTGCCATGAGGGCGCTTCCACCACCCACGAGGAAACCGAACCCCCCGAGGGAGAGATGATGCCCGAGGGAGAGATGATGCCCGAGGGGGAGATGATGCCCGAGGGGGAGATGATGCCCGAGGGAGAGATGATGCCCGAGGGAGAGATGATGCCCGAGGGGGAGATGCTCCCTGAAGGGGAAATGCTGCCTGAAGGGGAAATGCTGCCTGAAGGGGAAATGCTGCCTGCGGGAGAGCCCGAGACGCTTGGCGAGGAAGGCGAGGTGGTGGGCTAAATGGCCATCCTGAAGCTGACCGACATCTGCAAGGACTACGCCCAGGGCAAGGAGCCTGTGCGGGTGCTGAAAAACGTGAATCTCACCGTGGAGAAGGGGGACTACATCGCCATCATGGGCCCCTCCGGCTCCGGCAAAACCACCCTGATGAACATCATCGGCTGTCTGGATGTGCCCACCGCGGGAACCTATGAGCTGGACGGCCGGGATCTGAAGGATTTGAGCGACGACGAGCTGGCCCAGGTGCGCAACAAGCACATCGGCTTCGTGTTCCAGTCCTTCCACCTGATGCCCAAGATGGACGCCCTGGACAATGTGGCCCTGCCCCTGCTCTATGGCGGAGTGTCCCTGAAGGAGCGCCGGGCCCGGGCCGAGGAGGCCCTGAAGGCCGTGGGCCTGGGGGACCGGGTGAACTTCCTGCCCAACCAGCTTTCCGGCGGCCAGTGCCAGCGGGTGGCCATCGCCCGGGCCATGGTGGGAAAGCCGGACATTCTGCTGGCGGACGAGCCCACCGGCGCCCTGGACTCCAAGTCCGGCACCCAGATTATGGAGATTTTTCAAAAGCTCAGCGACGAGGGCATGACCATCCTCATGATTACCCATGAGCTGCGCATCGCCCAGTGCGCCAGGAAGATCTATCACATCCTGGACGGCGAGCTGCGCACGGAGGAGGAAGGAGGCGCGGACCATGAGAAGAAAGCTGAATAAGCGGAAGAAGCTGCTGCTTACGGCGGTTTCCCTGGTGGTTGTCTGCGCCGTCGGCGTGGGAATCTGGTTCGGCGTGTCCCGGAGCAAGGCAGACCCTGTGCTGGTGTATCCGTTCCAGTTTCTCGGCATGACCGAATACTGGGGTGACAACCGGGAGACCTACGGCCCCGTGACTACGGACAAGATTCAGACCGTTTTCCTCTCCGACACCCAGACCGTTACCGAGGTGCTGGTCAAGGAGGGAGACACGGTGAAAAAGGGCGATGTGCTGCTGCGCTTCGACACCACCCTCTCCGACCTGGCCCTGGAGCGCAAGCGGCTGGATGTGGAGAAGGTGAAGCTCCAGCTGGAGGAGGCCAAGGACCGGCTCCAGCAGATCAGGGGCATGCGGCCCATGGTGATTCCCACCGTGAAGCCCGATGCGGGGGAGGATGACGAAAGCCTGGGCTCCGCGCTGGAGGGGGAGTATCAGATCTCCACCCTGACGGAGTATGACGGAAGCTCGGAGGACAAGGCCCTGATTCTCTGGCTGAGAACCAACGCTTCCGTGGAGGACGGAATGCTGGAGGATCTGCGGCGGCACGCGGAGGAATACCAGAATGCCAATCTTCCGGCGCCCGAACCCGACCCCGAACCCGGTGAGGAGGCGCCCGGCGAAGGCGAACCCGGCGGAGATTCCGGCGAAGGCGAACCCGGCGGGGATTCCGGCGAAGGAGTACCCGGTGAGGGGGAATCCGGCGGAGATTCCGGTGAAGGCGAACCCGGCGAGTCCGGCGGAGAAACTCCGGAGCATATCACGGTAAACCGGTTCTATGTGGTGGTCAAGGTGACCCAGGGCAACCGGGCTCTGGGCCAGAAGGTCACCTGGCAGGGCCTGATTGTCAAAAAGCAGAGCGGGGGCAATTTCGCCTTCCAGTTCTTCAGCCCCAGCAACCTTCCCGACCACATGCTGGCCGAGGAGGAGGGGAACGAAAAGGACAGCCCGGAGATTGACTACGGCAGCGGCTATACGGCGGCCCAGCTGGCCGAAATGCGCCGGGATCAGGAGAAGAAGATCAAGGAGCTGGAGCTGAATCTGCGGATGGCCGAGGCCGAATACAAGATCATGCAGCTGGAGGTCAGCGACGGGGCCGTCCGGGCCTCCATTGACGGCAGCGTGATCTCCCTGCTTTCCGAGGACGAGGCGAAGAAAACCCAGCAGCCGATGCTGAAGGTCTCCGGCGGCGGCGGTTTCTACGTCCAGGGCGTGGTCAGCGAGCTGGAGAAGGATTCTCTGGTCATCGGCCAGGAGGTCACGGTGAACGACTGGAACACCGGCATGATGTATACCGGCACCATCCACTCCGTAGGCGACCTGCCCAGCAGCCGCAACGGCTACAACGGCATGGACAATCCCAACGCCTCCTACTACCCCCTGATTGTGTTTGTGGACGGCTCCGCCGATCTGCAGGAGGGGAGCTATGTCAGCGTTCAGTATGCCTCCGGCACCAGCGAGAACGGCATCTACCTGGAAAATCCCTATCTGCGCACGGAGCAGGGCAAGACCTACGTCATGGTGCGCGGAGAAAACGGGCGGCTGGAGAAGCGGTTCGTCACCACGGGCAAGTCCCTCTGGGGCAGCTATACCGAGGTGCTGTCGGGTCTTAGCCAGGAGGATCTGATTGCCTTCCCCTACGGCAAGAACGTGAAGCCCGGCGCCCCCACCCAGGAGGGTGACCTGGGCGACCTGTATGGTTAAAAGGAGGAAACGATATGCTTGAGAATATTCGGCTTGCCTTTCAGGGCATCTGGAGCCACAAGCTTCGCTCCGTTCTGACCATGCTGGGCATTATCATCGGCATCGCCGCCATCATCACCATTGTGTCCACCATCAAGGGCACCAACGAGCAGATTAAGGAGAACCTCATCGGCGCGGGGAACAATGTTGTGACCGTGCGGTTAAACCAAAACGGCTACCCCTACGACATGAGCTGGAATCCCGTGCCCAGCGGGGTGCGGGTGGTGAGCAAAAGCACCGTGGAGGAGCTTCAGAAGCTGGACGGCGTGGAGAAGGTGAGCCTTTACTGCTCCCGCGACTATGCCAATTCGGTGTACTTCGGCAACACCCAGTTCAACGGCAGCATCTGCGGTGTCGATGCCAACTACTTAAGTGTTTACGGCTATCAGGTGAAATCCGGCAGGGGCTTTACCCAGGAGGATTTCTCCAAATTCCGGAAGGTGGCCCTGGTGGATGCCAAGGCGGTGACCAACCTCTTCGGCGGGGAATCCCCGGTGGGGAAGATCATTGAAATCAATTCCGAGGTGTTTAGCGTGGTGGGCGTGGTGAGCCCGAGCCAGGAGTTCACCCCCACCATCAACTCCCTGAACGATTACTGGCTCTACGCGGACACCTCCTCGGGGGCCGTGTATCTGCCGGATGTGGTATGGCCCGGAGTTTACCAGTTTGACGAGCCCCAGGACGTGGCCATCAAGGTCACCAGCACCGATGCCATGGCCTCCGTAGGGCAGGACGCGGCGAAAATCCTGACCGAGCGGCAGATTATGGGCTCCGACAGCGAGTTCGACTACCGCAGCACCGATATGCTGGAGCAGGCCCAGCAGCTGCAGAGCATGTCCCAGTCCACCAACACCCAGCTGGTGTGGATTGCCAGCATCTCCCTGCTGGTGGGCGGCATCGGCGTTATGAACATCATGCTGGTTTCCGTTACCGAGCGGACCGCGGAGATCGGCCTGAAGAAGGCCATCGGCGCGAGAAAGCGGAGAATATTGCTGCAGTTTCTTACCGAGGCCGCGGTGCTCACCAGTCTCGGCGGTATCATCGGGGTGGTCAGCGGCGTGGGTCTGGCCCAGCTGATCAGCTATCTTGTGAAGATTCCCGTGGCCATCAGCTTCCCGGCCATTGTGATCGCGGTGGTGTTCTCCACCCTCATCGGTGTGATCTTCGGCCTGCTCCCCGCCACCCAGGCTGCCAACCTCAACCCCATCGAGGCGCTGAGAAGAGACTGATTCAATTGACAATGAACAATTGACAATTGACAATTATGGAGTCCCTCCGGGACAAATTGCAAATTCAGGTTGATCGATAAATTGGTGTTTGAAAATGTGCGCTTAAAAAACGCTGTCATTGCGAGCCAGTTCGCAAACTGGCGTGGCAATCCCCCCGATGAATGGAACCAGGTAACGATTTCTACCAAAAAAGCAGTGTTTCCCCGCCCTGTAGGGAAATTGTCGATACATTTTACCTCTAACCGGGGGATTGCCACGCCAGTGTGAGCACTGGCTCGCAATGACAGCGAATATTTGACAAACACCAATTTGTCGGTTCATTTCAGGAAAGGAAGAGATCGATGAAACGGATCATGGTATTTGGGATGGTTCTGGCGCTGGTGCTGGGTGTGTTTTCCGGGTGTGGGAAAGCGCCGGAGGAAACCATTGCCACGGCGGAGCCGGTACAGGAAACCGAGCCCCAGGTGACCACCATGGATGAATTTTTGGCCGCCATCGGCCCGGATCGGACGGTGACCCTGGCCGCGGGCACCTATAATCTGTCGGACGCGGCGGACTACGGCCGCTCCGGCGGCAGCGCCTGGTACCGGTGGGAGAAAGTGGGCGACGGCTATCAGCTGGTGCTCACCGGGGTGGACAACCTGATTATCCGGGGCGCGGGGATGGAGGAAACCGTCCTGCAGGCCGACCCCCGGTACGCCCATGTTCTGGCGCTGGAAAAATGCTTCCGGGTGACCTTTGAGGACTTCACCGCGGGACACACCCAGGAGCCGGGAGAATGCTCCGCCGGGGTGGTGAATCTGCAGGCCTCCATGGGGATTACCTTCCGCCGGGTGGGCATGTTCGGCTGCGGCTGCGAGGGCCTGGGCGGCAGCAACTGCACCGATGTGCAGGTTCTGGACTGCCGCATCTACGACTGTACCAGTACCGGTGTGGGACTGTACCGCTGTGAAGAGGTTCGGATTCAGAATACGCAATTCTCCGACATCGGCCATCGGGATACGGGGGGCTACGCCGTATTCAGCATCAACGGATGCCGGGATACCCTGATTTCCGGCTGCGAAATCACCGGCGCCAACACCAACGAGCTGCTGGACTGCTTCGAAAGCTATGACCTGACCCTGAAAAAGTGCCGCTTTACGGACAATCATATCAGCTCCTGTGCCTTCAGCCTTTCCTCCGACGGCTACGCGGTGATGGAGGACTGCATGTTCGGTGACAACGTGATCCGCCGGTGGTACAGCCGGGACGGTTGGAGCAGCGGCACCTTTGTGGACAGCCAGGGCATGGAAATCACCGAGGCCGCCATGAAGAAGATGTACGCCACGGTGAAGCCCCAGGGCCCCCTGCCGGAGCAGACCACGGTGGAGGCGGCTACGGTGGACGAGCTGGTGGCTGCCATTGCCCCCAACACCAGAATCGTCCTCACCGGAAAGACCTATGACCTGAGCACCGCCAACCGGGAGTTCTACGGAACCTATACCTACTGGGAGGAGACTGTGGACGGGCCGGAGCTGGTGATTACCGGGGTGGACAACCTGACCATCGAAAGCAAGGACGGCGTGCGCACCGGCCACACCATCTGCGCCGTGCCCCGGTATGCCAATGTGCTGCGGTTTGACAACTGCACCAACCTGCGCCTGGCGGGCTTCACCGCGGGCCATACCCCTGAGCCCGGGGTCTGCTCCGGCGGCGTGCTCCGGTTCAATGGCTGCGACGTGGTGACGGTGGAAAACTGCGGCCTCTACGGCTGCGGGGTGCTGGGTGTCTGGGCCGTGTCCTGCGGGGACATCCGGGTGAAGGACTGCGACATCTACGAATGCAGCTGGGGCGGCATTTCCCTGGAATATGTGTCCGGGGCCTCCATTGACAACTGCACCTTCCGGGACCTGGAGGGCGAGGACATCATGGTATTTGAAAGCGACGGAGTTCTGCTGGACGGCAAGGATTTCTTCGGAGAATGAACCAGAGCACCCCGCGCGATAAGCGCGGGGTGCTTTTCGGCGAACGGAGGGAGCAATTGGTGTTTATCTAAGAAACGCTGTCATTGCGAACCAGCGCGCACGCTGGTGTGGCAATCCCCCCGTTGAATGGACCCAGGTAACGATTACCACCAAAAAACGTGGATTCAACCGCACTTGTGGGTGCTAGTCGTAACATTGTACGTCTAACCGGGGGATTGCCACACCAGTGTGCGCACTGGTTCGCAATGACAGGTAATCGGGGCACAGCCCGACAAACAACAATTTGCCGCTTGGATTGTGTTGGCTGGGGGGATTTGCCGGGAGAAAAAAGGGGAATATTCTTGCTATTTATGGCGGAATGTGATAGAATATTATATTAGACGTGATCTTCTTCCGGATCTTGTGCGGTCCGGATTTTTTACAGAGAAAACCGGAGGTTATTTCCATGAAAAAGGTGCTTGTGGTGCTGCTGGTGCTGTGCCTTCTGGGCGGGTGCGCCGCGGCTGGGTACTGGTGGTACCGGCATACCCATGTGTTTATTGACGACGCGGTGTACCGCTCCGATGCTCAGGTGCTGGATCTGCGGGGGCAGGACGTTTCCTTTGACCATTATCACAAGGTTTGCCAGGCCCTGCCCGACTGCCGGGTGCTTTGGGATGTGCCCTTCCAGGGGGGCAAGGTTGCCAGCGACAGCAAGAGCATTACCATCACCTCCCTGACAGAGGAGGACATCTCCCTGCTGGCCTACTTCCCCGATCTGGAACGGATTGACGCTTCCGCCTGCACGGACTACGCCATGCTGGAGCAGCTGTGCTTTGCCTGGCCGGAGCTGGAGGTTACCTATTTCGTGGACCTGGGCGGCATGAAGTATCCCCCCGACACCAAGGTGCTGACCCTGGAGGAGGGGACCTACGATTACAATACCATGATGGAGAATCTGGTGTACCTGCCCCAGGTGGGTACGCTCACCCTGCCCAATACCACCCTGACCCTGGACCAGCTGCAGGAGATCGGATTGCTCTACGGCGGCATCCAGGTGAACTACACCGTGTCCTTCCGGGGCGCGGAAACGGACCCTGGGATTACCCAGCTGGACCTGTCGGATCTGACATCCGAAGAGGTGGACCAGGTGGCCCGGGAGCTGAGCTTCTTCCCCAACCTGGAAGCCGTTGAGCTGATGGATGCGGAGGGGAAGAGCCGGCTGTCTTTGACGGATGTGAAAAAGCTCCAGGAGGCGGCCCCCGGCGCGGCTTTCCACTACACCTTCTCCTTCTATGGTCAGACCCTGTCCACCCTGGATACCGAGGTGGAGTACCGCTACAAATACATGAAGGACTCCGACGAGGCCCAGATCCGGCAGATTCTGGACGTAATGGATCGCTGTGAGCGGTTCGTGTTCAATGGCTGCCACATCAGCGACGAGGTCATGGCCTCCATCCGGGAGGACTACCGGGGCAGGACCAAGGTTGTCTGGCGGGTCTACTTCGGCAACGGCGGCAGCTGCCTGACTGACCGGGAGGTCATCAAGATGGTCTACGGCCTGACCAACGCCAACAGTAAGTCCCTTAAGTATTGCGAGGATGCCAAATTCATCGACTTCGGCCACAATGAGACACTGACGGACATCTCTTTCGTATCCTATATGCCCAATCTGGAGGCCATCATCCTCTCCGGCTCCCCCATCAAGGATCTGACCCCCTTCGCCGGGAACAAGAGCCTGTACTTTCTGGAAATCGCATACTGCAGCTATATCGAGGATTTGAGCCCGCTTAAAGATTGCACCAACCTGGGGATGCTGAATGTGAGCTACACGGGGGTGACGGATCTGTCAGCGGTGGACGGACTGCCCCTGGAGCGGCTGACCTTCACCCACACCAAGGTTTCCGACGAGGAGATTGCCCGCTATGAGGGCGTGAACCCCAACTGCTGGCTGACCTATGGCGACAACAACCCCTACGGTGTGGGCTGGCGCTATGAGGAGGACGGCAAGCAGAGCGAATACTATAAGAAGATTGCAAGCAAGGACATTTTCGACTACGCCCATGCCAGCGATACCCAATGGTAAACCATTTCCGCCCCGAGGAGCCCCGCTCCCCGGGGCCTTTGCTTTGCGGGAATTGTTTTTTGCAGAATAAATGCTGCTTTAACGGCTTCGCCGAATTGACAGTTGACAATTTTGGTATCATTTCAGAATGATCAAAAACGCCTAAATC
>CALYTB010000014.1 GCA_945486035.1 uncultured Clostridia bacterium
TCCAAATTTCCTGTCATTGCGAACCAGTCCGCAGACTGGTGTGGCAATCCCCCGGCCCCATGGAACCAGGTAACGATTACCACCAAAAATCGCAATATTTCCCCGCTCTGTAGGGCAATTGCCGATACATTTCCCCTCTAACCGGGGGATTGCCACACCAGTGTGCGCACTGGTTCGCAATGACAGCGTTTACTCGACAAACACCAATTTATCGATCTTCCTCTTTCTCCCAACAACCGCAGCCTTCCATTTCCCAACGAAAAAGCACGCTGCCGCGTGCTTTTTTCGTATTTACAGGTTCGTATATCCCATCAAATATTCATCCACCACCGCGGCGGTGTCCCGGCCTTCCCGCAGGGCCCAGACCACCAGGCTCTGGCCCCGGCGCATATCGCCGCAGACAAACACCTTGGGTTTGCTGGCAGCATACTTTGCATCCGCCACCGTCCCTCTGGGGGTCATGTCTACCCCAAAGGCCTCGGCCACATACTTTTCGCAGCCGGTGAAGCCCGCGGCAATCAGCACCAGGTCACACTCCACCGTAAATTCCTCCCCGGTGGGCACCATGGCCCGGCGGCCATCCACCAGTTTGCTCTCCAGCCTGGCAATCCGGGCCCCGCAGACCTGCCCAGCATCGTTTTTCAGAAACTCCTTCACCGTGGTCTGATACAGCCGGGGATCCGAGCCGAATACCGCGACGGCCTCCTGCTGGCCGTAGTCGGTTTTCAGAACCCTGGGCCATTCCGGCCAGTCATTGCCGGGAGCTCTCTGTTCGGGGGGACAGGGCATCATTTCCAGCTGGGTAACCCCCGTGCAGCCCTGCCGGATGGCAGTACCCACACAGTCATTTCCCGTGTCGCCTCCTCCGATGACCAGCACCTTTTTCCCTTGGGCGCTGATGGCCTTTCCGTCGGCAAAGCCGGAGTCCAGCAAGCTCTTGGTCACGCTGGTCAGATAATCCACCGCGAAATAAATTCCTTCCGCATCCCGCCCGGGAGCGGCAATGTCCCGGGGCTGCTTTGCCCCGCAGCAGAGCACCACGGCATCGTATTGCTCCGTCAGTTCCTCCGCGCTGATGTCCCGGCCCACATCCGTACCGGTTACAAAATCGATGCCCTCCTGCCGGAGGATATCCACCCGGCGGTCAATCACCCATTTTTCCAGCTTCATATTGGGGATACCGTACATCAGCAGGCCTCCCACCCGGTCACTGCGCTCGTACATGGTGACCTTGTGGCCCCGCTTGTTCAGCAGATCCGCCACGGACAAACCGGAGGGCCCGGTGCCTACCACCGCCACCCGTTTTCCCGTACGGGAGGGGGGCGGAACCGCGTGAATCACCCCATTGGTATAGCCGTATTCCACCACAGCACGTTCATTCTCCTTCACGGTGACGGGGAATCCCGTGGTCATACCGCAGGTGCAGGCCGCTTCGCACAGGGCGGGACACACCCGGCTTGTAAATTCCGGATACCGGTTGGTGGCAATCAGACGTCTCACTGCCAGATCCCACTGACCCCGATACACCAGATCGTTCCACTCGGGAATCAGATTGTTCAGCGGGCACCCGCTGGCCATTCCGCCCAGCATCGTTCCGCTCTGGCAGAAGGGAACGCCGCAGTCCATGCAGCGGGCCCCCTGGGTCTGCTGTTCATCCCGGTGCAGCGGGATATGAAACTCGTTAAAGTTCTTGATTCGCTCCTCCGGCTCCAGCTCCCTGCTGGTTTGCCGGGTGATTTCCATAAATCCGGTAGGCTTTCCCATTGTACCCGCCTCCTTTACTGTGCGTTCCGCATGGCGTAAAACGCTTCAATCTGGGCCTGCTCGCTGTCCTGGCCCTTTTCCTCCATCTGGGCAATGAGCCGGAGCATCTTGTCATAGTCGTGGGGAAGCACCTTCTTGAACTTTTTCAGGTATTCCCCGAAGTTGTCCAGGATTTCTCTGCCCCTGGGGGAGCCGGTCAGCTCCACATGCTCCCGGATCAGGTCCCGCAGCAGGGCCACATCATATTTGTGCTCCACGTTTTCCAGGCTTACCATATCCTTGTTGACCCGCTGGTAGAAATCCCAGTTCTCATCCAGCACGTAGGCAACGCCGCCGCTCATGCCCGCCGCGAAATTCTTGCCTGTGGCTCCCAGAACCACCACCGTTCCACCGGTCATGTACTCACAGCCATGGTCTCCGACACCCTCTACCACGGCTGTCGCACCGGAATTGCGCACGCAGAACCGCTCTCCCGCCACGCCGTTGATGAAGGCCTTGCCGCCTGTAGCGCCGTAGAGGGCCACATTGCCGATTACGATGTTGCGGCTGCGGTCATAGGTCACGTTCTCCGGAGGATAGACCACGATCTTGCCGCCGGAGAGTCCCTTGCCCAGATAGTCGTTGCTGTCGCCAATCAGCTCCAGGGTCAGGCCCTTGGGGATGAAGGCGCCGAAGCTCTGCCCGCCGTAACCCCGGCAGATAACATGGAAGGTATCCTCCGGCAGGGTATTGCCGAACTTGCGGGTAATCTCACTGCCGAAAATGCTGCCGAAGGCCCGGTCGGTGTTGCCCACGCTGAGGCTCACCGTGCTGGGCTTGGGCTCGGGGCTGTCGAAGCTCTTTTTGAATTTCTTCATGAGCACCTTCATATCCGGTGTCTGCTCCAGGGCAAAATCGTAGACGGCACCGGAATCAAAGTGGACATTGGAATTGGAGACCATGGGATTATGCAGCAGGGCACTCAGGTCCATCTCGCTGGCCCGGGAACCCGGAGCCGCCGGGCGGATGCGCAGCAGATCCGTACGGCCCACCAGCTCCTCCACGGTGCGTACTCCCAAGCTTGCCATGTACTCCCGCAGTTCCTGGGCCATGAAGCGCATGAAATTCATGACGTACTCCGGCTTGCCCTTAAAATGCTTCCGAAGCTCCGGATTCTGGGTGCAGATGCCCATGGGGCAGGTATCCAGGTTGCAAACCCGCATCATCACACAGCCCATAGCCACCAGCGGCCCCGTACCGAAGCCGAATTCCTCCGCGCCCAGCATGGCGGCAATGGCCACATCCCGGCCGCTCATGAGCTTGCTGTCCGCCTCCAGCCGCACCCGGGACCGAAGCCCGTTCATAATCAGGCACTGATGGGCCTCGGCGATGCCAAGTTCCCAGGGAAGGCCCGCGTTGTGGATGGAGTTATGGGGCGCCGCACCGGTGCCGCCGTCAAAGCCGGAGATCAGGATGACCTCCGCGCCAGCCTTGGCGACACCCGCGGCAATGGTGCCCACACCGGCCTCACTGACCAGCTTGACGCTGATGGCCGCTTCCCGGTTGGCGCATTTCAGGTCATAGATCAACTGAGCCAGATCCTCAATGGAGTAAATATCATGGTGGGGCGGGGGCGAAATCAGGCCCACCCCGGTGGTGGAATTGCGGCACTTGGCAACCCAGGGATAGACCTTGGCTCCCGGAAGCTGGCCGCCCTCACCGGGCTTGGCGCCCTGGGCCATTTTGATCTGAATCTCCTTTGCGGATACCAGGTACTTGCTGGTCACGCCGAATCTGGCGGAAGCCACCTGCTTGATGGCACTGTTGCGCTCGGTTCCGTAACGCTCCTCGGCCTCGCCGCCCTCGCCGGTGTTGGATTTGCCGCCCAGACGGTTCATGGCTATGGCCAAGCATTCGTGGGCCTCTTCGGACAGGGCGCCATAGCTCATGGCAGCGGTCTTGAACCGGCGGACAATGGAGTCAACGCTCTCCACTTCCTCCAGTGGGACTCCCGTTTCGGGGAAGCAGAACTCCAGGAGGCTGCGCAAATGCATGTCGTCCCCCGTTTCGTTGGCTGCCGCGGCGGTGTACTGCTTAAATTTGGCGTAGTCTCCGTTCCACACCGCCTGCTGCAGCAGGTGAATGGTCTGGGGGTTATACAGATGCTGCTCCGCGGCGGTGCCGCTGCGCAGCTTGTGGGCACCGACGCTGGGCAGCTCCATGTGGATATCCAGTCCCAGAGGATCAAAGGCCTGCCGGTGGCGTTCCTCCAGGTCCTTCTGGATGTCCTCAATGGTGATGCCCCCCACCCGGCTGACCGTGTTGGTGAAGTACTTGTCAATGACCTCACTGCTGATGCCCACCGCTTCGAAAATCTGGCTGCCCTGGTAGGACTGGATGGTGGAGATGCCCATCTTGGAGGCGATCTTTACGATGCCCGCCAGAACCGCCTTGTTGTAGTCGTTGACGGCGGCGTAATAGTCCTTTTCCAGCAGCCCGTCCCCGATCAGATTGCCGATGCTCTCCTGGGCAAGGTACGGGTTGATGGCGCAGGCGCCGTAGCCCAGCAGCGTGGCAAAATCGTGAACCAGCCTGGGCTCGCCGCTTTCCAGAATCAGGGCCATGGCCGTGCGCTTGCGGGTGCGCACCAGATACTTGGACACCGCGCCCACGGCAAGCAAGCTGGGAATGGCCACATGGTATTCGTCAATTTCCCGGTCGGACAGAATCAGAATGTTGGCTCCGTCCCGGTAGGCTCTGTCCACATCCACGAACAGCCGCTCAATGGCCTTCTCCAGGGGGTTATTCTTGTAGTAGCAGATGGAAATGGTCTCCACCTTCAGCCCCGGTACCTGCATGGATTTGATCCGCAGCAGGTCCGTTTCCGTCAGGATGGGGTTGTCGATTTTCAGCACCTTGCAGTTGTCCGCGGCCTCCTCCAGCAGATTTCCCTGGGCCCCCACATAGACCGAGGTGGAGGTCACCACTTTTTCCCGCAGAGCGTCAATGGGGGGATTGGTCACCTGGGCAAACATCTGCTTGAAGTATTCAAACAGCGGCGGATGGGTGTGGCTCAGCACCGCCAGGGGGGTATCGCTGCCCATGGCCCCGGCGGGCTCGCCGCCGTTTCTGGCCATCTGCAGCATGATCTGGCTCACATCCTCGTAGCGGTAGCCGAAGGCCTTCTGCAGCCGGATCAGTTCCTCCCGGCTGTGGGCGGGAACGCGCCGGTTGGGCACCTTCAGATCGGACAGATTCACCAGATTCCGGTCCAGCCATTCTCCATAGGGCTGCCGGCCCGCGTAGTCCGCCTTCAGCGGTTCGTCATCCACCAGCTCTCCCTTCATGGTGTCCACCAGCAGCATTTTGCCCGGGCGAAGCCGGTCTTTGCGGAGGATGTCCTCGGGAGGAATGTCCAGAACACCCACCTCACTGGACAGAATCAGCCGGCCGTCCTTCGTAATATAGTAGCGGCTGGGTCGCAGGCCGTTTCGATCCAGAACCGCGCCCATCACATCGCCGTCACTGAACAAAATGGAGGCAGGGCCGTCCCAGGGCTCCAGCATAGTGGCGTAATACTGGTAGAAATCCCGTTTCTTGGGGTCCATCCCCTTGCTGTTGCTCCAGGGCTCAGGAATGGTCACCATCACCGCCAGGGGCAGCTCCATGCCGTTCATCAGCAGGAACTCCAGGGTATTGTCCAGCATGGCGGAGTCAGAGCCGCCCTGATTCACAATGGGCAGCACCTTGGTCATATCGTCCTTCAGGTAGCTGCTGCTGATGGTTTCCTCCCGGGCCAGCATGGTGTCCACATTGCCCCGGATGGTATTGATCTCTCCGTTGTGCAGAATATACCGGTTGGGGTGGGCCCGGTTCCAGCTGGGGGCGGTGTTGGTGGAGAAACGACTGTGCACCATGCCGATGGCGGTTTCGTAATCCTCGTCCTGGAGGTCCGGGTAGAAGGGCCGCAGCTCCTTCACAAGAAACATGCCCTTGTACACAATGGTTCTGCTGGACAGGCTGCACACATAGCTGCCCTGGCTGGACTGTTCGAAGACCCGTCTTGCCACATACAGCCGACGGTCGAAGTCAATTCCCATGGGTACCCGGGAGGGCTTTCCCACGAAGGCCTGCCAGATGCTGGGCATACAGTCCCGGGCCTTATGTCCCAGAACCTCCGGACACACCGGGACCTTACGCCAGCCCAGGAAGGGCAGGCCCTCCTTCTTGCAGATGATCTCAAACAGCTTTTTCGCCTGATTCCGGGGAAGCTCCTCCCGGGGCAGGAAGAACATACCCACACCGTATTCCCGCTGGCCGCCCAGGGTAATTCCGGCTTCCGCAGCAGCCTTCACGAAAAACTTGTGACCAATCTGCAGCAGAATGCCGACGCCGTCTCCGGTTTTTCCCTCGGCATCCTTCCCCGCCCGGTGCTCCAGATGCTCCACAATCTGCAAAGCGTCATCCAGCGTCTTGTGACTTTTCCGTCCTTTAATATCCACAACCGCGCCGATGCCGCAGTTATCATGCTCAAATCTGGGATCATACAGGCCCTGGGGGGCTGTACCCTCTGTAAAATTCTCCATATCTTCCGCTCCTTCCCAATGCTTCGGATAAAAAAAACGGTGTTCCCAATTCCGGACATACCTGTCCGAATGGGAACACCATTGTTCTCCGTGGTATTATAGCATATTCCGGCAGATTATACAATAGGCAACCTGGATAAACTGCTCCCGCTCAAATGGGCTTCCATCAGCAAAGTGACAAATTGTTGTTTGTAGATGTGCGCTCAAAAAACGCTGTCATTGCGAGCCAGTTCGCAAACTGGCGTGGCAATCCCCCTGTTGAATGGACCAGGTAACGATTACCACCAAAATTGCGGAAACGCCCATCCTTTCGGGTGCTTTTCGGAACATTCCCCCTCTAACCGGGGGATTGCCACGACCACTTAAGCGGACTGGTCTCGCAATGGCAGAAAACTTTGAGGCAAAGCCGCTAAACAACAATTTATCTTTTCACCCTGCAGGCAATCGGTTTCCATCCACCCGCACAGAGCCGGTCACCTGTATTTAATGGTTCCGTCGGAATGCCTGCGGAAATGCTTCATGAAATCCCAGGCCGCCACGGTTTCCTCCGTGATGGTGCCGTGGGGCATGTTTTTCATCACCGTAACGCACACCCTCGGTTCCCCGGAAGCGTTGTGATACACCCAGGTATCAAACCGGTCCGCCTGACGGAAGCCGTAGTGCTCCCGATACCAGGCCTCCCCCCTGTGCTCGTCGGGCTGCCAATACATTGGCGACGGCTGCTCCGCCTTCCGGGGCTTGGTACCCGCCAGCGCCAGGAAGGTCTCCACCGTCTCAGAAGTGGAGGAATCAGGATTCTCGGGATGCTCCGCGATCCAGCCATCGTTATCCCCGGTCACGCCGAATATGGGCATCTCCAGGCCATGAGCACGCAGCCGCTCCAAATCCGGCGTCACACCGGGCTCCAGGGGGAACATGGGGGCGCCCGCCGCCCGGCTCATGGGCCACATGGCGGCAAACAGCTCCGGATGGGCAGCCGCCGCGCCGTAGCACTGCATGTTTCCGTTGCTGAACCCGGAAATATAGATCCGCTGCGGATCCACATCAAACCGGTAAAGCACATCCTCCACCAGATACCGGAAGCTTTCGTTGTCCGTCTCCCCATACCAGCGGTTCTTGTGATTATCCTGGGGAGAGACGATCAGGATTCCCTCCCGATCGGCAAGCTCCGGCCAGCCGTTTTTGCCAAGGAACATCCAGGCGGGCTCCCCATGGCCGTGAATGGTAATCACCACCGGGGCCTTGGGTCCGATACACTTGGGCCGGTATACATAGTATTCCCGATCCCGATTTTCACAGGGAACCCGGAAGGGATACCTTTCATAGGGGGACTGCCCCGCCTCTATCTGATCCTTCCAGTAAAATGTGCTTAAGGTCCCGTCCGGGCCATTCTTCCAGCGGACGGACTGCCCCATCCAGTCGGCCATGATCTGCGCCGGGGTGGGAATCACCCTGGCTTTCGTAACCGCCACACGCTGGGCTGACATTTCCGGATTGGCGTAGAGGGTGCTTTCCTCCCCTGCCAGGACACAGCGTGCCCCGGCAAACCCCTTGGGGATGGAATCCGCGCGCAGGAAGTAATCCAGCGCCTCTTGGCTTTCCCAGCCGGTCATCCACACGGCGGAAGGAACCTCCACCACACGGACATCATAATCCGCGCTGATGCCCTTCATCCGGTCCGGATTCTTGCCTTCCCTGGATACCAGGAAATGGTCGGAACGGACCTCCCGGTCCGGGAAGGTGTCCGGTGCACCGCCGATGAGGGTAACCGAGGCGAAGTGGTTGGGATGGGCCGCCGCCGCGTTTCCGGCAATCACCGCGCCGTCGCCGTAGCCCACAATGTGCCACAGAGTCTCCCACATCCATACGCAGCCCTGGCGCTTCCCGTTCTCGGGGGAAGTGGGCCTCCATAGAATATCCCCGTATTCCCGGCTCACCGTCTTGCCCCAGGTCAGGCTGTACAGTTCCTTCACAATATCGGCGGAAACATCCTTCCAGCTGTCAAACCGGGATGTCACACAGATCAGCACGCTGCCGTCCCGGTTGGCCTGCCGAATCCAGCCAGAGGAAGCCATCCAGGCCTTCACCGCCTGCGTATCCGCCACCGCCTGTGCCTCCGGGAAAAGGAGAATGCTGCGGGCAGGAGTGTAGGCGTTGCAGGCGGTGGGGACAAACACAACCGCTTCCCTGCCGTCTGGCAAGGTGCTTTGGGTGAAGTTTCGGGCAAGCTCCGGCCTGCCGCTGTCCACCACCTTTTTGCTGCCCAGGGGCCGGGAGAACCGGCTGAGGAACGCCCAGGCGGCTCTGGCCTCGTCATGGATGGCGCCGTGGGGCATATCCTTCAGTTCCGTAAAGCAGAAGCGGGGATACCCATCCAGATTCTGATATTCGTAGGTGGTCATCCGCCCGCCCTGGCGGTAGCCCGCCTCGGAGGTATAGCGATTTTCCCCGTTCCACTGGGCATCGCACTTCCAATACCAGGGCATGGGAACCTCCGCCTTCCTCGGCAGTCCCCCGTTGAGGCGGATGTAGGTTTCAAACAGCTTATCATAGGACTTCCTGGGAATGTCCATCTTGTGATCCAGGTCGCCGTTTATGGCGAAAACAGGCATTTCCCATCCCTCTTCCAGCAGCTTCTCCTCAAAGCTGACCAGCGGACTGTTCCAAGGCGAAATGGCAGCATAGAGCTCCGGGTGCATGGTCCCGTACCAGCAGGCGGCCATGGAGCCGTTGGAAAAGCCGGTGAGGTAGACCCGGGTGCGGTCAATGCCATACTTTTCTTCCAGCTTTTGGAGCATCAAAGCATGCATTCCGTGGTCCCGGTGAACCGTCCAGCTGTTCTCCGGCGAATCCGGGGAAACAAAGACGAAAGCCCCGGTTTCATCCTGAAGCTCCGGCCAGCCGTTTTTCTGGGCAAACATCCAGGCGGGCTCGCCATGGCCGTGCATACACACCACCACGGGAAGTCCCCGGACATCGGAAACGCCCTTGGGCAGACGGGTATAGAAATTGTAGCCGTAACCGTTCCACTCCACGGTGTCCGGCAAATACTCGCCCCCGGTTCGGATCCGCTCCTCCGGCTGCAGCCGGGCGGGGGTGCCGTCGGGGCTGTTCTTCCAGCGGACACGGGTATCAAATTCGGCAAGAATTGCCCGGGTGGTTTCCGGGTTCGGACCAAAGCTGCCCCGGGTGACCTTCACCTGATCCGGCGCGGATGCCTTGGAAGCGAAGTAGCTTTCCGCCCGGGCGGTATCCATGTCCCCCAGCATCCACACCGCCACGGGGATTTCCCGGTTCCGCAGCCTCCAATCCTCGGAGGCATCCGGCAGCAGCCAGCGGTCCGAGAACGCTTCACCGCCCTCATAGCAACTGGGCACGCCTCCCACCATGGCCACATCGGCGAAGGCGTTGGGCTGCTCCACCGCGGCATTTCCGGCGTAGACGGCGCCTTCGTCATAGCCCGCGGCAAATATCAGGGTTTCCCAGCACCAGACATTTTTGAATATCTCGCTGACATCCGGGCTCAGGGTATCCTTCCACACCGTCCGGTAGAGCAGCTTCACCCGCTGGGTTTTCTCCTGCTCCCAGCCCTTTTCTGCCACGGGCAGGATCAGCACAGCCCCGTTTTCCTCCGCTGCCTCCATCCATCCGGAGCTTTGTGCAAACTCCCGGAGCCGGACAATGGAACAGGCCACGGAATTGGGGGCAAACACCAGCAGCGTTTTCGCCGGAATCCAGCTTCGGCATTTGCCGGAGACATAGTACAGGCAATTTGCCTCGCCGCCAATTTCAAACTGCTGCATGGTTTCCCTCCTATTTCAGCTGATCTGGGCGGAAGTGGGATTGTAGCGTCCATTCGTCTCCCGCTTGGCGCCCATCACATCCGCCTCCGTAAAGGACATCCACTTCACGCCCCTTCGGTTCCGATAGGCATAGGCCAGGTGCAGTCTCCCGTCCCGGGACTGCATAATGCAGGGGTACTCATAGGTCATATTGTTGGTGCTGTTTTCGCTGCCCACAAAGCCCTCGCCCAGCTCCATATGACGGATCATGGGCCAGGTTTCGCCGCCGTCCTCAGACAGGGCCACCGCCACCGGGCAGCGCAGTCCGGGCCAGGCGCAGCCGTTGGGGTCGGCATTGGGAGCATGGGTGGGGTTGTAGGCGATGGCAATGCGGCCGCTTTGCAGCTTCACCGCGCTGATGCTGGAATTGTTATTGGGAAGTGAAGTAGGCTTGGGCTCGCTCCAGGTTTCTCCAAAGTCATGGGAATGACTGATATAGATATTGTCCGCGGCGCGGCTGCGCATGAAGGCTACCAGGTTTCCGTTTTCCAGTTCCACCACATTGGCATGAACCCGGCCATTGCTTCGGGGCATATCCACCCTGCGCCAGGTTTTTCCTTCGTCATCGGAAATCCGGAAGGCCGTGGGGTCCCCCGCCAGACCGTCGGCGCTGTCGGAGCAGATCCAGTTGCCCATAATCCAGCGCCCGTTGGACAGAATCTGGATGGGCTGGCGGCAGAAGGTGCCCTCCTCCGGGAAGAGCACCACCGGCTCCTCCCAGGTGCGGCCAAAGTCCCGGGTGGTCTGGCGGCGGACGATGGAGGTAAACTGCATGTTATCCTTTCCCTCCACCCGGTCCAGCTGGGCAGTATACAGGGCCCAGATCTCCCCGTTGGGATGCTGGAACAGGCTGGGGTTCTGTTCGCTGCGATGGGGGTCGTTGGAAACATCCACCACCGGCTCCCAGCGGTCAGCGCCCTTGGGCAGACGGGAGGAAACGATATGAATATCCGCGTTGCCCTCAAAGCTACCGGCAAACCACACACAGATCAGATCGCCATTTTCCGCCTCCAACAGTCCGGGGCCGTGGGCCGTATCGAAGCCCCCGGTGGGCAGGAATGCTTCCAGGGTATTCATGTGGGTGTTTTCGTAAATCTGGCCGTCAGGCAGCAGCTCCTGTAGCTTGGGATAGTTCATGGGTTCACCTCTTTATTCTCTGTTGATTGCCAGCTTTATGGCGTAGTCCATGGCATTGACCAGGCTCAGGGCATTGGCGTGACCGCTGCCCGCGTGGCCGAAGCCGGTGCCGTGATCCACGGAGGCGCGGATGATGGGCAGACCCAGGGTCACATTGACACCGGCTACCGCCTCCCAGTGCTTTTCCTCCTTATTGTACACAAAGCCCTTGACCTTCAGGGGAATGTGCCCCTGGTCATGGTACATCACCACAACGATATCATACCAGCCGCCCAGAGCCTTGCTGAATACGGTATCCGGAGGCGTGGGCTTCTTCTCGGGGATGTTGATGCCCTCCGCCAGAGCGGCGTCAATGGCGGGCTGGATTTCCTCGATCTCCTCGGTGCCGAACATGCCGTTCTCGCCGCAGTGGGGGTTCAATCCGGCCACGCCAACCTTGGGATTGGCAATGCCGATGGCCTTGCACCCGGCGTTGGCAATGCGGATGCAGTCCAGCACCCGATCCTTCTTGACCCGGTCGCAGGCCTCCCGCAGGGAAACGTGGGTGGAAACATGAACGACCCGCAGATCCTCATGGGCCAGCATCATGGTATACTTGGAGGTTTTGGTTTCATCGGCGTAGATCTCGGTATGACCGGAGTAATGATGTCCGGCCATGTTGATGGCCTCCTTGCTCAGGGCGTTGGTGACGGTGGCGTCGATCTCACCGTCCAGCGCCATATGGATCACCTTCACCACATACCGGTAAGCAGCCTCGCCGCCCAGAGCCGTGGCGCCCTTGCCGAAGGGCTTGGGCTCGTCCAAGTCGCTGGTGTCCGGAATGGCATCCTCGGGCACCAGGCCCATATCCAGCACATCGATGGTGCCGAACTCGAAACGGGCGTCCTTTACATCCTTCACGGCGTTCAGCTTCAGATCGATGCCGGAAACCTTCTTCGCCACCTTCACGGCGTAGCGCATGGAGGACAGATCCCCCACGACCAGCGGCTTGCAGCGGTCATAAATGGCGGGGTCCGCCAGGGCGCTGACCGTAATTTCCGGGCCGTTGCCAAAGGGGTCTCCCATACTGATACCCAAAATCGGTTTTCTGTTCAACATAATCCTTTTCCTTTCTGTTATGCCAGATTCTTGTTGTCTTCTAGAACTTTTTTCAGCGCCTCCACACCCTCGTCGCACAAGTAGCTGAACGGGCGGCGGCACTGGCCCACGGGATAGCCCAGCATGGCAACCGCGGTTTTGATGACGGTGTTGGGATTCCCGAACCTGAACACGCCCTGTAAAATCGCGATGGCGTCCTGGGCCTGCTGGGCGCCCTCCAGGTCCCCGGCGACAAACCGGTTGTAGATGCTTGCCACGGTGCCGGGCCAGATGTTGGCACGGCCCGCGATGCCGCCCACCCCGCCTTCCTTCAGGCAGGTGAGAATGGCACCGTCATTTCCGGCCAGGATGGCCGTGGGCTTGCTCAGTTCCTTCGTCACCCGGATGTAAGCCTTCAGGTTGTCCAGATCGCCGCTGGAATCCTTGGCGCCCACAATGACATCCACATCCCGGCACAGGGCCTGGACGGTTTCCGGCAGCAGTTGGTTGCCGGTGCGGGGAGGGATGTTATAGAGGATGATGGGGATATTCACATGCTTTGCCACTTCCACATAGTGGTCATACAGCTCCTTCTGGCTGGCCAGAGCGAAGCTGGGCGTGATGATGGAGAGCACATCCGCTCCCAGCTCCTCAGCCCGTTTGGACATGCGGATGGTATCCGCTGTGGAGATGCAGCCGGTACCGGCATACACAGGCACCCGGCCTTTCACCTGGTCAATCACGGTTTCCAGAATGGCTTCCTTCTCCTTCATGGAGAGAATATAGCCCTCACCGTTGGTTCCGAAGGGGAACAGTCCATGGACACCCCCCGCCAGCAGGCGCTCCACCTGGTTGCGAAGCTCATCGTGGTTGACGGTCTGCTCCGGGTCAGCGTTCATGGGCGTCAGGATCGGTGGGATAATGCCCTTGATATCCTTAACAGTTGCCATAGGGGCCTCCTCACAGGATCTGGGTGTAGATTGCCCGGGCATCGTCCGCGGTAACCTTGCGCATGTTGTTGACCAACAAACGCGTTACCTGCATCCCGGACTCCACCAGACTCTCCAGATCCTCCGCGGGAACGTTGAACTCCTTCAGGCTGGTGGGAATCTCCAGATGCTTCACGATGGCTTCCATCCTGGCGATCATCCAGGCCGCTTTTTCTTCCACGGTGCTTACCCTTTCCGCCTCGTGGCAGCAGCGGTCATAGGCCATGGCAAGGCGCTCCTTCACGCTGGGATCCTCCGCGTTGAAGCGCATAACCGGCGCCAGCAGCATGGCGTTGGAGACGCCGTGGGCGATGTGATATTTGCCGCCAAGGGGATAGCTCAGAGCGTGCACCGCGGTTGTACCGGAAGCGGTGATGGCCAGGCCGCCATAGTAAGCCGCCATCTGCATTCTGTTCTTCTCCTCCATGGCGTTGGGGTCGTCACAGGCTTTTTCGATGTTGTTAAGGATCAAGTCGCAGCCCTCCAGGGCGTACATATCGCTGAAGGGGTTTGCCTTGTTGCTGGTGAAGCACTCAATGCAGTGGGCCAGCGCATCCACACCGGTGGCCGCGGCAATTTTCCGGGGCAAGTTTTTAATCAGCCGGGCATCCAGAATGACATAGTCCGCAATCATGTTCTCATTCACAATGCCGATTTTCAGTTCCCGCTCCGGGACCCCCACAATGGCGTTGGGGGTCACCTCCGCGCCGGTTCCCGCGGTGGTGGGGATCAGGACGATGGGTACGCACTTTTGGGCCATGCCGGGGTTGTCCAGCAGCTCCTTCACGCCGTATTCATCGGTAACCAGGATGGATGCCAGCTTGGCCGCATCCATGACACTGCCGCCGCCGCAGGCAACAATCAGATCCGCGCCGCTCTTCTTGAATTCGTCCACCACGGCCTGCACCGCCATATAGGAGGGCTCAGCAGGCAGATCATCCAGCACGTAGTATTCGACACCGCTGGCCTTCACCACCGCCTCCGGCATGTCGAAAAGGCCCAGCTTGCGAAGTCCCTTGTCGGTAAACATGGCCACCTTTTTCGCGTTCAACTTTTGGATGATCTCCGCGATGTTATCCATGGAGTTTTCGCCGCCGAATACCGCGCGGGGCATTTTCAGACTATATTTTGTCAGCATATTTCATTCCCTTTCTTCCTTGTTGATTTTCAGCGTGCCGTCGGCATTCCGGGAGAACTGCTTCAGGAACTGCCAGGCGATGCCCGCGGTCCGAATGTCCAGCGCGTGGGGGCAGCGCTTCGTCAGCAGCAGCTCATACATGCTGTTTCCATCGCTGTCGAACCACCGGTGATGCAGGAACCGGCCGTCCTCCCCCTCGTAGATGCTCTCGTCGGCGCTTAAGCCGGATTCGTTGGTCCTGTCCTGAACGAAGGGGGTGGTATCGGTATGATTATACCCGCGCCAGTAGTAAAAGGTCAGCAGCCGGGCATCCTCCGCGCAATCGATGGGCCACTTTCCGTCCACCAGGCCTGCCGTCTGGATGATGGGCACCCGGTAATCAAAGGCCGCTTTCTTTTCATCCGCGTACCGGCGGGTATTCGTGATGATGCCGCCCCTGGACTTGGACGGGTCGTAGGTCTTGGCCTTTCCCATATTGGCGATCATGGTCTTGTAATCCAGAAAATAACCTTCGTTAAAGGCGTTACAGGGAGCGGCCGCGGCAACCACATCGGGCAACGTGCAGGCCATGGCACTGCTCATCATGCCGCCCATGGAGAACCCGGAAACATAGATCCGGGTTTCGTCAATGGGATGGACCTGCTTCATGTGTTCGATCAGCGCCAGGAAGAATTCCCGATCACTGTAACGCAGATTCTCCCGGTCATCCCAGGCGTTCCACATGTTGTTCTGGCTTGCCTCCGGGTAGACGACGATGAAGTTCTCCCGGTCCGCCACCTCATGCCAGTCGGACTGCTCCGCGCCGTACAGGGGCACGCAGCCGCCGCCGTGGAAATAGAACAGCAGAGGGACCTTTTCTTCGGTGCCCCGCAGCTGCGGCGGGATGTACTCATACCAGGTCTGGCCGCAGCCGCCGTTGCAGCCCAGGGAGGAATCCTTCACATGACCCACAAAGCCCTTTTCGGTGAAATTGGTGCGCTTCTGATAATAGCCGTGGGTATCGTTCTGCCACCGGCGGGTCTCGCTGAACAGCCGCTCCCAGGCGGCGGAAACAAGATTCGCATCCACCGCCCGGTCCGTAACCAGCAGGCGGCAGTTGGGGTTGGTGCCATAGAATGTGGTAATGCCGTCCGACTCTTCCTCAGCGGAAACGCCGTTGGCCGCCCGGATGTAATCCGCAGCCTCCGGGTTTCCGGACACGAGGGCGGCAACCTCCACGTTCAGCGCGTTTTCCGGAATGCGGTATCCCTCCGGGAAGCTGCCGATCATCATGGCAGGCACATTGATGGGCTTCAGCGCTGCCATGGTCATCAGCATCGCGGAGGCCTCCGGGCTGTCCGCCAGATAGAAGATCATTCCGTTAAAGCCGCTGACCCCCAGCTGGCTGCCCCGTAGCACACCGAAGCAGCGGATCAGGTAGTCCATGTCACTTTCCCGGTCAAGCGCGTTGTTATAATTCCAGCCCGCCTCCTGGGGGTTGGGAAACAGCAGCAGGAAATTCTTTTCCTCCGCCAGCACGTCCAGCCGGTATTTTTCCATCACCGCTCTGGCGGAAGCCTCGTCCGTGCCATTGCGCAGGACCATCAGAATCTGGCACTGCTTCGGGTGCGGGCAGCCGGATTTCGGCGCGTAGGCGTACATGCTGCGCTCCTGACCGGCCTGGGCAACCGCGTTGTTCTCCGCCTCCCGGCGGCCGCTGATATCCCCGGCCACGGTCTGGAGGAACAGGGTTCCTTCATAACGGGAGTGCTGAATCAGCTCGTTCATTTTATCAATCACAGCAGCTACCCCTTATTCTTCAATCTTCAGGCTGCCGTCGCCCATGCGGCGGAACTTCTTCAGGAAATTCCAGGCGTACTCGATCTGCAGGGGCAGGATGGCATGGGGCATCCGCTTCACGGTCATCATTTCATACAGAACCGGCGCTCCCGCATCCTTGCTGTGCCAGCGTTGATGGTAAATCCGCTGCTCGGAGTCCTCATAGAAGCCCTCGTCGGAGGCAATGCCGGTCAGAGAATTTTCATCCGGGGCAATCGGGCCAATGTTATTGATCTCCAGCCAGCGCGCGATGGTCTTGGTTCGCACGTCGTTTGTTTCCGCCGTAATGGGCCAGGAGGCGATCAGGGCATCGTCAAAGCCCACATTCTGGAACATGGGCATCCGGTAGTCAATGGCCTCCCGCTTCGCGTCCGCCATCTCGTGCTGACGGGAGAATTCCGCCATAACGCTGGTGTCGGCCCCCTTCACCACACCGGCGTAAACCTCCTTCGGCTTGCGGAAATACCCAAAGTCAAAGGCATTGCAGGGAGCCGCGCCCGCGAAAATCTCGGGATACACGGCAGTAATGGCATGGGTCATCATACCGCCCATGGAGAAGCCGGTGGCGTAGATCCGGGTTTCATCAATGGGGTGCACCTTCTTCATATGCTCGATGAGGGCCAGAACGAAGTCAAAATCGCTGGGCAGACTGGGATCGTTGAAGATATTCCAAGCCTTTTTGACCGCCGGAGCGGGGTAGACCACAATCAGATTCTCCCGGTCCGCCACATCGTGCCAGCCGGACTGCTCCGCGCCGTACAGAGGTACGCAGTTCACACCGTGGAAGTAAAACACCAGCGGTGCCTTCTCCTTGGTTCCCCGCAGCCGGGGCGGAATGTACTCGTACCAGGTGTGGGGAAAGTTATCGTTACAGCCCAGACTGGCATCCTTCACATGGACGGTAAAGCCGCGGTCCGTGAAATCGGTGCGGGGCTGATAGGTTCCGTAGGTATCGTTCTGCCAGCGGCGGCTGCAGCTGAAAACCTTGTGCCAGGCATACAGAACGGTGATTTTGTCGATTGGGCGGCGCAGCTCCAGAAGCCGGACGTTGGGATTTACACCATACTCCACCCCATCGTCCACTTTGGATACGCCGTTGGCATTGCGCACATAGGCCGCGGCAGCTTCGTTGCCGCAGATGCAGGCGGCGACCTCCACATTTTTCCCATCGGCGGGGATGCTGTAGTCGCGTGGGAAGGCGCCGAGCATCATCGCGGGGACACTCATGGGCTTCTTTGCCGCCATGGTCATCAACAGCGCGGAGGCCTCCTCACAGTCGGCAAGATAAAACACCATGCCGTTAAAGCCGTTCACGCCGCCCTTGCTGCCCCGGAGCGCGCCGAAGCATCGGCCCAGAAACTCCATATCGTCATCCCGGTCGGGATCTTCTTTGTAATTCCAGCCCTTATCCGTGGGGTTAGGGAACAGGAGCAGGAAATGCTCCTCCTCTGCCAGCTTCCGAAGTCCCAAGCGCTCCAGCGCATCCTGGGCAGAAGCTTCATCGGCAGTGCCGCGCAGCACCATCAGGACCTGGGCCTGCTTGGGATCCGGGCAGCCGGATTTGGGGGCATAGGCATACATGGTGCGGTTCGCGCCGTCGGCGGCATGCACATCATTTTCGTGTTCCACTTTCTTATTGGTTTCCCCCGAAACGGTTTCCAGAAACAGCCGTCCCGCATAGGGAGAAAACTGAACCAGCTCATTCATTTTATCATTCATCAGCATATGCCCCTTTCTAGTCTTCGGTAAAAATCGGTGGGAGGTATCTAACTTACGCCCAAGCTGTTGGTATATACGGCAGGGCGTTAAATTGTTGCTTGAAGATTTCCGAACACGCCCTCTATAGGGCGGGGTCATAACCCCGCCGCCAATGTCCGATGCGGAAAAAGCTACATTGCTCAGGGAATGTTACCGCTCTATCACGCAACATAAGCGGCAGGGTCATGACCCCGCCCTACAGAGACGGTTCTGCGAATAACAATTCATTTTTCTCCTTCGCCAGTCCAATCGCCAATACCGACGCTGCCTTTTGCCGGGGGAAAGCTTAGGTGGAAAGAATGCCTTGCACCGCCACACAGCACTGGACTATGTGGCGGTGCCGCGAACCATTATTTGAGGTTACCGGAGATTAACCGAAGAATACAACGCACATCACGCTGTAGAAGGCAATCATCAGAACCCACAGGGGCAGGACATACTTCCAGAACTCGGTCAGCTTGTACTTGCCGGTACCCATGGCCAGAGCGGGCAGGCCATCGATGGGCAGGAACCAGTTAATCCATCCGGCCTTGACACAAGCCAGCGCCAGAGGAACAGGATTATAACCGAACTGCAGGCACAGCGCAATGCCGATGGGCGCGAAGATGAAAATGGAGCCGAAGGAAGCACCGGTGAGCGTAGCGGAGACAGAAGTCATCAGCGTAAAGACAAAGACCAGAACCATCAGGGAGGGGTTGCCGCCCAGCATACCCGCTACCTTCTCGCCAAGGAAACCGGACAGGCCGCAGTTTGCCATCGTGGCAGCAACGCCGATAACGGAAGCCATCATAATCATGACGGGGGAGAACATATTGCCAATCATTTCCTTGAAGTTCAGGACACCAACACACAGGAACAGGCCGGCGATAACAAGGGGCAGTGCATAGCCGGCTTCGCCGGGCAGCTTGTCCAGGAAGATCATTGCAACAACCATCACAACGTAACCCACATAGACAATGGTCTGCTGGGTGTTGGACAGGACAGGAACAAATTCCTTCTTCTCGGGAGCAGCTTCCTTGAGCTCAGCGCCGGAGATGTCACGGTCCGGCAGCAGCTTGTGGCCGATGATGGACCAAACCAGGTAAAGAGCGGACCAAATGATATTCATCAGGCAGAATTTGCCGATGGAAACGGTCACATCACCACCGCCCGCATTGGAAACCAGAGAAGCAACCAGGCCAGTGAACAGCACGACACTGTTGGGCAGCCAGCCTGCCATGCCGCTGGCGAAAGCGGCGGGAAGGAGAATGCGGGAGTTGGGAAGATTTTTGTTGTAGGGAATGGTCGCGATGATGGAAATGACCAGGACGTAGTAAGCCGTGCCGCTGATGACGTTGCCAATTGCCATGATCGCAAGCATCAGCAGAGCGAAGCCGATGATGCCGCCTTTGGCAGCAACCTTACCCAGTAGGCCCTGAAGATCATAGATAACCTTGGTCTTCTGGAGCGCTGCCATACAGGCCATGAAGCCCATGATCATGATAACGTTCTTGTCCGTAAAGCCGCTGAACGCGGTTGCGATATCAGCCTGGTTGAAAACAACCAGCAGAGCAGCCGCCAGCAAAGCGGGCGTGCCAAACGGCAGCTTATCGCTGATGATGACGACGACCATCAGAATAATAATCGCGAGGGTGATGATCATAGATAGTGTCATAATGTGTACCTCTTTCTTTTTGGGGTTGATGGATGGACTCCCTTTCCAGGATGGGGTCTACAAGGTTTTCCTGTTTATTCACCTCCGTTTTCCGCCTTTTCCCCCGGCGAAGACAGTTTCAGGGAAATTTGCTCCAGCAGCTCCGGACTTCCGAATCCTCCCGATTTGGAAATCAGGTACTGCCATTCCCCCTTAAAGTGATATTTCGCAAGAACGACTCCCGGCAGAAGCTCTTCCACGGGAATAATCGTTTCAATGCCCAAAGAATCCATAAACGCGATCAGCGTATCTCCGCCGATCACAAACACGGTCGCATCCGTTACCCGATCGACCACGCCCCGGATCACCCGGCTGACCTTTTCGGCAACCAGCCGTCCACTTTCGGCGGCATCCATATTCCGGGTATCCACATCCCCGGAGCCGGTATCGAATACCGTAATCGGGTGGTTCCGGGCTGCTTCGGCAATCCGGCAGGCCAGCTCGTTTTCCCCGGCAAAGTCCCCGTTTTGGAACAGGTGGAACCGGGGCGCTCCCCGCTCCTCCGCCCGGTCGCATTGCCGCAGGGAAATGGGATTGATGCTCCCGCAGAAGGTGATGAGCCTGCTGCCGGTGTGTCGCTCACTTGCGCCCCGCTTCTGCAGCTGCAGCACCTGGGGCAGCACCGCCGCCAATCCGGCGCAGCCCGCCACCAGCTTTGCCTTGGCGCCAAAAATGTGCAAGGCCGCTTCCAGCACATTCGCCTCGGTTTCGGCATCATAAATCGCCACACCCTCCCCGCGCTCTTTCGCCGCATGGGTGGGTACGCGGGAGGTTTCCCCGATCACCTCCGCAACCGCTGAGTGATGCACAGGGTTAAAGGGGTCCGCCGCGAATACGCTCTGGGAAACAGGGACGGTTCCGTCGATGTACTGAACACCGTCCCGGGTCACCCGGTTCATTTTGGGAAACGCGGGGACAAAGTGAAGTGCCTTTTCCCCGGAGGCCGCCAGAACCGCCTCCAGCTCCGCACCCACATTGCCCCGGAGGGCGCTGTCGGTTTTCTTAAAAATGCAGGTGAAATCCTGATCCATGGCCCGCTTCACCACATCATACACAGCCCGGTAGGCCTCCTCCGGGGACATGTGCCGCGACGGCACCACCGAGACCTGAACGCAGCAGCCCTGCGCATCGGCACTGCTCAAAAAATAAGCATTCTGCCCAACACAGGTGGGAATCCCCGCCGCAGCGAAGGCAATCCCCGCATCCAGCCCGCCGGTGAGATCATCCGCAATCATCAAAACCTTATCCATAGCCGTTCACCCCGTCCAAATCCTGTGGAATCTGTAAATTTGCTTTGTATTTAGTTTATCAACGATTCTGTTTTTGTTCAATTTGCCTCCCGCTGCAAAACTGTTCATTTTTGAAACGCATCAAAAAACTATTTCTCCCGTTTTGTTGCATTCTGCCCAGAAACCAACGGCACCGCATTCCCAGAATGCATGCCCAACCCATACTGACAGTACGACAAATTGTTGTTTATAACACTTGTCATAGTTTTCTGTCATTGCGAACCAGTCCGCTTAAGTGGTGTGGCAATCCCCCCGATGAATGGAACGAGGTAACGATTACCACCAAAAAACGTGAATTCTACCGCACTTGTGGGTACTTGTCGCAACATTGTACGTCTAACCGGGGGATTGCCACGCCAGCGTGTGCGCTGGCTCGCAATGACAGCTTATCTTTACAAACAACAATTTACCGTTCCCTCCCGAAAACCGGTT
Organism: uncultured Clostridia bacterium; assembly: GCA_945486035.1. Taxonomy (GTDB): domain Bacteria; phylum Bacillota; class Clostridia; order Oscillospirales; family Oscillospiraceae; genus Faecousia. The sequence continues at coordinate 21,503 of CALYTB010000014.1, forward strand.
TCACATCTACGCAAAAACGCCGCTATTTGAAACACCTGTTTCAGCTCTTGACATTTCTCTTCAGAGAAACTACGATAGGTATGGCACACCCTGCATTAACGGCATCACAACTGTCCGGAGGGATTCCCATGAAAGCGAAAATGAATGTACTGTTTATCTCCCCCTTTGAAAACATGCGCGGTCCCGTCCGAAAAATCGCCGGGCTCTACCCCAATATCGAAACCACCATTCTCTGCGGAAATGAGGATATGGGCAAGCGGCTTGCCGAGGAATCCTACTCCGCCAACTACGACTGCATCATTTCCCGGGGCAATACCGCCACGCTGATCCGTCAGGCCGTATCCATTCCCGTGGTTGAGGTAAAGGTCACCCTGAACGATGTGCTGGGGTCTCTCGCGGATGCCCCGGAGCTTCCCACCGTGGTTGCCGCCGTGGGCTATAACAGCGTGGTCAACGGCATGGATACTCTAAAACGGTTTCTTCCCTTCCGTCTGGAGGTTTTTGGCTTCGACACGGTTGACCAGCTGGAGTCTGTTTTCCGCCGTCTGCGGCAAATGGACATTCACACTGTCGTGTGCGATACCATTACCTACGAGTTGGCCTCCCGGCAGGGCTTCGATGCCTATTTGCTGCAATCCGGGGAGGATTCCATCTGCTACGCCTTCGACTATGTCATGCTTCTGTATCAGGCCAGCAGCTCCATGCTGGAGGAAAATCAGCTGCTTCGCCGTCTGGCCTCCGTCAACAGTGAAAGCGAAACGGTGGTCTTTTCCCAGGACCGGAAGCTCTACTATTCCTCCCTGAAGGATTCCGATTCGGCCCTCTTCGGGAATCTGCGGGAACGGCTTCCGGATTTTGAAACCCACGATAAATTCAAAATCGTCAAGCAGCAATCCGGCTACCTCTACCGAATCACCGCCAAAAAGGTTGCCATCCGGGGCAGTGTTTACTATGCCTACTTCATCAGCCGCCGGACACCGGACATGCAGTATACCCACAAGGGGATTCGATACCTGACAGAGGCGGAAGTCCGTAACGAAATGGACAGCAGCGTATTCGGCATCGCCAATCTGCAGAATTATTACTCCTCAGAACTGAACCAGGCCCTTACCCGCCGGAATCCGGTGCTGATCTTCGGCGAGGTAGGTGTGGGGAAGAACCATCTGGCAGAGATGATCTATCTGAACAGCCAATATACAAAGAACCCCTTCATTTTCATCGATTTACCCCTGATGAACAAGCAGACCTGGAATTATCTCATCAGCCGGAACGAATCTCCTCTGTGCGACAACAGCAATACCCTGTTTCTCAAAAATATCGATGCTTTGGACAGTTCCCAGCTTTCCCAGCTGCTGGCGGCGCTGGTGGAGGGGGACGTGGCCAAGCGCAACCGCATCATTCTCTCCTGTTCCGCCCGGCGGGAAACCGTCAGGCTTGGGAATCTTCTGAAGGTCATCGACCAGCTGGGCTGTCTGACCATCAACATGCAGCCCCTGCGGGGGCAGTACAGCGCCATCGAGGATTCGGTGAATCTGCTGCTGTCCGACTTCCGGGAGAAGAATCATTCCCGGGTCGGCCCACCGGAGCCCGGGGCCATGTCCCTGCTGCTGCACTACCCCTGGCCTCAGAACTATAACCAGCTGATCCGTGTTGTGACCAAAGTGGCGACCCTTGCCGGCGACGGTTTCATTACGAAAGCCATGGTGGAGGAAGCGCTCACCACCGAGATGTTCTTCACCCAGGGTGAAACCGACCAGAGCGCCAACACCTTCCTGGACCTGACGAAGCCCCTGAATGAAATCAATGCCGATATTGTCCGGGTTCTTCTGGAGCAGAACAACGGCAACCAAACCCTCACTGCCAAGAGCCTTGGCATCAGCCGAACCACCATGTGGAGGATGCTGAAGGAATCGAAGTCCCACGCTTGACTTCTCTTCCCCGGCTTTGCGGCAAGGCCATATCCCATTTCATAAAATGTGCTTATCGGCTTTACTCAACTGCTCGGTAAATTGTTGTTTGTTGAATAAATGCTGTCATTGCGAGCCAGTGCGCAGGACTTCCGTGGCAATCCCCCGGTTAGAGGAGAAATGTACCGAAAACCACCCGGAAGAATGGGAATCGCCGCGATTTTTGGTGGTAATCGTTACCTGGTTCCATTCAACCGTGGGATTACCACTGAAGCCGGCGCGCTGGTTCGCAATCATCACGTGTATACACACCACGATAAACGAAAAATGGTGGAAGGGCGGGGGGATTACCACACCAGCGTGCGCGCTGGTTCGCAATGACAGGTAATTTGGAACGCACACTTTCAAACAACAATTTATCTACCATACCCGCCAAAACCCGTATATACGGAAAACGATCAGAAGCCCAAAAACTTCTGATCGTTTTTCTGATTATTCCGTTTCCCCGCTGAGCTCCCGCAGTACCGCGTCCAGCTGGGCGTTGGCCATGTCAAAGTCCGCAACGGCCTCCATAATCCGCTGGTAGGCCCGGCGCTTCCCGGCGGTCTGGAGCTGGTCGGCCAGCTCTGCCAGCTCCTGGGCATGGGCATCGTTGTGGTTGACCATGAACTTCATCAGGGCCAGCAGCTCTTCCATGGGGGTCCCCTGCCCCACCTCTGCGTGGGAATGGCTGTGGGTGTCCTCACCGTGGGTATGGGTGTGGGTGTGGCCTCCATGGGTGTGGCCGGTGTTCTCCCGCTTCACGCCGCTGACCTGGTACATCCGGTCATTGGAGATCACAACCTCCACCTGAAGCCAGGGGGCAAACAGCGCTCTCAGACTCTCGGCGGTCATAAGCCCGTTGGATACGGCGCTGGCGCTGCCATGATGGTGGTTGTCGATGGTCTCCCGACTGGCCCCATGGGCAACGGTGAGCCTGCCCCCCTCCTTCAGAAGGGAGGCCAGGGTCTTAATCAGCCGCTTAGGCTCCGGGAAATGGGGAAACGCGTTGTAGACAACCACCGCGTCAAACTTCCGCTCAAAGGAAATCTCCTCCACATCCCCGCAGATTACCTGTACAGCGCTGTTTCCGGCGTACTTTTCCCCGGCGATTTGAGCCATTTTCGGGGAGATATCCACACCGGTTACCGAAGCGGCCCCCCGTTCCAGGTAATAAGGGAACATCACCCCGGTACCGCAAGCCACGTCCAGAACGTCCATCCCCGGCCCGATTTCCGCATTGTCCAGAATTGCGTTGATGATTTTGTCGCTCTTCACCATTTCCGCATCCCAGGTAGGGGCGCAGCGGTCAAAGAACTCAATGACATCCTTCTTTTCCATTTCGTTCCCACCTTACCCAAAGAAGCTGGCCGTGTCCACCTTCTGGTAGCCGCCGAAGCTGGAGGAACAGGCAAAAATCGCCTCCGCCAGCTCCTGTCCCAGGAACATCTTGGTCACTTCGTTGGTCTTTTCCGTCAGGTCGATGTCCTCAAACAGCTCCGGGTACACGGTTTTGGCAACAAACCAGGTGTTCAGCAGGGCGATTTCATAGTTGGTGTAGTAGGCGTTGTAGGCCATCTCCAGATAGACCTCTCCCTCCCGCCAGGCCTTGCAGGTGTCGAACATGGCGGGGTCTTCCTTGTAAAGAGGCGCGATGTTCTTGACCGCGGCGGCATCCATAATCAGGATATCCATATCCTCTCCCAGGGCAACAAATTTTTCCTCCTCGATGGGCTGGATGCCGGGGGCGGACAGGCCGGATACCACATTGCGCACGTTGGCGATTTCAAAGGAAATATAATTCTGGGCGGTCATCAGGTGGTTGGTGGTGCCCCAGTTGCCCAGCCCGCAGATGTACACTCCGGGCTGATCCTCGGGAGCAATCCCGGCGGTTCTGGCGGAGATTTCCGCTTTCTCCGCTTCCACAAAGGCCACCAGCTCCGCCGCCCGGTCCTCCCGGCCGAACACCTGGCCCAGCAGGGTCATGGAGCCCGCGAAGGCCTCGTCAAACACGCCCCCGGAGCCTGCCTTCATGGTAATCACCGGAACCCCCAACTGCTCCTGCAGCGCGTTTTCCTTCTCCACATCCTCGTATTCCGAGATGACGATGTCCGGATTGCAGGAGAGGATCTTCTCCGCTTCGGCAGTCTGAGCCTGAGGACCGCCCACACCGCAGGAGGGAAGTTCCTTGAGCATCTCCCCGTAAGCCAGCACATAGGGCCGCGCCACCGCGTCAAACATCTTGGGCCGCTCCTCCAGGGACAGGTTGTCAATGTCCTCCACCCCGCACAGCAGGTTCATATCCCCCACATAGCTGTACATTCTCAGCGCTCCCGCGCCGATGCAGACCACCCTCTCGTAGCTTCCGGGAACAACGGTGACTTCCCTTCCGATCATGTCCGTCACGGTAACCTCCGGGTTTTCCGTGGGCGCCTCGGTTGTGTTGGGTGCCTCGGTCTGTGTCGGAGCGGGTGCCTGGGTTTCGGCAGGCGCCTCCGTTTTTGCGCCGCAGGCACCCAGGCTCAGCGCCAGTACCAGCGCCAGCAGCATTGCAATTGATCTTCTCATAGCATTTCCTCCTGTTTCTGCAGAATGACCGGCTGACCGTCCACCTGCGCGATTTTTACATTGATGTCAAAGATATCCCGGAGTACATCCTCCCGGAAGCATTCCTTCCCCCCGGTGTATTTCACCACCCCATCCTTCAGGAAGAAAAACCGGTCCCCAAATTCCATGGCCCGGTTCAGGTCATGCAGGGAGCTGAGGATGGCAATGTTCTTTTCCCGGGCAAGCCGTTTGGCCTCCGTGATAATCTGCTGCTCGTTGGCGATGTCCAGGTTCCCCGTGGGCTCGTCAAACACCATAAGCTTCGGCTCCTGGGCCATGGCCCGGGCCACGGCGATTTTCTGCCGCTCTCCTCCCGAGAGCTCCTCCACATTCCGCTGGGCGAAGGCTTCCAGGCCCATATCCCGCAGAATCCGCTCCACCGCCAGGTAGTCCTCCCGTCCGGCCTTCATGCCGAAATAGGCAACCCGGCCCATCAGCACGGAGTCAAACACGCTCAGCGCCCCAAAACGGATGTCCTGGGGTACATAGGCAATGCGCCTGGCCCGCTGGGCACGGGAGAGCTTCCGAAGATCCTCCCCCTCAAAGCGGATGCTGCCGCTGCGGGGATTCAGGATGCCCAGAATATTTTGAAACAGGGTGGTCTTGCCGGAGCCGTTCCGGCCCAGCAAAATGCCGATCTCCCCGGGCTTCAGCTCCAAATTAACCCCCCGCAGTACATCCGGGCCCTGGCGGCTGTAGCGGAAGGTCACATGCTCCACACTCAGCATCGGCGGTTCTCCTTTCTGGAAAAGATGATGCTCAGGAAGAAGGGGGCGCCCAGCAAAGAGGTGATGGCGCCCACCGGCAGGGCCGAGCCGCCGCCCATACTCCGGGCGAAGGTATCCGCCGCCAGCAGCAGGATGCTCCCGGACAGAGCCGTGACCGGAATGGTGACCCGGTGATCCTGGCCCAGCAGCCGCTTGGTCACATGGGGGCAGATGATACCCACAAAACCGATGACCCCCAGGAAGGATACGCACACCGCCGTAATCACCGAGGCCGTCAGCATGACGAGAAACCGCAGCCACTCCACCCGGATACCCATGGTTTTGGCCGCCGCCTCCCCGCTGAGCAGGGCGTTGAGCCGCCAGGAAATCAGCAAAAAGAAGAGAATCCCAACCCCGGTAATCCCGGCCATGATGGCATCGGTCCGGTAGGTAGCCCTGCCCAAATCGCCGAAATTCCACACCACCGCGGCGGAAATTCCCACATCCGTGGCGTAAAACTGCAAAATAGTGGTGGCCGCCGTCCAGACCGCCCCGATGGCCATACCCGCCAGCACCACCACATTGGGAGAAAAGGAGCGCACCGTGCACAGCCCCAAAATCAGCAGGGTGGACACCGCCGCGAAGGCAAATGCCATGGCCCCGGTGGCATAGGGATTTGCCCCCACGGTAAGGTTTGACAGATTGTTCCCCGTGGAGAGGAATCCCCCCGCGAAAACGATGATGGACAGATTCGCGCCGAATACGGCGGCGTTGGACACGCCCAAGGTGGAGGGCGATGCCATGGGATTGTTCAGCACCGTCTGCATCACGAGACCCGACACCGCCAAGCCCGCCCCGGCAATCACCGCGGCCAGCACCCTGGGCACCCGGATATTCCAGAGGATGCGCACATTGGCCGCCGTCCCCGTCCTCAGCAGAGCATCCAGGCAGTCCCGGAAGCTCATCCGGGAGGAACCCGCGAACAGACACCCAAAGGCCAGAACCACCACCGTGAGCGCCATCCCGGTGATTACAATGTTGTTTTTTCTGTTTTTCTTTTTCAGCAGCGCCGCTGTATCCATAGCTTCAACCGGCTTCCTTAAAATCTCCCCGTATTATACAAACAATCCCCCCTCCCCGCAAGCCCCCCCTGGGGATAATTCAGCGCGGTATCCACCCGATACCGCGCCGAAATGAAAAAGCAGAAGGTAAATTGTTGTTTACAGCACTAAAAAAGAACTGTCATTGCGAAACCAGTGTGCACACTGGTTGTGGCAATCCCCCGGATTTTCCGCCCAGCCCCCATCCTTCCACCCAAGCTGTCATCCTGAGCGAGCGCAGCGAGTCGAAGGATCTACGCACTGAACGAAGCTGAAATGTGAACGAACACGCCAGATCCCTCGACTCGCTGCGCTCGCTCGGGATGACAGGAGGAAAACATAAGGGATTGCCACGTCGCACGGCTTCCTCGCAATGACAGCGTTTTTTCGGGGCGCTAAACACCAATTTACCGGTGCAGGGCCTTGCGAAGGACGGGGACAATCAGCAGCGCCACAGCGCCGCCGATGAGGGCGGTGAACAGCTGGGGCCAGCTGAAGGTAGCGGGCAGCGCCTTCAGCATGGGCTCCTTCAGGGTTCCGGCCGCCAGCAGCTGCTCCGCCAGCACACCGCAGATCAGCTTGGCCACCAGCAGATACAGCACCGCGGCCTTGGCCCCGGCGGCCAGCAGCCAGGCACCGATCTGCCGCGGCAGATTCTTCCCGTTCTTATCCGCCACAAGCCACAGCAGCACCACATACACCGAATTGCCCACCATGATGGCCGGCACCGTCAGAATCTGGGGCGCGATGCCCAGCAGGAATGCCAGCACCGGGGAGATCAGCGCCACGGTCAAACCGCTGGCCAGTCCCCCTACCAGCGCCGCGATGGCCAGCACCGCATTGACACAGGAGCCGGTCACCAGCTGTCCGAAGCCCTTGGTCACTGCCTGCAGTGTCACCAGCAGTGCCAGCAGAATCGCGGTTTCCGTAATCCATCTGATTTTCTTGTTCATTTTTGTTTCCTCCGTTATTCTTTACTGATTACGCCCGAGTAGGCGGTTTTCACACGTACACCCGGCAGCGCGCCGATTTTCCCGGCCAGGGCCGCAATGGTATCCTGAGGCGCGTCCAGCGCCACGGCAATCAGGTTGATTCCACGCTTGCGGTAGGGGATTCCCATTCTGCCGATAATATACTCCCCATATTCATGCAGCAGCCCGTTGAGCTTCTCGGCCGCATCCCGATTCTCCAGAATGATGCTCATGACAGCCACTCTTGTTTCCATAGCATTCCCTCCCAAAAACATCGCCGCACCCAAAACCGGTGCGGCGATGGCAGACGAACCTCATAGCACAGCTATGGGGCCAAAACCATATTCGCACCTTTCACGCAGCCAATCGGCTTAATGTCAGGCTCTTGTAAGTCAGTATAAATTGTTGTTTACAGTTTTCAAACGCACTTCGTCCTTACTGTAGGGGAGCC
>CALYTB010000015.1 GCA_945486035.1 uncultured Clostridia bacterium
TACCTGTCATTGCGAACCAGCGCGCACGCTGGTGTGGCAATCCCCCGGTTAGAGGGGAAATGTATCGACAATTGCCCTACAGGGCGGTGAAACACTGCTTTTTTGGTAGAAATCGTTACCTGGTTCCATTCATCGGGGGGATTGCCACGCCAGTGTGCGCACTGGCTCGCAATGACAGGAAACTTTAAATAAGTGCTGTAAACAACAATTTATCTTCCCACCGGAACGGCTTCCATTATCGTTTTTTCCTCCCGTTTCCAGGTTAGAAAATATTCTTTCCAAACCGTATTGACAATTGAAAATTCTGTGGTAAAATCCCCGTGATTTCAAATATATTTTGGCTTCTGCCAACAAAATAAGGAGATCATTCTATGGCCAAGATCATCGGAAACGAACTGAAAAACATCCCCTGGCAAGACCGTCCCCAGGGCGATCCCATGCCCGTGTGGCGCTACACGGAGAACCCCATCATCGGCCGCCATGCCAACAAGCGCTCCAACAGCGTGTTCAACTCCGCCGTGGTGCCCTTCGGCGACGGCTTTGCCGGTGTGTTCCGCTGCGACAGCCGCTCCGTCCAGATGGACATCTTCGTGGGCTTTTCCAAGGACGGCATCCACTGGGACATCAGCGACGACCCCATCGTGTTTGAGGGCGACGAGGAAGTGACCAAGAAGGAATACCGCTATGACCCCCGGATGTGCTACCTGGACGGCAAGTACTACATCAACTGGTGCAACGGCTACCACGGCCCCACCATCGGCATGGGCTGGACCGAAGACTTCAAGACCTTCCACCAGATGGAGAACGCCCTGCTGCCCTACAACCGAAACGGCCTGCTGTTCCCCCGGAAGGTAAACGGCATGTACCTGCTGCTGTCCCGGCCCTCCGATACCGGCCACACCGCCTTCGGCGATATCTTCATCAGCCAGAGCCCGGACCTCCAGTTCTGGGGCAAGCATCGCCATGTCATGGGCCCTGCCAAGTTTGAGGACTCCGGCTGGCAGTGCACCAAGGTCGGCGCCGGCCCCACCCCCATCGAAACCGATGAAGGCTGGCTGATGCTCTACCACGGTGTCATCACCACCTGCCAGGGCTATGTGTACCGCATGGGCGCGGCGTTGCTGGATCTGGACGAGCCCTGGAAGGTGCTCTATCGCTCCAAGGATTACATCCTGGCTCCCTACGAAAACTACGAAATGAACGGCGATGTGCCCAACGTCACCTTCCCCTGCGCCTGCCTCACCGATGCCGCCACCGGCCGCATCGCCATCTACTACGGCTGCGCCGATACCGTCACCGGCCTCGCCTTCACCACCGTAGACACCCTGCTGGACTACATCAAGGCCAACCCCCTGTAACGCGGCTGCGCCGAATTGATAATTGTCAATTCGGCCAAAACCGTCTATCCGCGCTCCCCGGCAGTTTGACAGAACTGCCTTTTGTAGGGGGCGGTCATGACCGCCCCGCTTACCCTACGGGATAGAGCGGTAAGTTTTTTCGGTTGTACTCAACATTTCTCGAATCGCATTGCTCAGCGAACGCGATTCACAACGGAAATGGTTCCGCAAAACGGCAGTTCTCAGTCATTTAGCCGGAGCGGGGCGGTCATGACCGCCCCCTACAGATGCTGTCCGCGAAACTCCCACCGGTTTGCTGTTTTCAGCCGCTATCCACGCATTGAGAGATTGAATTTATCCCAAAGGGACACCCTAATTGTCAATTGTTCATTGTCAATTGTCAATTCATCATCATATGAGGTAATGTTTCTATGTACTTTATCGACCAGAGAATTCAGGTAATCGCCAACCAGCTGCAGCTTCTGCGGTTCCGGGACACGGTGGAGCTGCCCCACTGGCAGTATAAGCCCGGCCAGTTCTTCCGGCCTGAGGAGGCCGACGCGGCGGACACCCCCTGGCAGGAGTTCGACGCCAACACCATGCGCTGGTACTCCAACTATGTGGGCACCGAGAAATTCGAGGGTGCCTTCCAGGGCCAGGTTACGGACTTCAAGGGCATCCTGGGCTCCCACTACTGGTTCCGCCGGAAGATCACCATCCCGGAATCCTTCGCCGGGCACAACGTGTGGATGAAAATCCGCACCCAGATCGAGGAATGGGACGACGGCAAGAATCCCCAGTTCCTGATTTTTGTCAACGGGGAGGTCCGCCAGGGCGCGGACATGAACCACCGGGAACTGCTGCTGCTGGAGAACGCCCGGGGCGGCGAGGAGCTGACCGTGGACATCCAGGCCTACACCGGCACGCTGCACCTGGAGTTCAACTTCCTGGCGGAGCTGTACCGGCTGGACGAGGATCTGGATAAGCTGTACTACGACATCCAGGTCCCCCTGTGGGCCTTCCCCCGGATGGACAAGGACTCCAAGGTGCGCCTGGACCTGCAGACCGTGCTGAATAACACCATTAACCTGCTGGATATGCGCGTTCCCTACTCCGAAGCCTTCCACGCCTCCGTCAAAAAGGCCCTGGACTACATCGGCGTGGAGCTCTACGAAAAGATGGCAGGCTTCGAGGATGTCATCGCCACCTGCATCGGCCACACCCACATCGACGTGGCCTGGTGGTGGACGGTGGCTCAGACCCGGGAGAAGGTGGTCCGCTCCTTCGCCACGGTGCTGAAGCTGATGGAGGAGTACCCCAGCTACAAGTTCATGTCCAGTCAGCCGGTGCTGTACTACTTCCTGGAGCAGCGGTATCCCGAGCTGATGGAGAAAATCAAGGAGCGTGTCAAGGAAGGCCGCTGGGAGCCCGAGGGCGGTATGTGGCTGGAGGCAGACTGCAACCTGACCAGCGGCGAGAGCCTTGCCCGGCAGTTTATCTACGGAAAGCGGTTTTTCAAGGAGCACTTCGGCGTGGACAACAAGGTGCTGTGGCTGCCCGACGTATTCGGCTACTCCGGCGCACTGCCCCAGATCATGAAGAAGTCGGGTGTTGACTACTTCATGACCACGAAGCTGGCCTGGAACCAGATCAACAAGATCCCCAACGATACCTTTATCTGGCGGGGCATCGACGGCAGCGAGGTGCTGACCCACCTGATTACCACCCTGGGCATCGGCCAGAACCCCAAGGAGAGCTTCTTCACCACCTACAACGGTATGCTCCATCCCGATGCCATCATGGGCGGCTGGGAGCGCTACCAGAATAAGGAAATCAACAACGATATTCTCATCTCCTACGGCTACGGCGACGGCGGCGGCGGCCCCACCCGGCAGATGCTGGAAATCTCCAAGCGCATGGAGAAGGGCATCAAGGGCATCCCCAAGGTCCGCCAGGAGGGGGCTCTCACCTACTTCACCGAGCTGAAGCAGCGGGTGAAGGACAACAAGCGCCTCGAGACCTGGGAAGGCGAATTCTACTTCGAGTATCACCGGGGCACCTACACCTCCATGGCCCGGAACAAGCGGGGCAACCGCAAATCCGAGCTGAAGCTCATGGATCTGGAGCTGCTGGGGGTGCTCTGCGGCGATTACCCCGCCGAGGAGATTACCAAATTCTGGCGGGACACCGTGCTGCTAAACCAGTTCCACGACATCCTCCCGGGCTCCTCCATTGCCGAGGTCTATGACGTGACCAAGGCCGAGTACGAAGCCCTGGCGGAACAAGCCGATGCCATGATCGCGGAGCGCCTGACGGCTCTGGCGGGCAAGGGCGATGCCGTCACCGTGTTCAACACCACGGGCTTTGCAAGAAACGATGCCGTGAACCTGGGCGCCTGCACCGCCAAGGCCCTGACCGACGGCACCGAGGTCTACCCCGTCCAGCAGACCGCCGACGGTGCGGTGGCCTACCTGAAGCATCTTCCCTCCAAGGGCTGGGCTTCCTTCACCCCCTGCCAGGCGGAAGCCGCCTCCCCCTTCACCCGGAAGGATAACCTCCACCTGGAGACCCCCTTCTATTCGATTGCGCTGGATGAAAACGGCCACTTCACCTCCATCTTCGACAAGGCCGAGGAGCGGGAGCTGCTGAAGGCCGGGAAGAAGGGCAATATGCTGCGGCTCTACGAGGACAAGCCCGTCTACTACGACAACTGGGACATCGATATGTACTATACCGAGAAGTCCTGGGAGGTCAACGAGCTTCTGGCCATGGCCTGGACCGAGGACGGCCCCGTCCGCGCCACCCTTGAGCTTACCTGGAAGTGCAGCCAGAGCGTCATCACCCAGAAGATTCACTTCTACGCCGATACCCGCCGCATCGATTTCGAGACGGTTGCCGACTGGAAGGAACACCAGCACCTGCTCAAAGCCGAGTTCCCCCTGGACATCCACTCCGACGAGGCCACCTTCGAGGTGCAGTTCGGCAACGTGACCCGGAAGGTGCACACCAACACCAGCTGGGACAAGGCGAGGTTTGAAAGCTGCGGCCAGAAGTGGATGGACTTTTCCGAAGGCGCTTACGGTGTCAGCCTCTTGAACGACTGCAAGTACGGCCACAGTGTCTATGACGGCACCGTGGGCCTGACCCTCATCAAGTGCGGCATCGAGCCCAACCCCAACGCCGATGTGGAGGTGCACCACTTCACCTACGCCCTGTACCCCCACCAGGGTACCTGGAAGCAGGCGGATACGGTGAAGGAGGCCTACTTCCTGAACCAGCCCGCCTACGCGGTGGCGGGCGCCGAGGGCCTGAACAGCAGCTTCGCCTCCGTGGACAGAGACAATGTGGTTCTGGAGACCGTGAAGCAGGCGGAGAGCGGCAGCGGCACCGTGCTGCGGCTCTACGAGTGCCAGAACGCCCGGACCAAGGTGACCCTCACCGTTTCCGGCCCCTACACCAAGGCCTACTCCACCAACCTGCTGGAGGAAGTGGAGGAGGAGCTGCCCATGGAAAACGGCCAGGTGAAGTTCACCGTGAAGCCCTACGAAATCAAGACCATCCTTCTCAAGTAAGCATCCCCAGCCACCGGCCCCCCGGTGGCTGGCTTGCTATTGTCTACCAGTCCGATAAATTGGCGTTTGCAGATCAGTTTTTAATAATGTCGGAATAACACTGTAGGGGAGCCATTCATTTGCATTATGGAATGATTGCCACCGGCAATCATTGCAATTCTGATTCGCTGCGCGGAGCACCACTCCCGGCGGTGAAATGTTCCGATATCCCCAGCATTTCGGCGAAAACGTACTGCGTCACGGGAGCCATGAATGGCTCCCCTACAGTAAGGACGAAATGCGTTTGAAATCTTCAAACAACAATTTGCCAATCCATCCACTTTTCTCGTCCCGAAGGGATTGCACGACTGTACACTGTCAACGATCAAAAAGGGGGTATTCTATGTATCCATATCAAAATCCCGCCTTAGACCCGGAGGAGCGGGCGGAGGATCTGCTGGGGCGGATGACCCTGCGGGAAAAAATCGGGCAGCTGAACCAGCGGCTCTACGGCTTTTCCTGCTTTGAACGGCAAGGCGAGGAACTCACGCTCACCGAGGAATTCCGGGACGAAGTAGCGCGCTACTCCGGCCTGGGGGCCCTCTACGGCCTCCACCGGGCGGACCCCTGGTCGGGGAAGAACTTCGACACCGGCCTTGACGGGAAACTCTCTCCCAAGGCTTCCAACCTTGTGCAGAAATACGTCCTCGACCACTCCCGGCTGGGCATTCCGGCGCTCCTCAGCTCCGAATGTCCCCACGGCCACCAGGCCCTGGACGGCTATCTGCTCCCCGTGAACCTGGCCGTGGGCTGCAGCTTCGCGCCGGAGCTGCTGAAGGCCGCCGCGGAGGTCTGCGGCAAGCAGCTGAAAGAAATGGGCATTGACCTGGCCCTGGTGTCCGCTCTGGATGTGCTGCGGGACCCCCGGTGGGGCCGCAGTGAGGAATGCTTCGGGGAGGACCCCTATCTGGCCTCCCAAATGGCCCAGGCGGTTGTCACCGGCATCCAGAGCCAGGGGGTGGAGGTCACCGCCAAGCACCTGTGCGGCCAGGGGGAGACCACCGGCGGCGTCAACGCCAGCGCGGCCCGGATCGGCCAGCGGGAGCTGCGGGAAATCCACCTGCCCCCGGTGAAGGCCTGCGTGGAGGCGGGGGTCACCAGCTTCATGGCAGCCTACAACGAAATTGACGGCATCTACTGCCACGCAAACCCCTGGCTGCTTACCGACCTTCTGCGGGAGGAGTACGGCTTTACGGGCTTCGTCATGTCCGATGGCGTGGCCATCGACCAGCTGGACGCGGTCACCGGGGATCGGGTGGCCTCCGGCGCGGCAGCTCTGAACGCCGGGGTGGATCTGGGCCTGTGGGACACCGCCTTCGGCCACCTGGAGGAGGCTGTGGAGCGGGGTCTGGTGGAGGAGCACGCCATCGACCGGGCCTGCAAACGAATCCTCACCCTGAAATTCCGCCGGGGCCTCTTCGAAAATCCCTTCGTCCCGGAAACCGACCACTGGCAATCCTACAACGCCGAAAACTACCCCCAGGTCAAGCGCCTGGCGGAGCAGACCCCGGTGCTGCTGAAAAACGAGGCCGGGGTACTGCCCCTGAATCGGGGCCAGAAAATCGCCCTCATCGGCCCCAACGCCGATGCCATTTATAACCAGCTGGGAGACTACACCCCTCCTCTGCGCCAGAGCCAGGGCACGACCCTCCGCCGGGGGCTGGAAAAGCTGGGAGCGAAGGTCACCTGCCACCCCGGCTGTCCCATGTTCGGCTCCGACGAGGCGCTGATGCAGGAGGCGGCGGAGCTGGCCCGGGAGTGCGATGTGATCGTAGCCGCTGTGGGCGGCAGCTCCAGCCGCTTCGCCATCCGGGGACAGTTCGACACCAATGGCGCTCTGAAAAGCCAGGAGCACATCACCATGGACTGCGGGGAGAATGTGGACAACGCCTCCCTACAGCTTCCCGGGGAGCAGCTGCGGCTGCTGGAGCTGCTGCGCTCGGCCGGCAAGCCCCTGGTCACGGTGCTGATCGCCGGACGGCCCTACGAGATGGGAACCATCGACCGGGTAAGCGACGCCATTGTGTGCAGCTTCTACCCCGGCCCCACAGGCGGGGAGGCGCTGGCCGGGCTGCTGCTGGGGGACATCGAGCCCGCCGGACGGCTCAGCGTGTCTCTGCCCGACGATGCCACTCGCCTGCCCGTATACTACAATCCCAAGGATTCCTACCGCCCCATGGCCTACTACGACGGCGCGGCGCTTCCCAAATATCCCTTCGGCGCGGGGCTTGGCTACACAAGGTTTGCCTATTCCCTGATTTCCGCCCCGGAGAAAGACCGCCGGGAGGTGTGCTTCCGGGTAACCAACACCGCAGACCGTCCCGGCTGGGCCGTGCCCCAGCTGTATATCCACCGGCTCCAGGGGGTAGCCACCTCCCGCCGGAGACAGCTGGTGGGCTTCGACAAATTCCTCCTGGCCCCCGGCGAGAGCCGGGAAGTGCGCCTCCTCATCCCCGACGAAAGCCTGATCCAGTGGGACTACAGGCTTCGCCCCACCCTGGCCCCCGGCAGAATCCACTGGTATCTGGGCGACAGCGGCAAGGAACTCCTGGACGGCGAATTCACAGTCTGATCCCACCCGCAGAGCGATCAATCGGTATTTGTAAAGATATGCTGTCATTGCGAGCCAGTGCTCAGGACTTCCGTGGCAATCCCCCGGTTGAATGGAATCCGGTAACGATTACCACCGGAAATCGCAAAATATTCCCGCTCTATAGGGCAATTGTCGATACATTTCCCCTCTAACCGGGGGATTGCCACGACCAGTCTGCGGACTGGTCTCGCAATGACAGGTAATCTGGGACGCGGCCCTACAAACACCAATTTGTCGTCCTGCTGTCTTTGTTTATACGGATTGTCCGGAACACATCCAAAATCCGCCGGGAAGCTGAGTTTTTCCCGGCGGGCTCTTGCTATTTGGGCCTTTTCGGGATATAATAGAGTGTATCTATGCGTATTTGTCAGAAGAAAGGGGAAAGCCTATGGATCCCATCTACGTAACCGGACACCGCAACCCGGACACGGACTCCATTGTGGCGGCCATGGCCTACGCGGCCCTGCGCAACGCCCTGGGGGACCGGGAGTACGAAGCGGCCTGCCTGGGCCACGTCTCCGACGAGACCCAGATTGTGCTGGACCGGTTCGGCTTCCAGCCGCCCAAGCGGATCACCAATATGTACACCCAGGTCCGGGACCTGGACTTCGACACGCCCCCCATCCTCAGCGGCGCGGTCACCGAGGGCCGGGCCTGGAAGGTACTCCAGGAGCAGAAGAACATTTCCGCCCTGCCCGTGGCCAACGAGGACGGCACCCTCTACGGCATGCTCTCCCGGGAGGATGTTGCCAGCTACAACATGGCCCTGGTCACATTGGGAGTTCTGAAGGCCGTACCTCTTTTCAACGTCCTGTCCGTGCTGGAGGGAAAGATCCTCAACGAGGCCGGAGAGAATACCGACACCATTGAAGGAGAAATCTCCATTGCCCTGCCCCAGAGCCGGGAAAATCTGCTGTTCAACCGGAAAAAGAGCGTGGTTTTCTGCGGCCACCAGCCGGATATGATCAAGCGGGCTCTGGATATGAACGTCAACTGCCTGGTGCTGTGCCAGGCGGAGCTGGATGATGAATTCCGCAGCTATCCCACCACCACCTGCATCATCTCCACCCCCTTCGATGCCTACCGGGCAGCGAGACTGATCTTCCAGTCCACTCCCGTGGAGCGGATCTGCCGGACCCAGGATCTGGTGTGCTTCCACCTGGAGGACCGCCTGGACGAGGTCCGGGAGCAGGTGCTGAAATTCCGGGAGCACTGCTACCCCATCCTGGACGAGAACGAGAAGGTAGCCGGCGTGCTGACCCGGTATCACCTGCTGCGCCCCCGGCGCAAACGGGTTGTTCTGGTGGACCACAACGAAGCCGCCCAGTCCGTACCCGGGCTGGAGGAGGCGGAAATCCTGGAGATCATCGACCATCACCGGCTGGCGGACATCCAGACCACCAACCCCATCTACGTACGCAACGAGCCCGTGGGCTCCACCAACACCATCATCGCCAGCATGTTCCAGGACCGGGGGCTGATGCCCTCGGAGAAGATGGCGGGCATGATGGCCGCAGCCATTATCTCCGACACGGTCATGTTCAAATCCCCCACCTGCACCTCCCGGGATATCCGGACGGCGGAGCGGATGGCCCGGATTGCCAACGTGTCCTTAGACGAGCTGGGCAAGGAGATTTTCTCCGCCTCCGTGGGCAACAAGACCGCCCGGGAGCTGCTGTTTGCCGACTACAAGGAGTTCCACATCGCCGGTCACGACCTGGCGGTGGCTCAGATCACCTGTGTGGACAGCCCCAGTATGCTGCAGCGCCGGGAGGAGTTCCTGGAGCTGATGCGCAAGGTTGCCAAGGAGAAGGAGCTGTCCATGGTAATCCTGATGCTGACAGACGTGCTGCTGGAGGGAACCCAGATTCTCTACATCGGCGATGACGAGACCATCCACCAGGCCTTCAACGTCACCCCCAAGGACAACACCGTATTCCTGTCCCGGGTCATGAGCCGGAAAAAACAAGTCATCCCCATGCTCTCCGCCCTGTGGGGCTAAAAATAGTTGAGAGTGGACAGTGGACAGTGGACAGTTATGGAATCGCTTTGCGATGATTCAAATCGTCCCGAAGGGACACCGCAACTGTCAACTGTCAATTGTCAACTGTCAACTCCCAAATGGGAGGTTTCTATGTCCTTTGACGCGCTTTTGGGCAACGAACAATTAAAAACTGACCTAGCCCGGAGCCTGCGGACGGGGCATATCTCCCACTGCTATCTGATCACCGGTCCCCAGGGGTCCGGCAAGCACACCCTGGCAAGGCTCTTGGCCGCGGCCATTCTCTGCCAGGGCCGGGACAAGCCCTGCGGGGTCTGCCACCCCTGCCGGAAGGTGTTGGAGGGCGGTCATCCGGACTTTATTACCTGGGAGGACCCGGACTATCAGAAAATCCCGGTGAAGCTGATCCGGGAGACCTTCCGGCCCGATGTGTTCATCAAGCCCAATGAGTCGGAACACAAAATCTATATGATTTCTCAGGAATTGGGCCTGGAGGGGCAGAATGCCCTTCTGACCATTCTTGAGGAGCCGCCCGCTTACGCGGTGTTCCTGCTGCTGGCGGACAATCCGCAAAAGCTGCTGCCCACGGTCCGCTCCCGCTGCCGGGAGCTGAAGCTGTCGGCTCTGCCCCGGCAGCTGCTGGAAGAGCGGCTTTCCCGGGACTTCCCCCAGGCTTCCCGGGAGGACCTCCGCCGGGCGGCTGAGCGCAGCGGCGGCTTTTTGGGCCAGGCCAAGGCGCTTCTGGAGGAGGGGCTCAGCCTTCCGCCCCAAACCGCCGCCTTTGTCCGCGCCTTCGCCGGTGGGGATGCCCTGGCCCTGACGGAGCTTCTGGTTCCCATGGAGAAGTGGAAGCGGGATGCCCTGATTCCGGTGCTTTCCGGCTGGCTGGCGCTTCTGGAGGAGGCCCTGGCCGGGTATAGGGAAATCTCCACCCTGGCAGGGGAAATCGCCGCCCGCCGCACCTCCCCGGACATTTACCGGGCCATCCAGGCCCTTCAGAAAGCTCTTACCTACGCCCAGGGCAACGTATCCCCCGGTGCCATCTGCGGCTGGCTGGCCTGGGCATTGCGGTAAGGGGTATTCCATCAATCCCACAAATTGGTGTTTGAAAAAAAGCTGTCATTGCGAGCCAGTGCGCACACTGGCGTGGCAATCCCCCGGTCCCATGGAACCAGGTAACGATTACTACCAAAAATCGCAGGAGTTCCCATTTTTTGGGTGCTATTCGGTACATTCCCCTTCTAACCGGGGGATTGCCACGCCAGCGCGCGCGCTGGCTCGCAATGACAGCATATCTTTACAAACACCAATTTGCCGCACTGCTGCGTTACCCCGATCAGCATTTTAATATTTTCTCTCACCCTTTTGTCCATTCTCGGATTCCATCCGTTATCATAAAGGAGCTTATTCATGGAAGAAATCACAACTGACCTGCCCGAAAAGCTGGAGGTGGTGGACATTCAGTTCCGCCCGGGGCAGAAGGTCTACTTTTTTGATCCCGACGGGATGCAGTTTGTCCCCGGGGACAATGTCATTATGGACACCGCCCGGGGGCCGGAATTCGGCATCTGCTCCGGGGGCAACCACACCGTCCGCCGCAAGGACATTGTCAGCCCTCTGCGCAAGGTTCTGCGCAAGGCCACTGCCCAGGACATGAAAATCGTTGCCGACAACCGTGCCCGGGAGAAGCGGGCCTATGAGGTGTGCCTGCAGAAAATTACCGAGCACGGCCTGGACATGCAGCTGGTCAGCGCGGAGTGCGCCTTTGACGGCAGCAAAATCCTCTTCTACTTCACCGCCGATGAGCGGGTGGATTTCCGGGAGCTGGTAAAAAACCTGGCCGGAATCTTCCACACCCGCATCGAACTGCGCCAGATCGGCGTCCGGGACAAGGCCAAGATGGTGGGGGGCTTGGGCATCTGCGGACGGCCCTTCTGCTGCGCCAGCTTCCTGGACGATTTCCAGCCTGTGTCCATTAAGATGGCCAAAACCCAGAATCTCAGCCTGAACCCCACCAAAATCTCCGGCACCTGCGGACGGCTCATGTGCTGCCTGAAATACGAGCAGGATGCCTACGAGGACTTAATCCGCAACAGCCCCAAGATGGACTCCTTCGTGGACACTCCCGAGGGCCGGGGCACCGTGGTGGAGGTGGATCTGATGCGGCAGCGGGTGAAGGTGCGCATGGAGGAGGACCCGGACACCATTTCCCAGTTCGCCAACACGGACATCGCCGTGCTGCGCAGCGGCAAGGCCAAAAAAAATGACCCGCCCATTCCGGCGGATCTGGCTCCCATTTCCGGCAGCGGAAAGCGCCCCCGGCAGCAGGAACGGAAAGAGGAAGCCATGGTCCTGGAGCCCATTCGCTTCCGCTATCGCGAAGAGGCTCTGGTGGAGGAGCCGGCCCAGCCGGAGGAGCCGGAAAAAGCATCCGAAAAGCAGTCTGAGAAACCCAGCCGCTCCCGCAGAAGAAAACGCTCCGCCGAGGGTGCGCAAACTACCGACCGGGCAGAAAAGCCCGCCGAAAAGAAGGAGAAGCCCGCCCTCAAGCAGAAGGAGCCTGACGTCCCGGCGGAAGGGGACACCCCCGCCGGTGATCCCGCCAAGAAACATCGCCGCAGACCCAACCGCCGCAAAAAGCCCGCCAAGCCCCAGGAAGGCTGACTGCGCCCCGCTATGTATCCTACGTTCCATCAAATCCCCCTTCGCCCCATGGCGAAGGGGGATTATTTGATCCTCTCCTGTTCAAATTCCTTTGGACAATTCATTGGTTTTTAAGTTATCGGCATTCGTAAGCACACTGATAAATTGGTGTTTGTCGGGCTGGCTCCAGATTACCTGTCATTGCGAGACCAGTCCGCAGACTGGTCGTGGCAATCCCCCTGTTGAATGGGACCAGGTGACGATTACCACCAAAATACCACTGTTTCCCCACTCTGTAGGGCAATTGTCGATACATTTCCTCTCTAACCGGGGGATTGCCACGCCAGTGTGAGCACTGGCTCGCAATGACAGCATATCTTTACAAACACCAATTTGTCAGCTGGCTGACTTAAGCCGATAAGCACATTATCTTTTATCCGCAACAATCCCCCTTCACCGAATCGGCGAAGGGGGATTGTTATTTTGAAATTATTTCTGTTCCGCTTCCACGGTCTTATCCGCGTAGACGGCGGAGAGCCGGTCCTGGAGCTCCTTTTCCTGCTTTTTCAGCTTCCGGTGCTGCCAGACGAACACGCCGATCACCACGAGAAGCACTGCCAGAGCGATCAGATCCAGCCAGCAGAAGCCCAAGCGGGTATGCTGCAGAAGAAATGCCATGGTCAATACCGCCTTTCTTTTCTACTCCCCTCCCCGTTTTTCAGGGGAGGGGGCCCAATCTTTTACGCCTGTACAGGGTTGTCGGAGCCGGACTCCATTTCCTTTTCAAACGCTTCCTGGCGCTTGCGCTGATTCCGGTTGTGGACCACGGCCATGATGATCATCACCACACCCACGAGGATGGCAGGCAGCGTCCAGAAGCAGATGTGCAGGATATTGTGGTCGAACATATAGAGCTGTTGAATCATATCTCATACCTCATTTCTGTTGACGGCCTAAAAACTTACGCTTTTTCCTCTTGGGCTTCGTCCACATCCACGCCCTCAGCCTTCAGCGCCTTCTTCACTTCGAAGATGCTCTTCTGCAGCTTCTTGCGGTCGCTGGTGTAGAAGCCCAGGGTAATCATGCTGACCAGCATAATCAGGAAGTGCATCAGACAGCAGGTATGGTCGCCTTCCAGACCCACATTCGCCAAAGGTGTCTGTTCGTCGGTAATGGGTGTCAGGTCGTAGGTGGGTTCGGTGGAGGGATCGGAGGGTCCGGTAGAGGGATCGGTGGGATTTTCGCCGGGATTCACGGGTTCCTCGGGCACTTCATCCTTGGTGTAGATGACGTATTCCCACACATCCTTGGCAGGCATGCCCTTCTCACCGGACATGACCACCTTCCGGTTGGCGGTGTAGCCTTCCACCACGGGAGAGGTGATGGAGTACCTATCGCCTACGCTGAGTCTGGCATAGTAGTTGGGAGCAACGACCTTCCAGTCCTCGTCCACATAGAGGATATACAGGTCATACAGCACTTCCACATCGCCGCCCACGGCTTCGCTGGTCTCGGGATCGGCATCGTCGGAGATCACCGAAGCGGTGTTGACGATGGTGCCGCCCTCGTCGGCGTTGACAATCCGGTATTCACAGGTAATCACGCGGCTGGTGCCGGGGGCCATGGTCTCAAAGACGACCTTGCCGTCCACGATCTTGCCGCCGTCCAGAGCCACAAACTTGAACCGGTTCGCTCCGCCCTTTGCTCCGGTCAGGGTGTCCTCCACGGTAACGTTGCGCTCGGTGACGTTGCCGTTGTTGGTCACGGTGATCTGGTAGCGGATGGTGTCGTTCAGCTTGTAGACTTCCTTGGGGTTGGTGATTTCCTTCACGATGCTGAGGCTGTGCACCGGATCGACGGTATCGTCCTCGGTCTTGCCCTTCTCGTCATCGATGGTGGTGGGGATGTCGTTGTCGGGGTCCTCATCCTTCTCGGTGGGATTCTTGCCGGTGGCAATGGCTTCGTTGACCACGGTGCTGCCCAGGTCCTCTTCCGTAACCACATGCTCGAAGGTGTAGGTTGCCTTCTCACCGGGAGCCAGGGTGATGCCCTCCGCCAGCACGGTGTCGCCGGAGGCGGCCACGCCGGAGATGGAGTCGGTCACCTGGATGTCGGTGATGGTGATATTGCCGGTGTTCTCCACGGTGATCTGGTAGCGGATGGTCTCGCCCACGCTATAGCCCGCTGCGGAGTCCCGGGGCTTGGAGGTGGTGGTCTTCACCACGGTGAGCTTGGGATTGGGATCTTCCAGGTCCTCCACCTGGTCGGTATCCTTGTCGGTCAGCTCGCCCAGTTCGGTTTCCACGCTGACGTTGACCTCATTGGTGAAGCTGCCGTTCAGCAGATCCTTCTCCTGGACGGTGTAGACCGCCTGGATGGTGAGGGTCTCACCGGCCGCGAGGGTGGTTTCCAGAGTAGTGCCGATCTTGTTGCCGCTCTCATCCAGCAACTGGACACCGGGCTGCTCGGTGATGGTCACCTTGGCCTCCGCATCGAAGATGTTCTCCACGGTGATGGTGAAGCGGATCTCGTCGCCCAGCTTGTAAACCCCATCGGTATCCTCATGGCTCTTCTCCACGATGTCCCACTTTTCGGGAAGTGTGACGGTCAGGGTGCCGATGCTCTCGGAAATGGTGTAGTCGCTTTCCTTGGCGGTGTCGTTCCAGATAAGGCTGTAGGTGTTGGCGGTGTAGCCCACTCTGGTCTGACTGCCCGTAGTGGTGAAGGTGGCAGTCTCGCCATTCACAAAGCCGGTGATGGTGCCTGCCGCGGTCAGCGGCTTGGTGTCATAGACCTTGGTGGCATCGGGTGTGATAATGGTCAGGGTTGCCGGGGTGATGGTGAGGGTGTCGTCCACATACTTGATGTTCAGCTTCTTGGTCACATCCTCGCCGGAGGCGTTCCGAATCACCAGGGTGTCGCAG
Source organism: uncultured Clostridia bacterium (assembly GCA_945486035.1). Taxonomy (GTDB): domain Bacteria; phylum Bacillota; class Clostridia; order Oscillospirales; family Oscillospiraceae; genus Faecousia. The sequence goes on from CALYTB010000015.1 coordinate 15,111, forward strand.
GTCGCAAAGACGGTTCCGTCGGCCACATGGGTGGCGGAGGTGGAGGAAGCGGCGGTCTCCAGCGTGTAGCCCTTAGGCAGGGTGCTGACGGAAACGGTGGCCGTGTGGGTATCTCCGTCATAGGGGATCTCGCCGCCGGTGGTGGTCACCAGGATCTCACCGGCATACTCGGTGACGGTCAGGGTGCCAATGCTCTCGGTGATGGTGTAGTCGCTCTCCACCGCGGAGCCGTTCCAGGCCAAGGTGTAGGTGTTGTCAGAGCTGTCCACCTTAGTCTGGGAGCCGGTGACGGTGAAGGTCGCGGTCTCGTTGTTAACGAAGCCGGTGATGGAGCCCGCTGCGGTCAGCGGATCGCCGTCATAGACCTTGCTGGCACTGAGGGTGGTGACGGTCAGGGTAGCGGGGGTAATCTTGATGCTGCCGTCCACATACTTGATGTTCAGCTTGCTGGTCACGTCCTGACCCGCAGCGTTGCGAATCACCAGGGTGTCGCAGTTCGCGGTCACGGTGCCGTCAAGCACATGGGTCGCGGTATCGTTGGAGGTCGCGGTTTCCAAAGTGTAACCCTTGGGCAGGGTGCTGACAGTCACGGTAGCGCCATGGGCCTCACCATCGTAGGGGAAGGTGCCGCCGGTGGTGGTGACCACGATCTCTCCGGTATACTGGGTAACGGTCAGGGTGCCGAGGCTCTCGGAGATGGTGTAGTCGCTCTGCACAGCGGAGCTGTCCCAGGTGATGGAGTAGGTGTTGTCGGAGCTGCCCTCCTCGGTCTGGGTGCCGGTGACGGTGAAGGTGGCGGTCTCTTCGTTCACGAAGCCGCTGATGCTGCCGCCTGCGGTGAGCGGATCGCTGTCATAGACCTTGCTGGCACTGAGGGTGGTAACGGTCAGGGTGGCGGGAGTGATGGTGATGCTGCCGTCCACATAGCGGATGTTCAGCTTGCTTGTCACATTCTCGCCCTGGGCGTTGCGGATCACCAGGGTGTCACAGTTTGCGGTGACGGTGCCCTCGGCCACATGGGTAGCGGTATCGTTGGAAACCGCAGTCTCCAGGGTGTAGCCGGTAGGCAGGGTGCTGACGGAGACGGTGGCTCCATGGGCCTGGCCGTCGTAGGTGAAGGTGCCGCCGGTGGTGGTCACTACGATCTCGCCGGTATACTGGGTGACAGTCAGGGTGCCGACAGTGGCGCTCACGGTGTAGTCGCTTTCTGTCGCGGTGCTGTCCCAGGTAAGACTGTAGGTGTTGTCGGAGCTGCCCTCCGTGATCTGGATGCCGGTGGTGGCGAAGGTGGCGCTCTCGCCGTTTACAAAGCCGGTGATGGTGCCTTCCGCAGTCAGCGGATCGCCGTCATAGACCTTGCTGGCATCGGGAGTGACGATGGTCAGGGTGGCGGGGGTGATGGTGATGCTGCCGTCCACATAGCGGATGTTCAGCTTGCCGGTCACGTCCTGACCCGCGCCGTTGCGAATCACCAGGGTATCGCAGTTCGCAGTCACGGTGCCGTCAAGCACATGGGTCGCGGTATCATCGGAGGTGGCAGTTACCAGCGTGTAGCCCTTGGGCAGGGTGCTCACGGAAACAGTGGCTCCATGGGCCTTGCCGTCGTAGGTGAAGGTGCCGCCGGTGGTGGTTACCACAATCTCATCCGCGTTCTCGGTGACGGTCAGGGTGCCGATGCTCTCGGAAATGGTGTAGTCGCTTGCCACTGCGGTGCCGTCCCAGGTAAGACGGTAGGTGTTGTCGGTGCTGCCCACCTCGGTCTGGGTGCCGGTGGTGACGAAGGTGGCGGTCTCTTCCTTCACGAAGCCGCTGATGCTGCCTTTCGCAGTCAGAGGATCGGTGTCATAGACCTTGCTGGCGCTGGGAGTGATGATGGTCAGGGTGGCGGGGTTAATCTTGATGCTGCCGTCCACATACTTGATGTTCAGCCGGGAGGTGACATCCACGTCCTGGGCGTTCTTGATGACCAGGGTGTCGCAGGTGGCGGTGACAGTGCCCTCAGCCACATGGGTGGCGGAAGCGGAGGAGGTGGCGGTGATCAGCGTGTAGCCCTTGGGAAGCTCGGCGACGGAAACGGTCGCCCCGTGGGCCTCGCCATCGTAGGTAAAGATGCCGCCGGTGGTGGTTACCACGATCTCGCCCGCGTACTCGGTGACGGTCAGTCTGCCAAGACTGAGCATCTGCTGGTAGTCAGTTGCCACGGCTGTAGCGTTGGTCCAGTCGATTCTGAAAGAGTTCCAGGAGGAACCCACCTCGGTCTGAGAGCCGTAGAAGGTGATGGCTGCGGTCTCGCCGTTCACGAAGCCGGAGTAAGTTCCGGGCGCGGTCAGCGGTTCGCCGTCATAGACCTTGGTGGCGCTGGGCGAGGTGATGGTCAGGGGGGCGGGAGTGATGGTGATGCTGCCATTCACGTAGGCGATGTTCAGGTTTGCCGTCACATCCACGCCCTGGGCGTTCTTGATGACCAGGGTGTCGCAGGTGGCGGTCACGGTACCCTCAGCTACATGGGTGGCGGAGGCGGAGGAGGTGGCGGTGATCAGCGTGTAGCCCTTGGGAAGCTCGCTGACAGCCACAGTTGCGCCGTGGGCCTGGCCGTCATAGGTGAAGGTGCCGCCGGTGGTGGTCACCAGGATCTCACCTGCATACTCGGTGACGGTCAGGGTGCCGATGCTCTCGGTGATGGTGTAGTCGCTCTTCACCGCGGTGCCGTCCCAGGTAAGACTGTAGGTGTTGTCGGAGCTGTCCACCACGGTCTGGCTGCCGGTGACGGTGAAGGTCGCGGTCTCGCCGTTCACAAAGCCGGTGATGGAGCCTTCCGCGGTCAGAGGCGTGCCGTCATAGACCTTGGAGGCGCTGGAGGTGGTAACGGTCAGTGTGACGGGGGTGATGGTGATGCTGCCGTCCACATAGCGGATGTTCAGCTTGCTTGTCACGTCCACGCCCTGGGCGTTCTTAATTACCAGGGTGTCGCAGTTCGCGGTGACCGTGCCCTCAGCCACATGGGTGGCGGTATCATTGGAGGTGGCAGTTACCAGCGTGTAGCCCTTGGGAAGGGTGCTGACAGCCACAGTGGCGCCGTGGGCAGTGCCGTCATAGGGGAAGCTGCCGCCGGTGGTGGTTACCACGATCTCATCCGTGTTCTCGGTGACGGTCAGGGTACCGATGTTCTCGGAGATGGTGTAGTCGCTTTCCACTGCGGTGCCGTCCCAGGTAAGACTGTAGGTGTTCTTGGAGCTGTCCACAGCGGTCTGGCTGCCGGTGGTGACGAAGGTCGCGGTCTCTTCCTTCACGAAGCCGGTGATGGAGCCTTCCGCGGTCAGGGGTTCGCCGTCATAGACCTTGCTGGCATCGGGGGTGGTGATGGTCAGGGTGGCGGGGGTGATGGTGATGCTGCCGTCCACATAGCGGATGTTCAGCTTACTTGTCACGTCCACGCCCTGGGCGTTGCGGATGACCAGGGTGTCGCAGTTCGCGGTGACCGTGCCCTCGGCCACATGGGTCGCGGTATCGTTGGAGGTGGCAGTTACCAGCGTGTAGCCCTTGGGCAGGGTGCTGACAGCCACAGTGGCTCCGTGGGCCTCACCGTCATAGGGGAAGGTGCCGCCGGTGGTGGTCACCAGGATCTCACCTGCATACTCGGTGACGGTCAGGGTGCCGATGCTCTCGGAGATGGTGTAGTCGGTTTCCACCGCGGTGCCGTTCCAGGTAAGAGTATAGGTGTTCTTGGAGCTGCCCACCTCGGTCTGGGTGCCGGTGGTGACGAAGGTGGCGGTCTCTTCCTTCACGAAGCCGCTGATGCTGCCCGCCGCAGTCAGAGGATCGGTGTCATACACCTTGCTGGCATCGGGGGTGGTGATGGTCAGGGTGGCGGGAGTGATGGTGATGCTGCCGTCCACATACTTGATGTTCAGCTTGCCGGTCACATCCACGCCCTGGGCATTCTTAATTACCAGCGTATCGCAGTTCGCGGTGACGGTGCCCTCGGCCACATGGGTCGCGGTATCGTTGGAGGTCGCGGTCTCCAGGCTGTAGCCCTTGGGAAGAGTGCTTACTTCCACGGTGGCTCCGTGGGCCTCGCCGTCATAGGTGAAGCTGCCGCCGGTGGTGGTTACAACGATCTCGTCCGCATACTCGGTGACGGTCAGAGTGCCGATGCTCTCGGAGATGGTGTAGTCGCTATCTTTCGCGGTGCCTTCCCAGATCAGGGTGTAGGTGTTGTTGGAGCTGCCCACGGTGGTCTGGACGCCGGTGGTGACGAAGGTGGCAGTCTCATCGTTTACAAAGCCGGTGATGGAGCCCGCGGCGGTCAGGGCAGTGTTGTCATAGACCTTGCTGGCGCTGGGGGTGGTGACGGTCAGGGTGGCGGGCTTGATCTCGATGGTGCCGTCCACATAGTCAATGTCCAGCTTATCCGTCACATTCACACCCTGAGCGTTCTTGATGACCAGGGTGTCGCAGTTCGCGGTGACGATGCCGTCAGCCACATGGGTGGCGGTATCGTTGGAGGTCGCGGTTTCCAAAGTGTAACCCTTGGGCAGGGTGCTCACGGAAACAGTGGCTCCGTGGGCCTTGCCGTCGTAGGTGAAGCTGCCGCCGGTGGTGGTCACGGTGACCTTGCCGGTGTACTCGCTGATGACCAGGCTGCCGGACTTGGTTGTTACGGTGAACAGGTGGGTCACATCGACTCCATCCGCGTTCACCACGGTGGGCGTTCCGGTCACAGCGACGGTGTAGGTGCCAACGGCGGTTTCGGTTCTGGAAGCGGTCAGGCCGGAAACGCTGTAGGTCTGGCCGTCCACGGTGAATTCCGTGGTCTTCAGGCCGGAAACGGTGTGGGGCTGGCCGTCATAGGTAAAGGTGCCGGACTTGGCTTCCACCTCAATGGACTTCTTCGCAATCCATTCGCCGGTGATGGTCACATTGCTGGCGGGCATGGTGAAGGCGCCGTTCGTCACGGTGGCATCGGAGGTGGTCCAGCCGGAGAAGTAGTAGCCGTCCATGGTGGGCGCGTCCTCCAGAGTCACGCTCTCGCCGACCTTCCAGGTCTGCGCGGCAGGAACCGCGGGCGCTCCTTCGGGAGCCGTGCCGGAGTAAGCGTAGGTAACGGTGAAGGTGCTCTGCTTCCACACGGCGTAGAGGATATTCTCGCTCTTGTTGTCCACCACGATTTTGCTGCCGGGCTGATACTGGGCGGTCGTGGCGGAGGCGCTGGTGGCCCAGCCCACAAACTCATAGCCTTCGGGGGCAGCGAACCCGTCCCGCACGGTCACGGTCTCGTTGTTCACGCAGGAAACCGTCACATCATCGGGAGCCCCGGAGACACCGGCGGGATAGTTGGCCTTGTAGGTCAGGATCGCGGCATCCGCCTTGTCGCCCCAGATGGCGGTAAAGGTGATGTTGGCGGCCTGAATCTGAATCTTGTCGCCGGGCTGATAGGTTTTCCCGTTGTACTGCCAGCCCAGGAACACCTTGCCCTCAGGGGCGGTGAGGCCATTGGTATGCTGCACATCGGCAAAGGAGCCGTCGGCATACTGCTTGGCATCGGTCACGGTGCCGGTGCCCGCACCGGCATCATAGGATACGGTGAACTTCTGGGTGCTGGTATAGTAGGGGTAGAGGGTAATGTCGCTGTAAATCTTGGTGTTGAAATTGAAGGGGAAGTAGTTGCCATCGGCATCCCGGGTCGCCCAGCCCCGCCAGGTGAAGCCAGTAGGGATGGTGATCTTGGGAAGGGCATCCTCGTCGATGGTGGAGCCATAGGTAATCTCAATCTTCTCGGAATCGCCGCCGCCCATTGTCAGATAGGCAATACCGGTATAGGTCGGCGCGGCCCACTTGGCGTATACGGTAATGTTCTTGGCAGGCATGGTGCCGGAGAACATATACTCCTCGCCCTGCCCCAGCTCATTATCGTACCAGCCCACGAACTCATACTCCGCGGGAATGCCCACAGGACGGGTGGGGGTGTAGGACACATCGGAGATGTCCTCCTGGTACTTCTTCGAAACCGTATTTTCTACAGAGCCATTGTTGATAAATTTGACCTCATAGGAGTTACGGTAGTAGTAGAACTTCGCTCTGCCGTAAGAATCTCCGTTCTTTGAACTGAGGGTCGTATTGACAGTGAAGCCTGTAATGGGATAACGATCCTCATCGGTAACGGAATAATTCGACGTACCTTTGGAGCTGTCACTGTGATGCAGAACATAATACAGGCCATCACTTGCCCGTGTACCCTCGCTGCCATCCTGATGAATGGCCTCTACATAATAGGGAACCTCATTGATTGAACCGGAGGGCGCATAGGCGTAGAAATTGGCTCCGCCCAAAGGCATCGTATCAATGTTGGTCTGATACGGGCCTCCGGACTTTGCCGTAGACCATATGGAGCTTCCGTTATAGGTGGGCCACTGGTCACCGATGGAAGCACCGTACTTGGCAGTGATCGTGAGGTCACTAATTACGGCAAAGCAGCTATCGCTGTGCTCATGAAACCATCCTTCAGGTCTATTACACGTAAGTCTATAGAAGTCAATACTATACACATTCCGGTTGTAGTACACATTGACGATGGTGCTTCCGTCACCGGCAATGGTCTGCTGGGTAATCGTCTGGGCAGTAAATCCCTCGTAAGACTTGGCGGATGCCGCTGTGGTCGCACCGGTGGTGCCGGTCATGGTTTCGGATTCTTTGAAGGAGAAATTATCATCGTTCGCATTCTCCTGCCAGTGAATCACGGTGTACTGGGTATTGGAGTTGCCCTGCCACTTGGCGGTGAGGGTGATGTTCTCGTTCAGCTTGCTGCCGAAGGTGAACTGGGTTTCCCCGTTGTACCAGCCCTGGAAGGTATAGCCCTCCCGGGTGGGCTCGGCGGGAGCAGCGGTATTGCTGCCGGGAGCCACAAACACAGGGGCAATGTAGGTGCCGCCGTCGGAATCGTAGGTAATCCAGTGGCCGGTCTCCACCTTGGGGTACAGGGTCACGTTGGTGCTGCCCAGGGTGACGGAATCCACCCGGCTGGTGAGGGCGGAATCGGTATACCACCCGGTGATGGCTTCATCGGCATTCACAGGGAAGGTGACATCCGCCGCGATCACGTCACCGGCGATGCCTTCCTTCGTGGCGGCGACACGGTTGTCGGTGTCCATGAAGAACACATAGTGGACTTCCTCAAACCGGGCCGTGTAGGTATAGGTCACGCTGCCGGTGACCTCCACCGCTCCGGCGGCGAAGGCGTTGCCCTCGGAATCGTACCAGCCGGTGAACTTATAGCCTTCCTTCTCGGGGGAGGCGGGGGCGTAGACGGTATCGCCGTTCTTCACCCACTGGCGGTCCACTTCGGTCCCGTCCACCACGAACACGTAGGCGGAAACCACGGCGGGGGTGGGCTCGATGTTGTAGTCGCTGGCATCGTCCCCGGCACAGTAGAGGACAACCAGCTCATAGGTGTCGTCGGCCTCGGGCCGGGTCAGGGAAGCGGTGAAGCTGCTGCCGTTCTGGGTGAACAGCTCGTCATCCACCGCAGCCGTATACCCCTCCACAGCGGGAGCGGTGAAGGTAAAGTCCTTGGTCTGCTCGTCGGCGGCGAAGATCACCGGATACTGGGCAGAGGTGGCCTCCTGCTCGCCGTTCAGGTAAGCGAAGGTCACGTTCACCGTCAGCGTGACGGAACCCTCAGCGGGAGCCTCCTCGGGAGCCTTCACCGGGGTGTAGGTCACGGTGATGTAGTGCTCGGCATCCTGGGAAGGACGGGACAGAACCGTCTCGTACTTGCCGTCGGCCCGGGCGGTCATGGAGGTGGCGAAGGTATAGCCCTCCACCTCGGGAATCTCCGCGACAAAGGTCTTGGTCTGCTCGCCCTCGGCGAAGACCAGCTCCTGGGCCTCGCCGATGGTATGACCGGCCTTGCCGTCGGAATAGACAGCGCGAAGCACCACGCGCAGCGTTACGCTGGCGGGTTCGCTGACTTCCGTAGGCTCGCTGGTCTCCCCGGCGGGAGCACTGGTCTCCTCGGCGGGCGCACTGCTGCTCTCGCTGGGGTCGCTGCCGCTTTCGTCCGGCTCGCTGCTCGGTATCGTGACGGGCTGCACCACGATATCGCCCTGCTGGGGCTGGCTTTCGGTGGGCTCAACGACAGAAGTCTCCTCCTGCTCGCCGCCGCTGGCCAGCAGCCAACCCGCGGAGTTCAGCACTCCGGTGGACAGGACGATGGCAATGGCCATCACCAGAGCCAGAATTCGGGTATGTAACGAATGTTTCATACTGTTATCCTCCTTTAGAGGTAGTAAATAAAATGACGGGTGTCATTCAATTTCCCTTTCACTAATTAAGACGGCTGAGAGTTCAAAAAAGGTTCAGATTTTTGGAAAAAAATTTTAAAAAATTTTTCACCCATGAAAAAGTTTGTGCGTTTGCGTATTCCCGCTCCTTGCCCACATTCCCCGGGGCTCCGGATACACGAATCCATCGGTTGTTTGACAGCTCCTTCTGTAGGGGGCGGTCATGACCGCCCCGCTCCGGTTGGATGACTGAGGACTGCCGTTTTACGGAACCATTTCCGCTGTCAATCACGTTCGCTGGGCGGTGCGGTCATGACCGCACCCTACAGATAGCCCGCCGTTTCCTTCAGATTTCCAGAAAAAAATCAAATCACACAAGTTTTTTCGCCTCAACGAAAAAGTTTGTGTGTATGTGTATTCCCGCTCCTTGCCCACATTCCCCGGGGCTCCGGATACGCGAATCCATCGGTTGTTTGACAGTTCCTTCTGTAGGGGGCGGTCATGACCGCCCCGCTCCGGTTGGATGACTGAGGACTGTCGTTTTACGGAATCATTTTCGCTGTCAATCGCGTTCGCTGGGCGGTGCGGAGAAAAGCGCCGGATCGGGACACAATTCGTTCTCTTGGGGTGCAGAAGCTCACGCAGCTGCCGCAGAGCCTCATCCACCGCTTCCCCAAAGGGGAAGGTATTGAGACCGTGTGCGGAGGCATCTTATATGGTATCCGCTCCCCATGGGATTGTCAATCGAACCGGCACGAATTGACCTTCCCCGGGCATGAATTGACAGCCGCCTCCACAACATCTCGGCGCAAATCCGCCCCCGCACCACAGGATATGGTGTCCGACCGCGAAGGGGGAGTGGTGTTTGTCGGGCTGTGCCCCGATTACCTGTCATTGCGAACCAGGCCGCAGCCTGGTGTGGCAATCCCCCGGTTAGAGGTAAAATGTTCGACGATTGCCCTACAGAGTAGGATAATGTGGCGATTTTGGTAGTAATCGTTACCTGATTCCTTTCAACCGGGGGATTGCCACTGAAGCCGGCGCGCTGGCTCGCAATGACAGCATATCTTTACAAACAACAATTCAGGTTATCGGCTTTACTAAGCTGCACAGCAAATTGTTGTTTGCAGATCTGTTTTGGAAATGTCGAAAAAACACTGTAGGGGAGCCATTCATGGCTCCCGGCGGTAAAATGTTCCGTTTTACTCCGCATTGCGGCGAAAACGTACTGCGTCACGGGAGCCATGAATGGCTCCCCTACAGTAAGAACGCAGTGTGTACAAAACCATCAAACACCAATTTATTGGGAAGCTGAGTTAACCCGATAAGCATATTATAAATTTCAATCTGTCCCTTCCTCGCGGTGGGGTGAAAAAACGGGCAACTGTCCTGTGACAATTGCCCGTTTTATACACGGCATCAGCCGTTGTTCTCAGGGAGCTGTAAGTCGCGGGGCTTTCCGGTGACACTGTCGGCCAGGAGCACCTGGGAGGTGTCGAAGAGAATGCAGCCGCAGTGGCCCTTGAAGGTGGGAAAACAGGTAACCTGAAGGGTTTTGTCAATCTCCGGGCTGTAGCCGGTGATCTGGAGTGTCTCCCCAAAGAGGGCCACCCGCTCGTAGCAGCGCAGCCATTTGGAGGCCATGTTGACAAACAGGCTGCGGAAGGAAGCGCCGAGCAGCCGCTCCAGGGGAATCATCTCCAGCGCGGCCAGGGCCTCGTTGCCGTAGCGGAAAATCCAGTCCACCGCCCGGCGCTCCTCGTTAAACACCATCTCGATGTCCGCGAAGGCGAAGGGCATATTGTCGAGGCTTGCGTAGTGGGCCCGGTAGCCCTCCGGCGTGGAGGGTGCGCCCTCCTCCGGGAAGCCGGCGATGAGGCGGCGCTGCTTTTCCCGAAGCTGGGAAAGGATTGCGGTTTTCTTCCGCCGGGCGTAGTCCAGGGTCTCGCCGTTGCTGAGGTTCACCGTGTCCGTAATGTCATGGATGGCCCTGACGGACACAAGACAGCCCCGGTGTATCTTGAGAAAGCCGTCCCCCAGCAGCTGCTCCAGCTCCTGCAGCTTCCGGCGGGTCCGGTATTCCCTGCCGCCGCAAACGCGGATTTGAGCGCTTTTTCCGTCCATGAGGATGTAGAGTATGGAGCGGACACTGAGGGTGATTTGCTTTCTGTCCGAAATAATGGTGAGATATCGTTCCTCGTGCAATTTGGTTACCTCTTTTTTTGGTTGCCGGCTTTGCCAAGCAGCACGGTAAATTGGTGTTTGGCGATTTCGTACGCACTACGTTCTTACTGTAGGGGAGCCATTCATGGCTCCCGTAGGGCAGTACGTTTTCGCCGAAATGCTCATATAATCAGTACATTTCACCGCCGGGAGCCATGAATGGCTCCCCTACAGCGATTTTCCGACATTTCCAAAACAGTCCGCCAAACACCAATTTGTCAATTTGCTTTGGGAATTACAGCCGTTTCTGGAGCATTTCCGGGTTGGTGGCGTAGGCCAGGGCGGTTTCCCGGGTAATCAGGCGGCGCTGGTACAGCCGCAGCAGGCTTTGGTCCATACTGAGCATTTCCTCCCGGGCGGAGCCGTAGAGCATGGCATCGATCTGGTGCACCTTGCCGTCGCGGATCATGGCGCGGATGGCGGGGTTTACGGTCATGATCTCAAAGGCGGGCACCAACGTTCCTTCCACCGTGGGCACCAGCTGCTGGGACACCACGGCAGAAAGCACCGAGGCCAGCTGCACCGTAATCTGCCGCTGCTGATTGGCGGGGAACACGTCGATGATCCGCTCGATGGTGTTGGCCGCGCCGATGGTATGCAGGGTGGAAAACAGCAGATGCCCCGTCTCCGCCGCAGTCATGGCCACGTCGATGGTCTCGTAGTCCCGCATTTCCCCCAGCAGGATGATGTCCGGGCTCTGGCGCAGGGCCGCGCGGAGGGCCTTGACATAGGACACCGTGTCCTGGCCGATTTCCCGCTGGGTGACGATGCTCTTGTCGTGGCGGTGAAGGTATTCCAGGGGGTCCTCCAGGGTGATGATGTGGGTCTGCCGGGTTTTGTTGATCCGGTCGATGATGCAGGCCAGGGTGGTGGACTTGCCGCTGCCGGCGGTGCCCGCCACCAGCACCATGCCCTGCCGGGCATCCGCCAGGCGCATCACCGCGTCGGGGATTCCCAGCTGCTGATAGTCCGGCAGCACGAACCGGATCACCCGGATGACGGCGCTGAGGCTGCCCCGCTGCCGGAAAGCGCTGACCCGGAACCGGGAAAGCCCGGGGATGGAGAAGGAGAAGTCATCATCCCCCTGCTGCAGCAGCCGCTCCATACTCCGGTGGTCAGCCAGGGCGTAGGTCTGCTCCAGCAGCCGCTGGGTGTCCGGCGGCAGCAGCCGCTCCTCCCCGGTATGGATAATGGCTCCGCTGCGCCGGAAGGTGGGATTCAGGCCGCCGATGATGAATATATCCGAGGCCTCCCGCTCCACCGCGATCCGCAGAAGGTTTTCCAGTTCGATCATATGTATATTCCTCTCTTTGGGAGATTTTGGAAACCGATTGTTTCCGGCTGCCGCAATGTGATAAATTGTTGTTTGCCTATTTGTTTTGAAAATGCTGGAATAACACTGTAGGGGAGCCATTCATGGCTCCCGGCGGCGAAATACTCCGATATCACCAGCATTTCGGCGAAAACGTACTGCGTCACGGGAGCCATGAATGGCTCCCCTACAGTAAGAACGTAGTGCGTACGAAATTGTCAAACACTAATTTCTATGTTTTCCTTAGCGTAACTGTCAATTGTTTTCCACTGTCCAGCTTTCCACGGTATAGCCGCCGTTTTCCCGGCGGGCGGTGACGGACAGGGACTGCTCTTCGTCAATGGGAATTCGGAAACGGAGGGTGTCCCCCCGCTCTTCCAGGGCCGTCCCCGGCTCCTCGCCGTGGGTCAGCCGGTCCAGAACCCGCTCGGCCTGATTGCAGGCGGTATAGTAGGCCTGATTCCTGCTTGCCAGCAGCTCCCCCCGGCGCAGCTCCTCCCGGGCGGAGGACAGGCTCAGCAGGGAGAAGGTCACGAACATCAGCACCAGCAGCGCCGTCAGCAGCAGCGGCGCGCCCATGGTAAAAAAGCCGGGAGCGCCGGATTTTCCCCGTGTCATAGGCCCTCCTCCTCAAAGGCGCGGTGGATTTCCAGGCTGTACACCGGTTCCTGCCCGTCGCACCAGGTAATATAGCACACGGTGATGCGCTGATCCTGCCGAAACTCCAGCCGCAGGGTGCCGTCCTCCATGGGAATTTCCACATTTTCTTCCAGCCGGGCCTGGGGATAAGCCGCCAGCAGCAGAGCCCGGGCCTGGTCCTCGCTGTCGGCAGCGCGAACCAGCTCCGCGGCGGAGGAGGCCTCCTGCACCCCCCGGGTCAGCACCCGGGCCTGGCGGGAAACCTCGCCGGAGCGCTCCAGCACCCGGATGCAAACCGCCCCCGTCAGGGCGAACAGCAGCAGTGAAACCATCAGCTCCGCCAGCAGAAGCGAAGATCGGGATGCCCGATTTATCCGCATGGATATCCCTCCCCGGCTTTCAAGTTTACATAACGTGTATCGGTTTCCCCCTGATGGGCACAAACCAGTCTGAGCAGGCCATCCGCCGCCCACTGAGGCTCAAACTGCTCCAGCTCCAGCAGGGCGCGGCCCATGTCCGGCTGGGGGGTAAGCTCCCGCTTGACCATCAGCTCCCGCAGGGAGCCGTCATAACAATAAATATAGGTATCGTACCAGCTGTCCTCCCGGTTCACGGACACCACCAGGGCGGGGCAATCCCCCAGGGTTTCCACCCGGACGGCATCCTCCCGGTCCCCGGCGCGGAGCTTCTCGGTGACGTAGGCCAGGGCCGTGGAAGCGCCGAAGCTTCTGTCTGCCCGGTCCAGGCTGTCCCGGTAGCCGTCCGCGGCCAGCAGCAGCACCATTGCCGCGGCCACGGCGTAAATCGCCAGCACCCCCAGGGGGAAGAGCACGTCCAGGGTATGACCACGCTTTTCCAACACAGTCCCTCCTCAGCCCCCGGACAGCTCCAGAATGGTGATATCCGGCATCAGGTTGCCCCCCATGGGGCGGTAGTCCACATAAAACACGGTTTCGTCATAGCTCAGCGGGTAGTCCCGCCGCAGCTGGGCCAGACTGTCGGGGTAGCGCCCCTCCAGAGCGTAGCACAGCAGAAGGCTCCGGTTCAGGGCCGTTTCCAGCGCCTCCCGCTGCTGCCGGCGGCTGCTCGCGGCAAAGTCCTCCACCCACAGCGCCAGCAGTGAAAGCACCAGCGCGAATACCAAAAGCGACAGCAAAAGCATCGCCAAACGTTTCGGTTTCATTCCATCACCTCGGGGAAAAAAACGGACAGCGGATCGTTTCGGTACCGCTCCGCGATCATTTCAAACACGCTTACCGGGTCATCTCAGCAGCGCGATAAATTGTTGTTTGGCGCTCTGTCTCCAAGTTTCCTGTCATTGCGAGACCAGTCCGCAGACTG
>CALYTB010000016.1 GCA_945486035.1 uncultured Clostridia bacterium
GGGGAGCCATTCATGGCTCCCGTGATGCAGTACGTTTTCGCCGAAACGCTCATATGATCGGTACATTTCACCGCCGGGAGCCATGAATGGCTCCCCTACAGAGTAATTCCAGGATTTCCAAAACGTCTCAACAAACACCAATTTGTCTTTATATATCGATCCGCGTTCCGCCGGGGGCTCCTTCCGGATTTCTCCCGTCCGCCGTCAGTAGCAGAACACATGGTTGCCGATAATCCCGAAGACATTGGGGGTCAGGGCCGTTCTGGCGTAGAAGAAAACCTCCTTGTCCAGCACCGGGTCGCCGTGGAGGGCCCGGTCGATGGCCTGATACTGGGCCTGCCAGGGCTCCGCCTTTTCCAGCTGGCCCTGGGCTACTGTCGGGAACTGACCCTCGCCGTAGACGATGCCCCGGACGGTATTGGGAAACCGCTCACTGGTCATGCGGTTGAAGATGACCTCCGCCACAGCCTGCTGTCCCTCGGCGCATTCTCCCCTGGCCTCCACCCAGATCAGGCTGGCGATCATCTTGCGCTCCTCATCCGTGAGGGTGAGCCCGGGGTAATTCTCTCGGGTCATATCCAGCCGCTCCTGGGAGTAGATAAAGGGCTTCTCCGGCATGGCATCGGGATCATAGATCCAGGCGCCGCTGTAGCCCTGGAGAATCTGCCCCTTGGTAAATCCGATCTTCAACCCTTCGGCGGTCAGCCAGTGGCTGTAGTTGTTCCGATTGGGGTCCTTGACCAGAATCCTTCCTTCTTCGTTATACCCGGTGAGCAGAATGAAGTGCTGCGAGGAGGTAAACAGGGACTTCTTGTTCATCAGGGCCACCACGTACTTCCCATCCTCCAGGGCAGGCCAGACCTGGTCCGCGTTCTTCGCCTTGCGGAAGGGCAGCTGCAGGGCTTCGGAGCCCATTTCCAGGCGCTGGATGTTGTTTTCCGCCCAGCCGCCGAAGTAGTAGGCCAGCTCGTCGGGGGAATAGGTGTGGCCGGTCATGGCCGAAGCCAGCATGGCAAGACAGGTAACGCTGCAGCCGTTATTCTCAATGGTGCCGCTGCCATACAGGTCATCGGGATAGTCATTCTGGTAGAAATCAGGAAATTCCCCCTGAACCCAGTCGTAAAGCCGGTCGCTTCGGTCCACCTCGGGCCGCCGGATGGGAGCAACCGTCTCCGGCGGCTCCGTCCCGTCGGGCTCCGGGCCCGTACCGTCCCCCGATACGCCGTCGGAGGGCATCGTCTGCTCGGCGCACTGGGACAGCTCCCCATCCTCCGCGGGCTCCTGCCGGGAAATCATGTCCCCCGCCCCATCGAAAAAGAGCACAGCGCAGCCAATCGTCAGCGCCGCAAAGAGGATTACTGCGCACACTATGAAAATATGCAGCGGTTTCTTCATTGCGTAACCTCCATGGACGCGGCTTCAAAAGCGGTTGCTGTGCATTCCGGCGGCCAGGCCGGAGCGATTCCATCCGGTAAGAAAAGGGGAGCTCCCGCAGGAACTCCCCTGAACACATGCTTCACCGGTATCTCCAACTGGAAAACTGGAATCAGTATACATGATAAGGTGTACTTTGTCAACCCGGCACAGCAACACCGCACCGGATTGCCAACGGAAATCCTATTGCGTGATAAAAATTATAGCGGAACCGCCGTACTTTGTCAATAACTTCCCTGCCGCACAGGCAACAGATATTTCGCAATCCCGCGGCTGTCGATGCGAACCGGGCATCCTGTACCGTTCTTTTCCGCACGGCTTCCGTGGACAGCTGACAGCGGAACGTAGCCAACCGCAGCATCCCCGAGCGGGATGATTTTGAAATACGATCCGATGACCACGACAGCCCGGAAAACTGGTGTTTGAAAGGATGCGTTTCAGATTTCCTGTCATTGCGAACCAGCGCGCACGCTGGTGTGGCAATCCCCCCGTTAGAAGGGAAATGTATCGACAATTGCCCTACACAGCGGGAAAACGTTGTGTTTTTGGTGGTAATCGTTGCCTGGTTCCATGGGGCCGGGGGATTGCCACGCCAGTTTGCGAACTGGCTCGCAATGACAGCAAGTATTCGACAAACAACAATTTATCGCTTTGTATTCTATCTGTCCCGAAGGGACTGTCTGCTTTCAGCTGCCGCAAGCAGCAATTCATCCGTCCGCTGTGAAAGCAAAGCTCCGCTCCCCGGTTTCTCGGGCCGGATACAGGGGGCTCAATGCTGCAGGGACTCTTTGTCCTCCTCCATGGACTTGAGGAGTCTGCCCATCATTGCTTCCGCGGCCAGGGGAACCAGCTTGTGGTCAAAATTCTCCGCGACGGTGGTGGCATCGTCCAGAATCAGGGTGAACTCCCGACCGTCCCGGCAGGCAGGCCACTGAGGCAGCTGCGCCACCTGGGGATTTCCGGTCCGGGCGAAGGCCATCAGGCTGCCGAACATGGCTTCCTCCAAGGTCTGCGCCAGTCCCTCCGGCTGTGTGGCGCCGTGGGCATACTCCACCAGATCCAGATTGTGGAAGAAGTAGGGGATGTCGCAGCAGTGCCAGGGGGTGCTGCCTCCGTCAACCGGCTGATCCATATTGAACAGGTACGACCAGGTACACCCGTTCAGCTTGCTGCGCTGTGCCAGGTAGGGAATCTCCGGGGAGCGGAACATGAAATCCAGCCGGAGCAGATCGATGGGATGCCGCCGGGGGTAAGCCTCCTCAAACAGAGGCAGCAGCTTTCCGGCAGTCTCCTTGCCCAGAACCTTCTCCACCTCGGCAATCTGTTCCTCCCGGGTCATGGTCTCCCGGTCATAGGGCGACGGGGTAAAGGAGGTAAACTCCCCGAACACCGAGCCCACCAGCAGCGGCACCTGGCTGGTTTCCTTGCGGAATCCGTAAACCACGGGATTTCCGTGGTAGCTGGCGTTTTTCCGGGGCATACAGCCGGTGTACTTCCCTTCCTTCGCAAGCTTCGGGCTGACCTTGCGGTAGGCCTTGGCCAGACGGCTGTATTCCATGGTTTCCATCTCTTTGACGGAGTCGATGTTCAGCTCCTCCAGCATCGCCTCCACCAGATCCCTGGCGCTGCCCTCTTTCTCGGCAAGCAGGTCGATGACACCGCTCATGACCATACCCTTGGCGTAGAGTCCGTCGGCTGCCGGGGACTGGAGCAGGGTGGTAACCTTAGCGCCGCCGCCGGACTGGCCGAATACGGTGACATTCTCCGGGTCGCCGCCGAAGGCGGCAATGTTGTCGTGAATCCAGGCTAGGGCCGCGATAATGTCGTCCCCGCCTGCGTTACCGGAGTTCGCGTATTCCTCGCCGTAATCCGACAGGTCGAAATAGCCCAGGATGTTCAGCCGGTGGTTGATGGACACCACCACCACATCGCCCAGCCGGGACATATTTGCCCCGTCATAGGCCACCTGTTCAATGGAGGAACCGGCGGAGAAGCCGCCGCCGTGGAGCCACACCAGCACCGGCCGCTTTCCGTCATCGGTTTTGGGGGTCCAGATGTTCAGATTCTGGCAGTTTTCGTCCATGGGCCAATACCGGTGGGGAATCAGCACCTCGCCCTTGGGATTCTCCTCACCCAGCAGCGGGCAGACCTTGCCGTAGCTTCCCGCGTCAAAGATTCCCTTCCAGGGCTTCACGGGCTCGGGGGCGTGGAACCGCTTGGCCTGGGCGTAGGGAATGCCCTTGAAGATTGCCAGGCCGTCAAAGCAGTAGCCCCGTACCAGGCCCGCGGTGGTGGATACGACAGGGCCGGTTTTTCCTCTGTAAAAAGTATGCTTCATGACAGATCATCCTTTCCCTCTCCCGCGGCGGGAGTTCTTTCAAAACGCAGGAACATTTTTTTCATAAGGTGCCCGGAGCCCAGGAAATAGCATCCCGGCCAGAAGGCCAGCACAATGGGAAGCGCAAAGTTCAGAAACATCTGGGGATTCAGGGCAAACAAAAGGACGGGAAGCGCGGAAAACGCAAGCAGCAGCGCGCACCGGGGCAAATTCAGCAGCACCATGGCCGCTGCGTTGCGCAGATGGTGCGAAAGTGTATTGTCATATCGGCTCATCAGTGGGAAAACCACCAGTGCGATCAGATACCACACTGCGGCCAGCACGATCAGCACAACGGACACGCCGGAGACCTTCAGCGCCTTCAGGATTCTCAGATCCAGCCACAGGATGCCTCCTCCCGCCAGCAGCAGCAGTTCCATGGCCGTCGCCTGGCGGAAGTTCTCCCGGAAGGCCCGGAAAAATTCCCGGCTCAGGCTGTGTTTCGGCTCCGAGAGCACTCCCCCGGCCCGGTAGGCCCCCACCGTGGCAGCCCCCAGGGTAATCACCGGCAGCGAACACAGCGCCCACAGAATCCCCACAATGGCGATATCCGCGATGGCCTCCAGCACCCGCAGCAGCGGATTTCCCTTCCTCGTTTCAGGCTCCATAGAGCTCCCCTCCTTTGATGAACTGCCGCCGGAGGTTCCGGCGGCAGAATCGGTTAAAGCACCACCTCAGCCCGGGCATCCTCAGGCAGAGCCTGCATCTGGATGTCGTTGGCAAAGGTTCTTCCCGGCAGGATGCAGACCACGTGGGCCACGTCCGCGTTCACGGGGAACTGCGTTCCGTGCAGGATGTAGGGATTCAGCTTCACAAAGGTGCCCTTGGGTACATAGAAGGCCTCCACGGAATCCACGCTGAAGGGTCTTCCCGGGAAAGCGGTGCCCACAAAGATCACCACATCATCGTCCAGGGGAAGCAACCCCTCACAGGTGGCCTTGTGGGCCTCCAGGGAGGCGATGATGTTCTTCTCGGCCTTTCTCGCCTGGCACACGGATATGGTGGGCAAGGTGCCGGTTCCAAGGTCCAGCTTCACCACGTCCGCGAAGAAGCCGAAGGGGAACACGGACTTGGCGGCAAGAGAAGCATCGTCCAGCAGATTCTGGAATTCTCCGTATTTGGCGAATTTCTCAGCGCTCAGGGGCTGTACATGGATGGTTTTCATACTCCATTCTCCTTTTCTTACAGGCAGCGGGGGCCGTCAGCGCCCACATAGTCGAATTTCACATCCAGATACCGGGCAACCTCCCGCAGAACATCCTGCATCTTTCCGTAGATGCCGCCCAGATGGTGGATATAGGGGCCGAACATCAGCTTCTCCTCCCAGGCCTTCCAGTTGTCGGTCTGCATCCAGACATAGGTTCCGGTAGTCTCCGGGCCGGTGGTGGTGGTCGCCTCTCCGGCGAAGAGGTAGTAGCCGTCCTCGTCGTCATCAAACCGGCACAGGGTCAGATCGCCCTGCTTCAGCTCGAACTGCTCCTGTCCGCCCACCAGCTTCGCGGTGGAGTTCTCCGCCTTCAGGCTGTAGGCGAAGGGGCCGCAGTGCCACAGAAGCTCCGCGTTGTCGTTCTCGGGATGCCGGATGGTGAGGTCCGCCAGGAATTCCGGCTCCTTGCCCAGCATGCAGGCTCTCAGGATCACCATGGTGATGGCGCCGTTAATATCCGTTTCGCAGGACACGGGGATGCCGATATCGGTCAGCTCACCCACCACGGCGCAGACCGGCATGCCCATCAGGGCGCAGGCGGGCCAGCACTCGATGGCGGCGGCGGTGCAGCGGTTGTCGGAGAGCAGCTTCTGCATGGCCTTCTTCATAGCCACCATTTTGTCAAGACCGTTGTCCTTGACACCGGTGCAGTCAAACCGGGCAGAAAGGTCCTGAACCTCCTTCTCGAAGTCCTCGCCCCGGGCTTCCAGAATCCTGTTCATGGTCAGCTGCAGAACGGCGGGAGAAATGGCGACGGTCTGAATACCGAAGCGCTTCATCAGTCTGGCCTCGTTGGTCATCACACTGCGGAAGGGGCCGGGCCGCTCGCCCACCTTGCCGATGCGCAGGGTTTTCAGGTCCTTCAGCACGCACACCACCCGGACAAACCGGTCAAAGCCCCGCTGAAACTCCTCCGTCTCCGGCTCCACGTTAAAGATGTAGCTGTACTTCACCCCGTTGCGGCGCAGCACCTTGGTGGCAGCGAACATACCGCACTGGGTATCTCTGCCCCGATGGGTGGCGGAGTTGGGCTGCTGATCCCGGGCGCCCCATACCAGCACGGGAACACCCAGCTTGGAGGCCACATCCGCCACGCCGCCCTCGTCACCGAAATCACAGAAGGGAACGAACAGGCCGTCCACATGGGCCCGGCTGAACTTCTCCACCACGGCGGGAGCGTAAGCATCGCTCTCAATGATGCCGCTGTTGCACACATCCTCCACATCCACCAAGGTGACGATATCCCGGTGGATTTCGGAAATAATCTTCATAACCCGCTCTTTTTCAGCCACGGCGGTTTTCAGATCCAGCATGGCTCTTCTGGTAGGCAGGACACCGATGGTCAGCTTAGGTTGATACATGTTCAATCCCTCTTTCGTAGTATTTTGCCCGCAGGCTCAGCTCGGTATCGTCAATGACACCGGTCCTGAGGAATTTCTCCAGAATTTCCTCCGTGGGGATTCCGGCTCTTCCGCCGGGGAAGGTACATTTGATGGCCGAGGTGCCGCTGGCATAGCGGGCGCACTCCCGGATGGACTTGCCCTTGAGCAGCATGGCCAGGAAGGCGCCGTGGAAAACATCTCCCGCGCCAACGGTATCCTTAACCTCGACACGGAAGGCGGGCAGGGAGAAAAAGCCCTCCTGCTTGCTGCAGCCGACACACCCTCTGCTGCCGAAGGTGAATACCGCCACCTCCGGCCCCAGGCTCAGGATTTCCCGGCATTCCGGCTCCATGTCCTCCAGGGGCTTGTCCCCATGACCGGGGAACATGGCGTTGAATACAAATTCCGAGGCCACAAAATAGGTGATGTCCCCGATCCGCTGCCGCAGGGAGTCCGAGTAGGTATCTGCGTCAATAAAAACGGGAATGTTCCACTTTTTGGCATAGTCCATGGCCGTGCCGGAGATGCCGGTGGTTTGGGCGACGAACAAAAACCGGGATTCTTTCAGAGCGGACCAGTCCACATCCTCCTCCCGCAGGGAGGGTGTGCTCCCATACCGGTACAGGATGGTTCTGGTGGAAGAGCTGCGCTCACTGAGCACAACCCCCAGATCCGTGGTGCAGCCCGGGGTCAGGCTCATCTGATCCACATTGATCCCGTGGCGGAGGAAATCCTCCCGGCAGAATTTTCCGTAAAGGTCATCGCCGACCTTGCCCGCGATGGCGCAGTTGGCGCCCAGTCTGGCCGCGGCCACCATGCCGGTGGACACCTTGCCGCCGCCCTGCCAGCCGATGCCGTTGAGCAGGCAGCCCTTATTGCGTTCGGGAATCTGGTTGAGATCCACGGTGAAGTCTACACAGGGTCTGTCCAGACCGAAAAGATCGTATTTCATAGGCTTCCACCCGGCTTTACAGCGTGAATTTATTGGGGTTCAGCAGCCGGATCTTGGAGGTCACGAATTCCACCATCTCCTTCTGCGCGCCAAGATACATGGCAACGCCGTTGCGGTTGTGGCCGGTGGCCTGGATCACATTGTCGTAGGCGCCGTAGGCAGCGGCAAAATACTCCGTGGCGATGTTGAATTTGCTCATGCCCAGGTTGACCGCCTCCTGCATCTGCTCATCGGGAATGCCGGAACAGCCGTGGAGCACCAGGGGCACGGAAACCGCCCTGCGAAGCTCCCGAATCCGGTCAAAATCCAGATTGGGCTCCCGGACATAATCCCCGTGGGCATTGCCCACCGCGATAGCCAGGCTGCCGCAGCCGGTTCGCTCCACAAATTCCACCGCCTGATCCACATTGGTGAACAGGTCCGAATTGCTGATATCCTCCAGATTCATACCCACACCCACATGCCCCAGCTCTGCCTCCACATCCACATCGAAAACAGCGGCGGCACGAACAACCTGAGCGGTCAGGGCTACATTTTCTTCAAAGGGCAGCGCGGAGCCGTCCACCATCACCGAGGGGAAGCCGTCCCGGATTCCGGACATGGCGATCTCATAGCTGGCGGAGTGATCCAGATGAACCGCCACAGGCACCGAGGCCTTTCTCGCCAGATCCTTGGCCATGTAGGAGATGAAGTTCAGCGGAATGTATCTGTCAAAGCCGGGGTAGAACTGAATGATGATGGGGACATGCTCGTTTTCCGCCGCGGCAATGGCGCACTTGATGGTTTCGTAGTTAATGGTATTCATGGCTGCAACGCCGTAATGATGCTCGGTGGCGTGCTGCAGCAGTTCATTTACTTTTACAAGAGACATGTTATTCGCTCCTTACTCACGGATTTGGGAATTGAAGAACAGGACGTACTCCGGGAGCCGGCTGCAGAAGTCCTTGCTGACGGAGTCAATGGTATCGTAATCCTCCTGGGACAGACGGAAGCTCATGGCCTCCAGGTTCTGCCTTGCGTGGCGGTCATCGGTGCCGCCGATGATGGGGGCGGTGAGCGCGGGATTGCTGATCATCCAGTTGATGCAGACCTGGGCCGGGCTCTTGTCGTATTTTTTGCCGATTTCCTCCAGCTTGGCGGTAACCTCCAGGCAGCGCTCATAGTTTTCCGGCTGGAACAGGGCCGCCTGCTTTCTGCCCGCGGTGATGGGGGTGTCCTTCTTGAAGTGACCGGTGAGCAGGCCCTGGGCCAGGGTGCTGTAGGGAATCACGCCGATGCCCTCCTGGCAGCAGTAGGGCAGCAGATCCCGGTCAATATAGCGCCAAAGCAGGTTGTAGCAGGGCTGCACCACATCCACGCTTCCGTAGCTTCGGGCCTCCTTCAGCATGTCCAGGGTAAAATTGGACACGCCGATGCTGCGGATTTTACCCTTTTCCTTCAGGGCCATGATGTTTTCCATGGCCTGGCCGATGGACATGTCCCGGGGCGGATAGTGGAGGAAATAGGTGTCCAGGTAGTCGGTTTTCAGCCGTTTCAGACTGTCATCGCAGGACTTTTCCATATCCGCCATAGCGTAATGATGGGGGAACACCTTGGAAATCAGGGTGTAGCGCTCCCGGTCAACGCCCTCCAGAGTGTTGCCCAGAACCGTCTCCGCGCGGCCTTTTCCATACACCTCCGCGGTGTCAAAGGTGTTGATTCCGTTGTCAAGATAGGTACGGATGACCTTGGCGCTTTCCCTGTCATCCGCTTCTCCGAAGTAGTCGCCGCCCATGGACCAGGTGCCCAGGATGATGGCCGACACAGCTACGTCGCTGCTGCCAAGTCGTTTCGTATTCATTGGGAACTTCCTTTCTTTGTGTTTGCACGGGCATTGCGGCGGTATTCATTGGGGCTGCACCCGAAAAACAGCCGGAACCGCTTGGAAAAATGGGAGAAATTCGGGTATCCGATCTCCATGGCGATTTCGCTGATGCTCTGATCGGTATTGGCCAGCAATTCCTTTGCCCGTTCCATTCTCTGGTTTTGAATATAGGTAATGAGGGAAACGCCCTCCACGTTGCGAAAGAGCTTGGAAAGATAATTGGGAGAAAAATGAAAATGCTCCGCGATGGAGTTTCTTGTGACATCCGCGATGTTGTCCCGGATGTAGCTTCGGATTCTGACCACATTCAGGCTGCTGAAGCCGTCAATGTCCAGAAGCTCCGTCAGCTCGGTAGCATCCTCCATCACCAGCTGAACCAGAAGCTCCATGTCCGTGGTAATCCAGCGGGAAAAGCCGCCTCTGCGCAGCTCCGTGATGGACAGGTTGGTGTTCTCCTTGAGAATGCTGTTCACCAGCAGATGCCAATCCACCTGAAAGGCGCCTACAAAATCCAGTGCGGCGTATTCGGGATTGTATTCCTTCCGAAGGTACTCCGTCACCGCCTCCCGCAGGGCATCCAGGTCGCCGGAGAGGATCAGCCGTTTCCAGTCCTCCGTATCCGGCTTCTCAAAGCGGAAGAAGGGCAGCTCCGGAGACGTTCCCGGGCGGATACGGGACTCGGGAAGGGAGATTCCCAAGGCATCCGGCAGCTGCTCCAGAACGTGGATTTCCCGAAGGACATAGCGCACGGTCATATCCAGGCCGTCATGGAAGAAATCCGTGAACAGGCTCATCATCATTTCGATTTCCTCCGGGCCCTTCCCCGGCAGCATCCGCAGAATCAGTACATACACATCCTGTTCCACATGGTAGAGAACCTCGTAGCCCAGCCCCATTTCCTGAGCCAGCTCCATCAGTACATTCTCCGAGGAATAGGCAATGAGCTCCGGACTCCAGCTGGTGCTGCCGCAGGAGATGTTCATGCAGATGGGGACATACCTCCCCTCCGGATCAATGAAGGCAGGTCTCGTGGACAGCAGCATCCGCACCGAGGAGGCCGACCCGCTGTGCACCGCCCTCAGAAGCTGCCGCCAGTAGCTGAACCGGGTTTTGCGCTGCTGATTGAGCCACTTGTCACCGAAGTTCATCCGCTGTTTGTCCTGATGCTGTTTCTCGTATTTCTCGATCATCTGGGTCAGGGCCAGCCGCAAAGCGTCGCTGCTCAGGGGTTTGAGCAGATAGCCGGATACGCCGTATTCCACGCTGCGCTGGGCGTAGCTGAACTCCGCGTAGCTGGTGAGCAGGACGGTGATGGGCGTGAGGTTTTCCCAGCGCAGCCACTCCAGAAGGGCAAAGCCGTCCTCTCCGGGCATTTCGATGTCGGAGATCAGCAGGTCGATGGGCTGGCTCAGGAAGATGTTCTTCGCTTCGGATACACTGTAGCAGCCGAAAACCCCGTCAATGTCCAGCTGAAGCTGCTGAATCTGGCCCTTGAGGCCCTCCACAACATAGCGGTTGTCATCCACAATCAGAAGATTCATTCCGTAACCTCCAATGGCAGCAGAATCGATACCAGGGCGCCTCCCGTATCCCGGTTGGACAGGGTAATGCCCGCCCGGTCACCGTAGAGCAGCTCCAGACGGCGGATACAGTTGCTGATGCCGATGCGCCGTCCGGCGGTCTGGGCAATCCGGCCGTGATTGGCCATGGCGGACAGGATATCCTCCCCAAAGCCCGCTCCGTTATCCATGATCTGAATGGTGAGGGTGTCGGGCCGCTCCGGATGGGCACGGCATACAACCTCCAGGTCCAGCTCTCCGGAGGCGTTCTGGGCGTGCTTAATGGAGTTCTCCACAAAGGTGCTGATCAGCAGTACGGGAATCCGCGCCTGCCTGACCGCATCCTCCACCTGATAGTGCGCGTGGATGGTATTTCCGTTCCACTGCTGGGTGACCTCCGTCAGGTTCCGCAGGTGGGAGATCTCCAGCTCCAGCGGCACCCGGTCGGTAACATCCCGCAGGACATACCGGTAGTAATCCGACAGCCGGACGGTCATCTCCTGAATCTTGTCCAGCTCTCCAACCTGGGCCATGCCGTTAATCATTGCCAGATTGTTCACCAGGAAGTGGGGCCGGATCTGCAGCGTGCGGAAGCTCAGGTTCAGCTTCTGCTTTTCCAGCTCCGACTCCGCCAGCTTGAGGCTGAGGGAGTCCACCTGCATGCCCAGCCGTTCCAGAACAGCCACAGCATCATCCAGGGCGTTTGCCCCCTCGGCAATTCCGGTTCTCTGGGGCGCGGCGCTGTATTTTTCCAGGATATTGGAAAGGGTCCGTGCGGGCATCAGCAGCTTTCGGTTGACGGTATTTGTAATGTCTGCCAGGGCCACCGTCACCGCCAGGGACAAAATGGCCTGAAACAGGGCCAGAACTGTGGAGCGGAGCTGCCGGGTGCGGTCTAAGCTATGTACGGACAACGAGAAATCCGCTTCCACCCTCGGAATGGTAAGGCCAGCGCTGCCGGAAACCAGAGACAATCTATAGGGCATTCCGGTGTCCAGCAGGAAAACTGTTTTGAGGAAGGTTTCCTCCGTAATCCAGCAGCCGCAGACATAATCATCGTATTTCCACAGCGTATAGAGAATCCGGCTTCCGTTCTCCAGGGTCATCAGCCGGTATTCCCCGTTGCGGACCTCCCCCCGGCAGGCCTCCAAAAGCGCGTGCCGGATCAGCCTGTACTGGGAGAAAGGAATCTTTACGGCAACAGCCTCCAAAAAGCTGTCCCGGGAGACATCCGACGCGAAAAAGTAGTATTCCGTATAGGCCTGACGGTTGCACAGGGCGCTGGTTTCCTGAAGCCGGGCTACGGTATTGACCCGATCCATATTGGAGTACAGGAACATTTTCCGGTAGGAGCTTGTGAGCATGATCGTTTGCAGGAAGGTGTTGTTCCGCTGAAAATCAGAAGAAATGGCTTCCACCAGCCGATCCGAATAATCCGAAAGCTCCCGGTCTCCGGCTTTCCGAACCTGCGCGTAGTTCACAAGGCACAGCCCTGTACAAAGAAGCTGCACGACAACGCAAAAAACCAGGATGTATTTCACCTTATTGGATTTCACTGACAGAAGCCATTGTTTCATAGGATTACCCTTTCACAGAACCAAGTGTAATGCCCTTTTCAAAATACTTGGTCAAGAACGGGTACATAATCAGAATGGGGAGCATCGCGATGAAAGCGATGGCCATCCGCAGTCCAATGCTGGGAATGGCGCCGTTTGCGGGTGCCCGGCCATACTGGGTCAGATACTGGATGTTCTTCACCATAACGTTCAGCAGCTGCTGAATGGAGTATTTCGAAGAGTCACTGATATAGTATAACCCATTTGTCCAGTCATTCCAATAGTTCAGTCCCGCGAAAACAGCGATGGTCACAAAGATCGGCTTGCCCAGAGGCAGAACAATCTCCCGGAAGATCCGGAATTCCGAAGCGCCGTCGATCTTGGCGGACTCATAGAGCTCACTGGGAACATTGGTACGCAGATACGTTCTGACGATGATGGCGTTGAAGGAGCTGAACAGCAGATTCGGAACCAGAAGTGCCAAATAAGTGTCCTTGATGTGCAGCACCGTGGTGTAGATCATGTAGGTGGGAACCAGGCCGCCGTGGAAGAGGATGGTAAACAGGATCAGGAAATTGAACACCCGTTTGCCCGGCAGATTCCGCAGCGACAGAGGATACGCAACCAGAGCCACAATGGCAACATGGCAGATGGTACCGACCAGGGTGATGCACACCGTGGTGGCATAGGCCCGCATAATGACCGAGCCGGAATTCCAGATATACTTGTAAGCGTCCAGGCTCAGCTTCTTGGGGAAGATGGAGTAGCCGTTGATGAGCAGCGTGTTCTCGTCGGTGATGGACGATACAAACAGCAGCACGAACGGAAAAATGATGACGGCCATCACCAGGATCATGACAATGGACGCAAACAGCTCAAAGCGTTTGTCCTGTTTTGACTTAACCATGGGGACACCTCCTTAAAACAGCGCGTCGTCACGGCTGACTTTTCGGGTGATGGCGTTGAACGCCAAAACCAGCGCGAAGCCGATGCACGACTGCAGGAAGCTGGCAGCCGCCGTCATGCCGATGTTGGGCTGAACAATCAGGCCCCGGTAGACGAAGGTGTCGATGGTCTGGGTCACATCCATAATCATGCCGGAGTTCTGAGGAACCTGGAAGAAGAGGCCAAAATCACTGTTGAAGATTCTGCCCATGTTCAGCAGCACCATGGTGATGATGGTGGGCTTCAGGTAGGGCAGCGTGACATAGCGGATGCTCTGCAGCTTGGAGGCCCCGCTCAGGTGGGCCACCTCATACAGGGAAGGGTCAATGCCCATGATGGTAGAGATGTACAGGATACATCCGTAGCCCGCGCCTTTCCAGGTATTGACAAGGGTCAGGATAAACGGCCATGGACCCGG
This sequence comes from uncultured Clostridia bacterium, assembly GCA_945486035.1. Classification (GTDB taxonomy): domain Bacteria; phylum Bacillota; class Clostridia; order Oscillospirales; family Oscillospiraceae; genus Faecousia. The sequence goes on from CALYTB010000016.1 coordinate 13,695, forward strand.
GGTGTCATACCAGCTGGTCTTCTTGCCGCCCCAGGCCACGATCAGGGAGTTGAGAAGGCCCGTATCCGCATCCAGGAACGCGCGCACCATGTAAGAAACAATGATGATGGAAACCACAAAGGGCAGCAGCACGCTGCTCTGTGCCAGCTTACGCAGGGTCTTGTTGCCGATCTCGGTGATCAGGATGGCAAGAAACACGCCCACAATCACGTTGATGACCATGAACGCCAGGTTATAGCACAGGGTGTTGCGCACCATGACGGCGGTTTCGTTGTTGCGGAACAGGAACTGGAAGTTCCGCAGGCCAACCCATTGGCTGCCCCAGATGCCGCCCTGCACCGTATATTTCTTGAAGGCCAGCACCAGACCGCTCATGGGCCAGTAGTTATTGATCAGCAGATACACAAATGCCGGCAGCATCATCAAATACAGCGGCAGGTATCCTTTGAACCTCTGCGCCCGAAGGCGCAGAGGCTTGGAATTCTTGCTCATAACTGTCTTCCTCTCTCAAGGAAGTATCTTAGCCCTTGGAGGCAAGCCACTCGTCCAGCTGGCGCTGGATCTCGGCGATCAGCTCCTGGTTGCCGGCGGCATCCAGCTCCTCCAGGTACTTGGGAATATACTCGGCGGGGTCCACGGCACCGACGATCAGAGCTTTGTAGTACTTGGAACGGACGTTGCTGACGGCGCTGACGATGTCGGAAACGGGATCGGGGTCAAAGCGGAAGCCCAGCGCGGGGGAATTCACGGCGGTGGCGTTGTAATCCATGAACTGGTCATAGATGTCGGCAGGGCTGGTGCACCAGGGTGTGCACTTGAACTGGTTGGGCAGGATCCAGCCGGCATTCAGGTGGTAGCCCACGGTGGAAGCGTCCTTGCCCTCGGGGAAGTCCAGAAGGCCGTCGGCGTTGACAACATAATCCTCGCCCTCAACGCCCCAGTTGAGCAGGTTCATCAGCTCGGTGCTGGTCATGATCTCGTTGAGCATGGTCATGGCCTTGGCGGGGTCCTTGGAGCCTGCGCCGATGGAGTAGCAGAACACGGCGGAGGAGTTGGTGGTGCAGTAGGGGGTATCCAGCTGGACCATGGTCAGCGGGGTGCCGCTGCAGTTGGCCTGCTGGTCGGCGAGGGACAGAGGATGACCGTAGTCAGAGAAGAAGGAGAAAGCCTGGCCGGACTTGATGTAGGAGTAGTAGGACTCGGTGTCGGAAGCGGCGCCGGAGTTGATCCAGCCCTTGGTATACCACTTGTAGTGGTAGTCACACCACTCGCGGAATTCCTCGGAACCGACAATTTCCACGACCTCGGTGTTGTCCCGGTTCAGAAGCAGTCCGGCGGTGATGGTGGAGCCGCCGATGAAGTCGGCTTCCACGGTCTTACCCTGGGCGGTGTTGTCAGCGGCGACCATCCACATGTCGGGCTCCAGCTGGGAAACCTTCTCGAACAGAGCATCCACATCGGCCAGCGTTCTGATGTTGCTCACATCCAGATTGTGCTTCTCCAGAATGTCGGTGCGTAAGAACATGGTGGGCTGCTGGCAGGTCTCCTTGTGCACGGGCAGGCCGTACAGGTAGCCGTTCAGGTTGCAGACGGTAGCCAGCTCGGGGGAGGAGTAGGTGCCGGGAATGTCCTTGCCGTACTCAGCCATCAGATCGGTCAGATCCAGCAGGTAGCCGGCGTTCACCCAGGAAGGACCCATTTGGGAGATGGCGGTGAAGATATCCAGGCTGGCGCCGGAGCTCAGCTGCAGGGGAACCTGCTCCAGGTACATGGAGAAGGGCATAACCTCCAGCTTCAGGGTCATGTTCAGCTTGGGCAGGGTGATGGCGTTGACCGCGTTCATCACGCGCTCCACCGCAGCGGAGTCAGGAGCGGTGGCAGGCAAAGCGATCAGCATATGAACCTCATAGGGTTCCTCTCCGGAATTGGCGGCGGCGTTGCCCTGGGCGGCAGGCTTGGTGTCGGCCTTCTGGCCGCAGCCGGCCAGCATGCCCGCAACCATCAGGATGCTGAGAATGATGCACAATACTTTCTTCATGCGATAGTTCCTCCGTTCTTTTTTGGCATCCTCCAAAAACTGCTTTTTGCGGTTTTGGACGAGGGTTTTTATTCTGACAAAAGTTTGCCTCAATGAAAAAGTTTGTGTGTTTGAGCGCTCCATTCCCTTGTCTGCATTCCAACGGGGCGCAGGATGCATAAACACCTAAGTTGTTTGACAGCGTCTTCTGCAGGGGGCGGTCATGACCGCCCCGCCCGGGTTTCGACTAGAAATAAGCAGGTTTTTCTGGAAAACGTTACAACTCTATCCCACAACCGTTGCGGTGCGGTCATGACCGCACCCTACAGGTGGCGCGCTGTTTCCTTCAGATTTCCAGAAAAATCAAATCACACAAGTTTTTTCATTGAACCAAAAGTTTTGGAAATTCCGGAATACTTTGTGTGTATTGTGGGATTTTCAAAACGCGTTGTCAGAATAAAAGAACCGTCCAAAACCCAAAAGGGCAGTTTTTCGAGGTGCCCGTTTATTTACACTTCCTGACTTGCCAGGAAATAGTGCACGTGTTTTTCGGTGCGCCAGGGTTTGCCGTTTACGGTAACCCGAAGGGTGGGACAATCCGCGAAAATCTGAAGCTTGCTCAGCGGGACACCGCAGCAGCTGACCTCCACGGCTTCGCCGGTGCGCTTGGCCCAGATTCTTCCCTCCACGCCGTCATCCCGGTAGGTCTGCTCCAGGCAGTCCGTCAGGTTCATGGCGAAGGTCAGCTCCCGGAAATTCTCGTCCGCGATGTGCATGGGCGCCTGGTCCAGCAGGAAGATACCCCGGTTTTCCCTGAGGAACAGGGGGATCACATCAATCCGCTTTTCCCGGACAATCCACTCGCCGCCGCTGACCCGGGAATTGTCCTCCAGATCAATCCAGCTGCCCTTGGGAAGGTAGATGGCGTGCTCAGGCTGATCGAACACCGGGGCCACCAGCATGGCCTCGCCCAGCATGTACTCGGTGCCGATGTTCCGAACGGTACGGTCCTCCTGGAACTCCAGCAGCAGGGGCCGCATCATGGGAAGGCCCCGGTCGCAGGTCTCGTAGGCGGTGCTGTACAGGTACGGCAGCAGCCGGTAGCGCAGCTTATTGATCTTCAGGAAGGCGGCCTGGGCGGTTTCCGAGAACACCCAGGGCTCTCTGGGGGTGGACTGGCCGTGGCTGCGGCTCAGGGGGCTCATCAGGCCCATCTGTACGGAGCGGATGTAGTCATCGTCGTCCGGCACGGTTCTGCGGCCTTCGTAATCGCAGTTGTAGAAACCGCCGATGTCAAAGCCCCAGAAGGACACGCCGGAAATGCCGATGCTCAGACCGCCGCTGAGAATGGAGGCCAGGTTGTTCAGGGAAGCGGAGGAGTCTCCGGCCCAGTTGGCCGGATAGTTCTGGCTTCCCAGATAGCCGCTGCGGCCCCAGAGCAGCGCCTTCTGGCCCATCTGGTCCTTGACCCGCCGGGAGGCCTCGTAAATGGTCTTGGCGTACAGCAGCGGGTACTTGTTGTGGGACTGGGCGCCGGTGGAGCCATCGAAGAGCACCGCGTCCTCGGGGATTTCCTCGGAGAAGTCGGTCTTGATGACCCCCACGCCCATGCGCATCAGGTTCCCCACCCGCTCGGTCATATATTCCACCAGAGCCGGGTTGGTAAAGTCCAGCGCCGCCACCTTGTGGCTGGCATCCCCTTCGCCGGGCATGAAGGTATAAACCTCGCCGTCGGGGCGCTTGACCAGGAAGCCCCGGGCCTTCATGTTCTCAAAGGATTTGGATACGGTTCCGTTCCAATTCTTCTCATGCACATAGGGGAACATCCAAAGTGAGAGATGCACGCCCTTTTTCGCCAGATTCCGAACCATTTCCTCCGGGTTGGGGAAGCGGCCTTCGTCGAAGCTCAGCAGCTCGCCGGTGTCGTTCGTGAACATGGAGCCCCAGCCGTCGATGTGAATCACATCCGCAGACATGCCGAAGGCGGCCATGCGATCCACGGTTTCCTCCACCTCCTGGCGGGTCATGTAGCTCATCTTGGACATCCAGAAGCCGAAGGCCCATCTGGGAATCATGGGAGATCGGCCGGTCAGCGCCGTGTACTGCTCCAAAATGCCCCGGTAGTCCCGGTTGCAGATCATGTAGTAGTCCAGGCAGGTGTCCTCGGACTCCATGGTGTAGGAAACCCCGGAATCGGCGCCCATGTTGAAATGGGTGCGGCTGAAGGTGTTGAGGAAAACGCTGTAGCCCGCGGAGCTCATGAAGTAGGGCATGCCCTTGTAGCATACGCCGGAGTTGGTGGAGCCGGCATCCCGCTGCCAGACCGTGAGCTTCTGGCCCCGCTTGTTGAAGGAGGTGAATTTCTCGCCGAAGCCGTAGAAATCCTCGTCGCAGTGCAGATACATGGTTTCGTAGGTGTGGCACACGTTCCCGTCATCGTCCAGGGCGAAGCCCACGGGCAGGGATTTGTAGCGCTGATCCACGTTGAAATCCTTGATCTGCTCCCCGGTGAGCCGCTTGCCGTCCAGGTAAACGGTCATCTCCCAGGGAATCTTCCGAAACCGCAGCTCCAGGCGCTGCGTCCGGGCCGTCACGAAGGTGTCATCCTCACAGACGGTCACATCGGCCTTCTCCGGGAAGGAGAATACGGGGTTTGCGCATTTTTCCACACCCCCGGGGAGCATGGTGAAGCGGAAAACCGCATCCTCCGGGAAGGAAACCCGGATGGCGGCCCGGTTTCCCCGGAAGGTCACCGTCTCAAAGGTAACTCCATGGGGCTCCGGCTGGTAAGCGTTGATGGCGTTTACGAAGTCCTTATGCCCCTGGGAGGTAAAGTGGCAATACCCTTTCTCAATTACCAGCGAATCTGCAGTTCCGGCCTCCGGCTGGTAGCCTTTTTTTCCATGATGGTCAACCTGAATCATTGGTCTGCCCCCTTGTGTCGAATCATGTCTATAGTATATTTATAATTCAACAAAATTTCTTTGCTATCTTAATGGATAATTGTTGTTTTTGTACTCTCACAGGGAGGCGCAGGCTACGGGCATCGCGTCCACCCAGGCGCCCTGATCCACCGTCTGCCAAAGCTCGCCGTTGACCGCCACGCTGCGGACCGGCCGGTCGGAGTAGATCCGCAGCTGGGTAACGGGCACATTGTCGCAGGTAACCGTCACGGTATCCCCGGAGCGCTTCGCGCCGATCTCGCCCCGCACGCCGTCGTCGTAATAACGCTGCTGCAGGCAGTCCGTCAGGTTCATGACGAAGGTCAGATCCTTAAAGTTCTCGTCGGCGATGTGCTCCGGCGCGTGCTTGTGCATAAACAGGCCTCTGTTCTCCCGCAGGTAACGGGGCACGGCATCGATGGGCCACTGGCGTACATCCCAGCCGCCCGCGACTCTGCGGTGGTTCTCCAGGTCGATCCAGCTGCCCTCCGGCAGGTAAACGGGGTGATTCTTCCGGTCGAATACGGGGGCAACCAGCATGGCCTCGCCCAGCATGTACTGATTGGCGATGTCCCGCACATTCCGATCCTCCGGGTATTCCAGCAGCATGGCCCGCATCATGGGCACGCCGAAATAATGGGTCTCGTAGGCGGTGCTGTAGAGGTAGGGCAGCAGGCGGTAGCGGTACTTGTTGATCTTCAGGAACGCCGCCTGGGCGGTCTCGGAGTAGTACCAGGGCTCTCTGGGGGTGGACTGGCCGTGGCTGCGGCTCAGGGGGCTCATGAGGCCCAGCTGCACGGAGCGGATGTACTCCTCATCCTCCGGCAGGGTCCGCTGGCCCTCGTAATCGCAGGTGTAGAAGCCGCCGATGTCAAAGCCCCAGAAGGACACGCCGGAAAGGCCCATGCTCAGGCCGCCCCGCAGCAGCGCGGAGTTGTTGTTGATGGCCGCGGAGGAATCGCCTGCCCAGTTGGCGGGATAGTTCTGGCTGCCCATGTAGCCGCTGCGGCCCCAGAGCAGCGCCTTCTGGCCCATCTCCTCCTTGGCCTTCCGGGAGGCCTCGTAGATGGTTCTGGCGTAGAGCAGGGGGTACTTGTTGTGGGCCTCCTTGCCGGTGGAGCCGTCATAGAGCACCGCCTCCTCAGGAATCTCCTCGGAGAAGTCGGTTTTGATAACGCCCACGCCCATCCGCATCAGCTTGCCGATGCGCTCGTTCATATATTCCACCAGGGCGGGATTGCTGAAGTCCAGAGCCGCCACCCGCATACCGGCATCGCCCTCGCCGGGCATGAAGGTACAGACCTCGCCGTCCCGGTTCTTCACCAGGAAGCCCCGCTCCTTCATAATCCGGAACTGGTAAGATTCGCCTGGAGCAGCGCCGGGAATTTCGGATGCGAAACGGCTCAGGGACACGGGGACATAGGGGAACATCCACAGGGAAAGGTGGATACCTTTTTCCGCCAGATTCCGAATCATACCCTCGGGGTCGGGGAACCGCTTCTCGTCAAAGGTCAAAAGCTCCGTCTTCCCGCCGGTGAAGAAGGAGTCCCAGGCATCGATGTGAATCACATCCACGGACATACCGAATTTGGCCATATTGTCCACGGTTTCCTCCAGCTCCTGCCGGGACATATAGCTCATCTTGGACATCCAGAAGCCGAAGGCCCACCGGGGGATCATCCGGGATCTGCCGCTGAGGGCGGTGTAGTCCTCCAGAATTCCCCGGTAGCTGCGGTTGCAGATCACGTAGTAGTCCAAGCAGGGGTCCTCCGTCTCCATGGTGTAGGACACCCCGGAATCCGCGCCCATGTTGAAGTGGGTGCGGGTGAAGGTGTTGAGCAGGATGCTGTAGCCGGAGGAGCTCATGAAGTAGGGCATGGCCTTGTAGGACACATCAGAGTTGGTGGATTCCGCATCCCGCTGCCAGACCGTAAGCTTCTGACCCCGCTTGTTGAAGGAGGTAAACTTCTCGCCGAAGCCGTAGAAGGCCTCGTCGGTGTACATGTACATGGTTTCGAAGGCGTAGAGCACCTTTCCCTCGCCGTCCCGGGCGAAGCCCAGGGGGATGGATTTGTACCGCTGACCGCAGTTGAAGTCCTTGATCTGCTCCTTGGTCAGCTCCTCTCCGTCCAGAAGCACGGTCATCTCCCAGGGAAGCTTCCGGAACTGAAGCTCCACCCGCCGGGTGCTGACCAGGATGAACTCCTCGTTCTCCGTGACGGTGACGGGGGTGTTCTCCGCGAAGTGGAATACGGGGTTGGATACCCCGGACACGCCCTCCGGCAGCATGGTCAGCCGGAAGGCGGTGTCGCTGACAAAGGCGACCCGAACCCGGGCAGAGCTTCCCCGGAAGGTGGCGGCCTCAAAAACCGCTCCGCAGGGCTCCGGCTCGTAGGCCGTGACGCAGATGAGGAAATCCTTGTTCCCCTCCGCGCTGAAATGGCAGCGGCCCTTCTGTACCCCCATGGCCTCGTCAATGGTTGCATCGGGATGATAGGTGGGTTTTCCGTGATGATCGAGCTGAATCATTGCAATTCTCCTTTTCTGTTTTTCCTCATCGGCTTTTCTGAGCATAGCGATAAATTGGTATTTGTCGGGCTGTGTCCCAGATTTACCTGTCATTGCGAACCAGTGCGCACACTGGTGTGGCAATCCCCCGGTTAAAAGGAACCAGGTAACGATTACCACCAAAAATCGCGGAAACGCCCATCCTTTCGGGTGCTTTTTGGAACATTCCCCCTCTAACCGGGGGATTGCCACGACCAGTCTGCGGACTGGTCTCGCAATGACAGCATATCTTTACAAACAACAATTTATCGAACAGCTGAGAAAACCCGATATGTGCGTTCTGTTTTTAGTGTATCCCGTCAGCTGCGGGGGCTGTTCGTAATCTCCAGGCAGATGCCTTCTCCGGGATGCATCCGGACAGCCAGGGTGCCGTCCTCCAGCAGGCACCAGCCCTCGTCCAGCAGCAGTCCGCCCCGGTTGGGGGTCTGGGGCAGCTTTCTTCCGCCGAGCCTGACCTCCCCGGGATCGGTTACCCCCCGCACCAGCAGGTAGGTCTTGTCCCATCTTCCGCTGGCCCGGAAGGTAAAACGGGTCTCGTTTCCGCTGATTGCGTAGCGGTAGGAGCCGGCGCGCTCGGTGTAGCGCGTGCCCATCCGCTCCCCGGACAGGTTCGTCAGCAGCAGCGCATCGCAGGAGCTGGTGGTCATGCTGCTTCCCAGCCGCAGATTCTCGTTGAGCCGGAGGGGAACACAGGCGCCCTCCCGCATAAATACCGGAATCTGATCGATGGGAGCGGATACGGTGTGGGTTTGTCCGCCCTCCAGCACCAGAGCGCTGTCCATGAGCGCATACCAGCGGCCCTTGGGCAGCCACACATCCCGGACGGTTCCCTCCTGGCACACCGGCGCCACCAGCAGCTCCGATCCGTAGAAATACTGGGTGTCGTAGACCTCCCGGGGAAGCTCCGTCCCCGGCTCCGCGGTCATGGGTCGCAGAACGCTCATGCCGGTTCTGTGGGCAAGCACCGCGTGGTGCCAGGCATAGGGCAGCAGATTCTCCCGAAGCCAGGCATAGCGGCGGTAAACGTCCACGGCATAAGGGCTGTATTCCCAGGGCTCCCGGGGTGCCGTTCCGTGATAGCGCATGATGGGGTTGAAGCAGGCAAAGGCTGTCCAGCGCAGGTAGGTCTCCTCATCGCCGAAGCCGTCATAGCCTCCCGCATCCACCCCCCAGAAGGGCAAACCGGACATGGCGGCCGTCACGCCTCCGCAGATGGAGTAGCGCAGTCCCAGGAAGCTGGTCAGATGGTCGCCGCCGAACTGACAGGCATAGGCCTGGGAACCGGCGCCCGCGCCCCGGGTATAGAGCACATGGTCCTCACCGTACCGCTCCAGGAACATCTCCCGGTAGGCCTTGGCATAGGTGATGGCATAGCCGTTGTGCATGGTGCGGCCCGTGCGCCCGTCGTGGAAGCGGGCCTCGTCGGGAACCACATCGCCGAAATCCACCATGGAGCCCCGGATTCCCGCGTCCAGCCGGTCCCTCCACTGGGCCCGCAGCAGTTTCCCGGCGTTGGGGTGGGTGAAATCGATGTAGGTGGGCAGCCCCTCCGGCGCTTTGGTAACCGGGAGCTCCTCCTCCGGGCAGTCGGGAAGCAGCGCTTTGGCCTCCCGAAGCGACATATTGGGATACTGCCAGGAGAACGCGTGGATGCCCAGGCTCTCGGCAGCGGATACAATCTTGTACAGCTCTTCCTTATGAACCGCACCGGTCCAGCCGGCGCCGGCTCCCTCGGCGTAGAATCCGGAATGGGGAATGTCCTCCTGACGGAACCTCTGCAGCACCGCGTACTGCTCCCGGAACAGATCCTTCAGCGGCCCATGGAGCCAACGGCCGCCGCCGCCTCCGCACCAGGGCTCAAAAACCCAGCTGGGCGGCAGAATGGGCTTGCCGGTGAGGTCCGTGTAATGCTCCATGGCGTTTTCCGGGCCGTCGCTCCACACGAATACATCCAGGAAATCATCCTCCGTCACAAGCTGCAGCCGGTCCGCCCGGTCGCAGCCCACATCCGCCCAGATTTTTCCGTGATGGTTTGCAAAGAGGGTATAGCCATTCTCCACCGTAATCAGCGGAATGTTCTTATAGGACTGATTGCCGATCCCGGCCAGACATCCTTCACAGGAATCCCGCTGCCACAAAAAGAGCCGTTTTCCCCGCTGGTTCACGCTGTCGAACCGCTCTCCAAAGCCGGTCACGGCGCCCTTCCCGGGAAGGGGCAGACAAATACGGGTGCTGCTCAGCCTCCCGTCCTCCGCCCGGTATTCCAGGGCTTCGGAGTCCAGCAGCGTTTCTCCGTCCCAGCGGAGGAACCAGTCCTTTCCCATCCCGATTTCCAGCCGGTGATCCTCGATCCGAAGCTCCGGAACGGGAGCCTCCGCGCAAACCGTGATCGGCTGGGGCGGACACCGGAAGAAGCCCTCCCCCTCCATACGGACCCGCAGACCGCTTACCGCCGCCGTCAACCGCAGCTGTTTTCCCGAGTCAAATTCCAGCACCACGGACTGGTCAGGCTGGGCTTCGGCCCGCAGCAGCATTCCCATACGCTTCCAGTCCTCTCCCCGGTTCCCCAGGGTATGGTCGGCGTACCACCAGCGGGTGAGCTGATCCAGATGCTCCAGATACCCATCCAGCCGCTGCTCCGCCCCGGCAAAATCCCCCCGGGACAGACACAGGTTCACCTGGGTGCGCTCCACCCAGGGCTCCAGGAATTTCCAGGGATGGGCAATGGCCTGGTTAAAGAAGAAGTCCACCCCATCCAGCGACAGGGCATCCTGCCACCGCTGGGCAAGAACCACCTTTTCTTCAAAGCTGCCGTCACGGGTTTTCTGCCACCGGAGGACACGCCCGGTCTCCTCCCGAGAAAGCCGGGTCAGCACACCGGCTCTGTGCCAACGCTTTTCCCCGGAGGGAAGGGCGCAGAAGATCCCGTCTCCCCGGAGTACCTGATCCCGATCCCCCGGAAAGGCCTCCAGGAAAGTCAGCGGGTCGTATTCGAACCGATCGGAGTAATTCACATTCAAATCCAGCGCCGTGGGGCAGAGGATTTCACTGGTCTGGTGCTTTTTCCGGTAGACCTGCATCCGGAAGGGCGCATCGGCCTTTCCGCCGAACAGCGCCAGGGGTACGCGGATGCTGCATCCCCACTTTCCGTCCTCCTGCCAGGCTGCAAAGCTCCAGCAATCGGAAGTCAGAGTGGTTTTCACACCTTCATCTCGCTTGCAGTTCATGCCGCCGGTGAAGGCCTCCCCGCCGCCCAGGTAGGTCATTCCGGTTTCCCGGAAGGCCTCGCCGGTTCCGTCCCGGTTCACCGCGAATACGCAGAAATCCCATTTGCCCATATTCGGGCCCTGGAGCGCCAATTCCACCCGATCCTTACGGGGCATGGGCTCCTTCCCCCCGGAGGTGACACGGTAGGCCGTGGGGCCCTCCCCGCAGTCAAAGCGCACCGTCAGCGAATCCTCCGTCAGCGCCGCCCGGCAGCTGGTCGGACTGCTTCCCACGGGATTTCCCCCCGCCCGGAAGAACGGTTCCACCGGCGGAATTCCCCTCCAGAAAGCCTCCTCGCCGCATTGAACCCGGTCGTGCCGTTTCAAAACCAATCCAACGATTCCGTACTGTAGCTGTTCCATAAAGCCCCTCCTGTCTGTTTTGTTCACCGGATGCATTTCTTTTGTGATTCCATTTCCCCTGAAAATGGAAGCGTATTCGATTAAATGCTTATCAACCTGACTCAGCAAACCGATAAATTGGTGTTTGTCGAATACTTGCTGTCATTGCGAGCCAGTGCTCACACTGGCGTGGCAATCCCCCGGTTGAAAGGAACCAGGTAACGATTACCACCAAAAATTGCAGCGTTTCCCCACTCTGCATGGCAATTGACGATACATTTTCCCTCTAACGGGGGGATTGCCACACCAGCGTGCGCGCTGGTTCGCAATGACAGGAAATCTGAAACGCATCCTTTCAAACACCAATTTATCCAGTTGCTGATTTAACCCGATAAGCATTTTCGATTATATTGTTTCAATCGTCCACAGATTCAAACGCATTTTTCGCATTGCTGACGAAAGATATAACCTGTTTTCTTATATTATGGCTGGCGCTGCCTTTTGCTTTCTATAATTATTGCGCTTCAAATTGTTCTTTTTCCACACAGTTCTCCCAATGCAAATGAACAAGCTCTCAGCGGGCTATTTCCAAACAAAAAAGGAGCAAGGTTCCTCGCCTTGCTCCTTGTTGTTCAGATCAGAAAGCCATGCTTACCACATCGGTATCGACAATCGTATCCCAGGACTCGAAGTCAAAGATGCGGAAAGACAGTTCAATATTCTCAATGCTGCCGATTTCGTTTTCTTCCAGCTGCGTATCCATGAATGTAATGGTGTCAACCGCCTTCTTACCGGGCATCACATCGCAGGAGAAGATGGGGTCCAGCATGAATCCGTTCACGGACACATCTCTTGCCTGCACCGTAAAGGCCTTGTCCGTGTTATTCTCAATATAAACCACAACACTCGGACCCCAGATGGAGGTATCCTCCGCCAAGCCCTTGATGATCACCTTGATGCCGCCCGCATCATAGGCCACTTCCCCGCTGTCGTCAAATGCATATTCGTAAGTATCCGCGATAGAGGTTTTCAGCTGAATCGGCGCCGTGTCCAGGTAGGCTTCCCAATCGGCTGTGGTAAACATGTGGAAGGATAATTCCATATCCGCAATCGCGGTGATTCCGGAGATTTCAAGGTCAGATGCCATGAATGTGATGCTGTCATTTGCCTTTTTCCCATTCACCACATCAACGGACATCATGGTTTCGACCATGTATCCATTCACAGACACATTCCGGCACTGAACGGTCAGGTCCTTTCCCGAGTTGTTTTCAATCAGCAACTTGAGTTCCGGTCCAAAGAGCCCACCCATACGCAAGCCCTTGGCCGTGATTTTCACGCCGCCCTCGTCAACGAGCAGCGTTTCTTCAATGGAAACTTCCGTTTCAGTGCTTTGCACAGCTGCACTGTCTTCGGTCTGCGCAGGCTTCTCCGCCGCTTCGGTACCCCCCACCTCCACTTTTGCAGGCTCCTTGACTTCCCCACCGGCAGAAGCCCCGCAAGCAACAAAGGACACCCCCATCACCAGCACCAAGAGAATCGCAAATGCTTTTTTCATATTGTTTCTCCTTCTTTCCAAATAGTATAACACGCTGCCGAGGCTAAGCACCGAAAAACCCAAGGCTGCCCAAGCAGAGTGTGCGTTCGCCGAAACCCAAAACAGAAAAGCCTTTGACTTCTCCTGTAAAATGCTTGCCATGGAACGACTTTCTCCCCGCATCCTAGCTATTCACTATTCACTACCAAAAATCCCGAATACGCATATCAGTGAATAGGGAAGCGTGAATAGGTAAAAATCCCGAACGCTTGCGCATTCGGGATTTTTGGAGCTGCTAGCCAGATTTGAACTGGCGACCTCATCCTTACCAAGGATGCGCTCTACCGGCTGAGCTATAGCAGCATATTCATTTTTGCCGGACAGCTTCGCTATTATAGCTTATGGAAGCGGAATTGTCAAGAGATTTCCGCAAATTATTTGGCGGAAATTCAAGAAAAGCCCCTGCCTCCTGCGAAGAGGCAGGGGAAATTCTCTTCTCGATCCGGATTACACCAGCTCGATGACAGCCATCTCAGCGGCGTCACCGCGGCGGGGGCCGGTACGGGTCACTCTGGTGTAGCCGCCGTTGCGGTCAGCGTACTTGGGAGCGATCTCCTTGAACAGCTTGTGCGCCACATCTTCCTTGGTGATGAAGGCCAGAGCTCTGCGGTAAGCCGTCAGATTGCCCTTCTTGCCCAGGGTGATCATCTTCTCAACCACAGGCTGCACTTCCTTGGCACGGTAGAAGGTGGTTTCCATCTTACCGTTCTCCAGCAGGTCGGTAACCTGCTGGCGCAGCAGGGCCTTTCTCTGAGCGCTGGTCTTACCCAGCTTGCGAGTGCCGAACATGAACGTTTCCTCCTTTTTAAAAGGTTAACTGGATATCTACTTAAGTGTTGCTGCCAGTGTCCTCACTGGCCAGGGACAGGCCCATCATCTCCAGCTTCTTCTGAACCTCGTCCAGGGACTTCTTGCCCATGTTGCGAACCTTCATCATGTCCTCGCCGGTCTTGTTGATCAGGTCGGCAACGGTGTTGATGTTGGCACGCTTCAGGCAGTTGAAGCTCCGGACACTCAGGTCCAGCTCATCGATGGTCATGGAGAGCTTGGCATCAGGCCGGTCAGCGGTCTTCTCCACCACGGTGGAGGAAGTGCTGACAGCATCGGACAGGTTGGTAAACACAGTCAGATGATCGGAAAGAATCTTCGCGCCAAGGGAAACCGCGTCCTTCGCGGTGATGGTGGAATCTGTCCAGACCTCCAAGGTCAGCTTGTCGAAATCGGTCTTGTCGCCGACTCGGGTGGGCTCCACCGTGTAATTCACCTTGGTCACGGGAGAATAGATGGAGTCAATGGGAATCACACCGATAACGGTCTGGGGGGTCTTGTTCCGGTCAGCGGATACATAGCCCCGGCCCTGGGACAGGGTGATTTCCATATTAAACGTGGCGTCCTCCCCCAGAGTGCAGATATGCAGCTCGGGGTTCAGAATCTCGACCTCGGCATCCGCCTTGATATCGCCCGCGGTGACTACACAGGGGCCCACGGCGTCGATGTGCACGGTCTTGGTACCGGCGCAGTGCAGCTTGGGAGTGATCCGCTTGACATTCAGGACGATCTCGGTCACATCCTCGGTAACCCCGGGGATGGTGGAGAACTCATGCTGAACGCCCTGGATCTTCACGGAGGTTGCCGCGTAGCCAGGGAGGCTGCTCAGCAGGATCCTGCGCAGAGAGTTGCCCAGGGTCATGCCGTAGCCACGCTCCAGAGGCTCCACGACGAACTTGCCGTAGGAAGGCTCCTCAACGCAGTCAAGACAGGTGATGCGAGGCTTTTCAATTTCTACCATGAATCAAAACCCTCCTTAAGATTGCGGGGAGGGAACCTCCCCACGGGACAAACATGCGTACAGACAGGAAGGAGTTATTACTTGGAGTACAACTCGACGATGAGGTGCACAGCGATATCGAAGTCGATATCGGCCTTGGTGGGCATAGCAATAACCTTACCCTGGAGGGTATTCTTATCACGGTCAAGCCACTTGGGGGCAGCAACAAAAGCGT